>JBEPVW010000021.1:0-29709 GCA_041690775.1 Acidobacteriota bacterium | reverse complement strand
CTTCAGCCGGCGGCAAACCTGCCAGCAGTGCGGACAGCTTATTGGCAATCGTGCTGCCGACGCTCACCGCTTCCTGGTTGGTTAGAACGGCAATCGCGATTTTGTCCTGAGGCATCACCAGATTTTCGCTGGTAAATCCGGAGACTTCCCCGCTGTGCGAAATCACCATGTGGCCGGCGCGGTTCGCGATCTCGACACCGAGGCCGTAATGCGTGTCGTCGCCGTTCTTCAACTTCACGCCGGTAAACATCTGCTTGTAAGAGGCGGGCTGCAACAGCGATTGGTTCATCATGCTGATGTCCCACAGCAGCAGGTCGTGCGCCGTCATGGCCAGCTCGCCCGCGGCAAACATCCATCCTGCCCCGTCCTGCGGTGCGGGCCGCAGCGGCCCGAGCGCGTGGCGGATGTAGCCATGCGCGTCGGTCTGCTCCAACTGATGCGCATCGGAATTCATTACGCTTTGCATATCGAGCGGCGTAAAGATGTTCTTCTGCAGAAATTTCATCAATGGCATGCCGCTGACCATTTCAACGATTTTTCCGGCGATTACGTAGTTGGTATTGCTGTACTGCCACTGGGTGCCCGGATCGAAGTCGAGGGGCTTCTTGCCCCACTCGTTCAGGATCGCATCCGCTGTCGTTGGATTCTTCATCGGCAGCATGGAGTAGTCTTCCGCGTAATAGTCCTGGTAGCCGGAGGTGTGCGACAGCACTTCGCGCAGCGTGACTTCCTTCGCGCGTGTCAACTGTGGCAGCCATGTTGAGATGGTTTCATCGAGCGAGAGCTTGCCCTGCTGCTGGAGGATCAGGATGGCCGCTGCGGTGAACTGTTTACTGATCGAGCCGATGCTGTAGCGCATCTGTGGCTGGGCGGCGACGGGCGGATCGATTTCTGCTTTGCCATACGCCTTCACATACGCGATCTTTCCATCCTTCACAATTCCGACCGACGCACTCGGCACGCCCGTCTGCGCAAGCACCTGCTCGGCAATCGCATCGACTTTGGATTGCTCAACCGCAGAAAGCGTGTTCTGCGCGATTGCCACGTTTCCGAAAAGCAAGCTGCCGGCGAGGAATGCGCCGGCAAGGACTGGCGTAACCGTCCGGATCGCACGAATTCGGAGGATGCTGGAGAGTGGCATATCGGGAGGACTCCCTACAAGGAAAATCACCGCGAAGTGTAGCACAGTGGGATCTCGAAGCAACGAACCCGTAAAATGAAGGAGACGAACGATTTTTCAAAAAAGGTGGAATCAAGGAATGCCTCAAGAGGTAAGTTCCCAAAGCTCGACCGCATTGACCGGGGCGATGGAAGCAGCCGCCCGGACTGCAGGACTCAAAATTTTATCGGTGGTGACTGGCTCGGATTTTCATGGTGAACCCACGACCTGTTTTACCTTTGGCCTTTCCGCGGACACTGCCGCGGACCGCACATTGCGGCTGGAGCTGACCCATACGTTCGACTTCCACAAGCCTTCCCTGCTGCCGGAGATGACGAATTATTTACGTGACGCTGCGCTACGCCTGCGCAATCCGCGGCCTGACTGCTATGTCACGCGAGCCGGTCTGCCTGTACGCTTCGACAAGTTTGCCTGGCCCTTTCATCGCTCGACATCCGGAGCCGATACGTATCTTGTGCATGGCATCGCGCATCTGGAGGACGGGACCGCCAGCTCTCTGCACGCCAAGATCGCGGCCAGCATGACGGTCACCTTTGCCGACATTGTGCCCGCGCCCGAGCAGCCCTATGCAGAAGCATTCATCTACAACGCCATTCGCAAAACGCTCGACCAGGGGCAGATTGAAATGATCAAGAGCGGCAATCGTCAGCCGGTGATGGTCACCACCCGCTATTACAGCCGCTGGCAAAAGAAATTTGTTTTTACCGACACGGATGAAGAAGGCAGAATGGATTTTCTGGCGCTGAAACTGTACTGGCTGTCCGGCGTACTGGGCGGCGGCCAGCCGCTGTGGATTGCCGACCCGACGGACGCGCAATATTTGAATACAACTGTGGAGCAGTTGCAGCACGCAGCCGCGGGATTAGCCCGGGAGGGACTGGCGCAGCCGGACAGCGATGGACAATTTGCGGCGGCGACGCCCCGCCTGCTGGAGCGCGCGGACCATTATCACGCCGTGCTGGCGGAGGCGCTGGCAAACACCAAGCCGACATTCAATGAAGAGATGCGCCATGGGCACACGAATATGTAAGAGCGTGTTTTAAAAGTGCTGAGCGGACCAGTTTGTGGCCCTGAAGTGAAGGATCTGATGGTTGCCAGCAAAACGCGATTCTCCGACTTCGCTCCCACCCCAGCGACGAAGACCTGTCGCTGGGGACCCCGGCTACGCTCCGCTCGGAATGACAAATCCATTCTTACCAGCTTCGTGTCCGCTCCGAAGCTGGCAGAACCGCTCCGCACCTTTTGTTTCCTCCGTACATCTAATTACAGAATGACGGACTGAATTGGAGGTATTTCGATGCTGGATATTCGATTGAACAAAGATCGCGGCGGCGCGAACCATGGCTGGCTGGATACCCACTACACATTTTCATTTTCCGACTACCAGGACCCGGCACACATGGGTTTTCGCGCGCTGCGCGTGATCAATGAAGACTTTATCGCGCCGGGCAGGGGGTTCGGCACCCATGGCCATCAGGACATGGAGATTCTGTCGTACGTGCTGAGCGGCGAACTTGGACACAAGGATTCAATAGGTTCAGGCGGCGTGCTGAAGCATGGCGACGTACAGTTCATGTCGGCGGGCACGGGCGTTCGGCACAGCGAGGCGAACCCTTCGGCAGATACAACGACGCACATGCTGCAAATCTGGCTGCTGCCGAACAAGGCGGGGATCGATCCAAAGTATGGACAGAAATTTTTCCCCATTGTGAGCCAGCCGGATCAGTTCCACCTGATCGCATCGCGCGATGGCAGAGAAGGATCGTTTCTCATCCACAGCGATGCAGAGATGTACGCCGGCAAGCTTATTTCCGGTACTGAACTGAGGCAGACGCTGAGCGGCAGGCATGGATGGGTTCAGGTTGCATCCGGCGAAATCGCAGTGGACGGCGAGCCGCTCCATGCAGGGGACGGGGTTGCAATCGGCGATCAGGACTCTGTGAAGATTGGGGCTGTAACGGACGCGGAAGTGCTGCTGTTCGACCTGGGCTGAGGAACGCAGAGCGGCTCGTGCTCTAGAGGCGCCGCTCCATGAAAACCGTCACGCGAGTGCAGGGCGATGGTTTTACATCTTCGGGACTTCGCCATCTTTATTCTTCCAATTTGAAATAGGCAGTGATCCAGGCTTCATTGATCGTGCGAAAAGCCTGCTCGTCGCCGGGCTGGAATTCACGAATCCCGATGTTCATACACGCATGGCGGGTGCGGGCAGAATCTCTTCCACGTCAACCCATTTGGTGGGATATACGCCGGTGTAGCAGGCGGTGCAGTAACCGTTATTTTCCTCACCGCGACACGCCTCCAGCAGGCCTTCGAGCGACAGATAGGCGAGCGAGTCGGCCTCAATATATTCGCAAATCTCCGGGACTGAATAATTTGCGGCGATCAGGTCGCGCTTGGTCGGTGTGTCCACTCCATAGAAACAGGGCGAAATGGTGGGAGGGCCGCTGATGCGAAGATGCACTTCTTTCGCGCCCGCGCCGCGCACCATGCGGACAATTTTGCGGCTGGTGGTGCCGCGGATGATGGAGTCGTCGATCAAGATGACGCGTTTGCCTTCGAGCAGGTTGCGCACCGGATTGAGTTTCAGCTTGACGCCGAAATCGCGCACGCGCTGCTCCGGCTCAATGAATGTGCGGCCTACGTAGTGATTGCGAATCAGGCCGAAGCGGAACGGAATGCCGCTTTCCGCCGCATAGCCGATTGCCGCCGTGACACCGGAGTCCGGCACCGGCACAACCAGGTCGGCGTCTACCGGGGACTCGCGCACCAACTGCCGTCCCATCTGCTCGCGGCTTTCCTGCACCCAGCGGCCAAAGACTTTGCTGTCGGGCCGGGAAAAATACACATGCTCAAACACGCAGCTATTTTGCGGAACGCCCGAGGAAAACTGGCGACAGGTAACGCCGTCGCGCGACACCATGATCAGTTCGCCGGGTTTGACTTCGCGCTCATAGGTGGCGCGCAGCAGGTCGAAGGCACAGGTTTCGGAGGCGAAAACGATGGTCTCTGAACCGTCGTCATTGGCGATGCGGCCCATGGACAGCGGGCGAAAGCCGTGTGGATCGCGGGCGGCAAAGATGCGGTCCCGCATCATCATCACGATGGAAAATGCGCCTTCAATCTGGCCCAGGGAGTCGGCGATGGCATCGACCAGTGTGGGCTGTTTCGAGTGCGCGATCAACTGGACGATGATTTCCGAATCGCTGGTGGTCTGGAAGATCGCGCCCTCGCGTTCCAGGCGCGTGCGCAAATTGCCGAGATGAACGAGATTGCCGTTATGCGCAATCGCGATCAATCCCTTGGTGGAGTCGACGCGAATTGGCTGCGCGTTCAAAAGCGCGGAGTCGCCAGTGGTGGAGTAGCGGGTATGGCCGATGGCCAGCGGACCGGGCAGCTTGTCGATCACATCGTCGGTGAAGATTTCCGACACCAGGCCCATGCCCTTGATGTTCCACATATTTTCGTAATCCGCGCTGGCGATTCCGGCGGACTCCTGCCCGCGATGCTGCAAGGCGTAAAGCGCGAGGTACGCCTGCCGAGCTGCGTCCGGATGGTTGTGGATGGCCACCACGCCGCACTCTTCGCGCAGCTTGTCGAATGGCAGATCGTCGGCTGAAAAATCTTCCTCGCGCATTGGTTGGGGATGCGTCATCGGCTCGATCTCTGCGTTCATTATGCCTGAACCACTGGGGACTGTTCGCGATGAAATGTTGCGTCCAATGCTGAGGTAAGCCCGAGAAGCCACGGCTCTCGAAAATTCGCAATGGAGTCGGAAATTACCTGCTTACCATTCACGCTTAGCTCGACGCGATCCGGGACGGTGGTTCCGAGTGCGATGACATCGAGCAAACCTTGTCCGGCGATTTTTTGGATCTTTTCTCTCGCTTCTTTTGCGCAAGTCACAATGACCTGCGAAGCTTGTTCGGCGAACAGTGCGAGGGTCAACGTCGTACTGATTGGGCTTGCGGCAAACTGAGAGGGAATTTCCGCATGGATACCGATATTGTGGGCGAACGCGCCTTCCGCTAGGGCGACGGCAAGACCGCCGTCTGAAACATCGCGCGCGGAGTGGAGCAGGCCCGCATTTGCGAGTTCGGCGAGATGCTTTTGCAGCTTGGCTTCGGCTGGAAGCGAGAGGGCTGGCGGCGTTCCCCACAGCAATCCAAAAAATTGTTTTGCATATTCTGAGGAGCCGAATTCGGTTAGACCATGGTTCTGCCCGGCCAGAGCTTTGGGACGCAGCAGGAGAACTGCATCGCCTGGTTGCTGAAAATCCGCCGGGACCGTCTTCGTTACGTCCTCTAAGATTCCAACAATGCCGAGGACGGGAGTGGGATAGATTGCCTCGCCCTTCGTCTCGTTGTAAAGCGAAACATTGCCTCCGGTGATGGGCGTGCCGAGTGCGGTGCAGGCTTCGGCGATGCCGTCGATCGCGCTTGAAAGCTGCGCCATGATTTCCGGCTTCTCCGGATTGCCGAAGTTCAGGCAGTTGGTCGCGGCAACCGGCGTGGCTCCTGTGCAAGCGACCTTGCGGGCTGATTCCGCAACCGCATGCGCTGCGCCCAGCCTGGGATCGAGATAGCACCAGCGGCTGTTGCCGTCGAGTGCCATGGCCAGGCCACGCTTCGTTCCTTTGATTCGCATGACCCCGGCTTCCCCACCCGGGCCCTGTGCGGTATTGGTCTGAACCATGCTGTCGTACTGCTGATACACCCATTGTTTGGAGCAGATATTCGACGAAGCCAGTAGACGTTTCAGGTCGGCAGTGAAATCGCGCGGGGCTTCCAACTGGCGCAAAATTTCTGGCGTCGGCTCGCTTGGCACAGGCGCTTTCCATGTGCCGATGGGCCGGTGATACCGCGGCGCATCATCGGTGAGCGAAGTGTTGGGAATGTCGGCAACCAGCACGCCATGATGCAGAATACGCAGCCGTGGCTCCGCAATGACGGTGCCGACGGTGACGGCGTCGAGGCCCCACTTGGCGAAGACGCGGGTCACTTCATCCTCACGGCCCCGGTCGGCTACCAGCAGCATTCGTTCCTGCGATTCGGACAGCATCATTTCATAGGCCGTCATGCCGGTTTCGCGCTGCGGAACCTGGTCCAGTTCCATTTCAATGCCGACGCCGCCGCGCGCCCCCATTTCGCAGGAAGAAGACGTTAGCCCGGCAGCGCCCATATCCTGTATGCCGACGATTGCGCCCGTGCGCATGGCTTCCAGACAGGCTTCGAGGAGCAGTTTCTCCATGAACGGATCGCCCATCTGGACGTTGGGGCGCTTCTGCTCGGAGCCTTCGTGGAACTCTTCGCTGGCCATGGTGGCGCCGTGGATCCCGTCGCGGCCTGTTTTCGCGCCCACATAAAGAACCGGGTTACCGACGCCGGTCGCCTTGGCGTAAAAAATCTCATCTTTGCGGACCATGCCGAGCGCGAAGGCATTGACCAGCGGATTACCGGAATAGCAGGGTTCAAAGCGGGTTTCGCCGCCCAGATTGGGCACGCCGAAGCAGTTGCCGTAGCCAGCGACGCCGCTGACGACGCCTTCCATAATGGTGTGGTTTTTATGCAACAGGGCCGAGGGAACAGCGACCAGGGATCCGTCGGAATTTTCAGGAACGATGGGGCCGAAGCGCAGCGAATCCATCACCGCCAGCGGACGAGCGCCCATGGTAAAAATGTCGCGCAGGATGCCGCCGACTCCGGTGGCTGCTCCCTGATACGGCTCAATGTACGAGGGGTGATTGTGCGACTCAATTTTGAAGGCGCAGGCCCAGCCGTCACCCACGTCGATGATGCCCGCGTTCTCGCCCGGGCCCTGGACCACGCGTACGCTCTCCGTAGGCAGGCGTTTCAGATGGACGCGCGAGGATTTATAGGAGCAGTGCTCGCTCCACATGACGCTGTAAATGCCCAGCTCTGTGAGGCTCGGAGTGCGCGCGAGCGCGGTCAGGATGCGCTGATATTCGTCCGGCGTAACGCCGTGCTGCTGCAGCAATTCCGGCGTGATCTGTGCCGGCTGAGGGATCGCAGAGGAGGACGCAGGTTTCATCATTGAGAGTAGGGGACATCTTTATTGTTACATGCCGCGAGACCGGTTCGCGAGACCACTTGCATCGATGACTTATGTCTATCTCGTGCCAATGCTGGCATAAACCTGATAGACTCCCGCCTGTGAAAAAGTTCAGCTTGCCGCGCCTTCCGTTTCTATGTATTTGCCTGACTGTTATTTCGTTTCAGGCACAAACTCAAGTTCGTCCCGCAGGTGCGACAGCGGTCCTGCTGGTCGCAAATCAGGGCGATCACAGCGTCAGCATTATTGAACCTGGCACCGAACGTGGCCCGGGCCGGCAGATTGCGAATGTAGCTGAGGGTGGAATTACTGGCCATGAGGTTGCCGTCTCTCCCGATGGCCGCACTGCTTTTGTGCCGATTTATGGCAACTCCGGCGTCGGAAAGCCGGGGACAGACGGCCGCTATATGGACGTGATCGATATTGCCAGCCGCAGCGTGCGCGGGAAAGTCGACTTTGGACATGGGGTACGCCCGCATTGCGCGGTGTACGATCCCGTGAGTCGTTTGCTGTACGTGACCACGGAACTGGACAAGACGGTGTCGATTGTCGATCCGCGCACACTGAAGATAGTCGGCGTCATCCCAACTGGGCAGGCGGAGTCTCATATGCTCGCGATATCGCACGATGGACGGCGCGGTTACACGGCCAACGTCGGTCCGGGCACGGTATCGGTGCTGGATATGGCGGCACGCAAGGTCATCGCGGTTATTCCTGTTTCCAGCCAGACGCAGCGCATCTCCATCTCCAACGATGACAAGCGGGTCTTCACAGCCGACCAGGCAAAACCCCGGTTGGCTGTGATCGATACTTCCACGAACAAAGTAACGGCGTGGGTAGCTCTTCCTGCCCTTGGGTATGGAACAGCCTCCTCCAAAGATGGCCGCTGGCTGCTTGTGGCGATGCCATCCATCAACAAGGTTGCGGTAATTGATCTGAGAACGCTTCGGGTCGTGCACAGCATTGACGTTCCGAGCGCTCCTACGGAGATACTTGTCCGACCCGATGGAGATGTGGCGTATGTTTCCTGTGGAACCAGTCATCAGATTGCCGCCATTGCGGTGCCGCAGTGGAAAGTAAATAAACTCATCGGTGCCGGTCCGGGTGCGGATGGAATGGCCTGGTCGCGGTAAGCCTCAGGCCGTGACGCAAGGAGACTTCCTCATTCTGTTACACTTTGAAAAGTACCGCAGGCTCAGAATTTCGTTGCCGCGGTCTCCGCATTGCAATCATCGCGTAACTTCGGGGAGTGGCTCAGCCTGGTAGAGCACCTGGTTCGGGACCAGGGGGTCGGAGGTTCAAATCCTCTCTCCCCGACCAATTCTTTCTCTCGCTTGTACAGCAGTGGACAGGATGACGACGAACATAGCGCAGCAGTTCATACCGCTTTTCTGTCATCGCCCTGGAGATGGCACCCCATGCCGCGAACGTCACATGGTGCTCGCCAACTTACTCGCCGTGTTCAGCGTGACGCCAAGCGCTTGTCTTTGGAGCGGAATAGCGCACTGAGACCGATCAGCTAGGCGATTTCTTCCACAATCAGACCCACCTTACCCCGCGAGCTCGCGGATAAAGATGGCTGTCTCTCTCCTGCACGGATGTATCAGTTGAAACCAAGCTTGACGATTCGGGCAGAGGGCACTTAGAATCCGCATGTAACATGGCTGAACCAATTCGCCGTACTAGCCGGCAAATCCGGAAGGAAACGGCGGGACACCGAAAGAAGGCACATTCGCGTGCATTCATCTGCTTTGGGATTCACATTGGTTTTCATCGCCGCGGTCGCAGGCGGAGGGCTTGCAGTCCCGCTGAAGAAGCGCCGGAAATTCGAACTGGAAAACATCTACATACCAGCCACCCTGGTCATGATGCTGATTCTTCCGTTTGCCATGGCCGCTTTTGTTACGCCGAACTGGCCGGAGGCCATTCGCGCGGCGGGCGCAGGAGCCGTCTGGAAAGGAGCCGCATACGGATTCGGATGGGGCATTGGATCCATCATGTTTGGCTATGGAGTCACGATGGCCGGAATGTCGGTGGGCTTTGCGGTCATCATGGGGATCAACACCGCGGTGGGTTCACTCCTTCCGTTCCTGGTGAAATCGCCCGCCGATCTTCTCACACCAGGCGGAATGGTGATTCTGCTCGGCATTGCAGGATGCGTCGCCGGAGTGGTGGTCTGCGGCAGGGGAGGTTTTCTACGGGAGCGCAACGCGAGTGTCGGCGGGCAGCAGCAGCGTGGGTTTGGCAGAGCCCTGCTGGTTTGCGCGGCAGCCGGCGTACTGAGCGCCTGCGCCAATCTTGGCTTCGCCTTTACGAGCCGGGTTGGCGAAGAAGCCCAAAGGCTCGGTGCGAGTCCGGTCTTCTCAACGTTGGCCAGTTGGTTGCCCGTCTTCTGGGGAGCGACCGCATCCCTCCTATTATGGTTCGTTGGCTTGCAGATCAGGCGAGGAACCTGGCGAAACAACGTCGGACCCGATGCGGTTTATGACTGGCTCAACGGTGTACTCATGGGGGTCATCTGGTTTGTTGCCACGATCCCCTATGGCATGGGCGCATACTACCTGGGACGTCTCGGCACCTCGGTCGGATGGGCCGTGTACATGGCCTTCACGCTTCTCGTAGCCAATATTTTCGGCTTTCTTACACGCGAGTGGACGGGCGCACCGGCGCGGGCTTTGAGAACACTTTATGCGGGGCTTGCGGTTCTGATCGCCGCGATCGTGGTGCTGGCGATCGGCAATTCCATGACAGGGTATTAGACATTTCAGAAAGGCGGTACTTCGTCATGAAGTATAGTTTGCTCGGCAAAACAGGATTGGAGGTTTCCCGGCTCAGCTTTGGAGCCTCGTCGCTTGGAGGGGTTTTCCATGCCGTGGACGAGACCGAGGCGATCGCGGCGGTTCATGCCGCGCTCGACTGCGGCATAAATTATTTCGATGTTGCGCCAGCTTACGGAGGCACGCGGTCTGAGACGGTCCTGGGTAAAGCTCTGCGCGGTGTTGCTCGCGATCGCTATTTTCTCTCCACAAAAGTCGGCAAATACACAGACCCAAACGGATATGGCAACGACACTTTGGATTATTCGCGAGCGCGTGTGCGGGCTTCACTGGATGAGAGCGCCGCGCGGTTGGGGGTCGAGTACTTCGACATCATTCACATACACGATATTGAGTACCAGGATAGAAAACACACTGATTGGGCGTTGAGCGAGGGATACGATGCGGTTCAGGAACTGAAGCGGGAGGGCCGGATTGGAGGCGTGAGCTTCGGCATCTATCCGATGGATTTATGGAAGCGAATTTTCGCATCGTTCGACGTCGATGCCGCGCTGGTTCATAACCACTATTGCCTGAACGATACGCAGTTGCTCGATCTGCTGCCGACGGCGAAGGAAAAAGGTATCGGGATCGTGAATGGATCGCCATTTGCGTCCGGGCTGCTGACCGATCAAGGGCCAGCCACATGGCATCCCGCCAATGCTGAAACCCGAGGGCGCTTCCACGCAGCCGCCGAGTTCTGCCGGAGCAAGGGCAGCTCAATCAGCCGGCTTGCATTGCAATTTTCAAGCCAAAATCCAGACATACCGACAACATTGTTCAGCACCTCTAAGGCGGTAACAGTACGGAAGAACGTCGAGACTTTTGAGGAACCATACGATGCGAGTCTGTTGGCGGAAGTGCGGAAGATCCTGGAGCCGGACCTGGATAAGGAATGGAACTATCGTTGATGATCGATGCCCATCATCACCTTTGGAAGTACAACGACCAGGATTATGTTTGGATGAGCGACGAGATGAAGGCGCTTCGTCGCGATTTCCTGATCCCGGAGCTTGAGCGCGTCATGCGCGAATCGTGTGTGCAGGGGACGGTAGCGGTACAGGCTCGGCAGACTATAGAGGAGACGGAGTGGCTGCTGGATATTGCCGCGCAACATCCGTTCATTCGTGGAGTGGTTGGATGGGTACCGCTTGCCGAGCCCGGCGCCGCCCCTGTTCTGGAACACTTCGCGCAGCACCCCAGACTCAAGGCAGTGCGGCACATCCTGCACGATGAGCCGGACGATTTTTATATACTTCGCCCTGATTTCAACCGCGGTGTCAGCATGCTGCGCGGCTATGGACTGGCTTATGACATTCTGATTTTCGAGCGCCACTTGCCGCAGACGCTGCAATTTGTGGATCGCCATCCCGGGCAGGTGTTCGTGGTGGATCACATTGCCAAACCGAGAATTCGGGACGGGATTCTTTCGCCCTGGCGGGAGCGAATGGTAGAACTGGCGAAACGCGAAAATGTCTATTGCAAGATTTCCGGCATGGCGACTGAGGCGGATTGGAAAACTTGGACCGCTGCGAATTTGCGGCCTTATTTTGATGTCGCCCTCTCGGCGTTTGGACCCAAGAGACTCATGTTCGGCTCCGACTGGCCCGTACTGACGGTTGCGGGGGAATACAAAATTTGGACCGATACGTTTCGCTCATTTATCTCCGAATTATCGCCGGATGAGCAGGAGACCGTCTGCCGGGGGACGGCGATGACCGCCTATCGCCTGTGAATTTAGCCCACGGCAGACCAGAAAATGAGCTGTACAATTGGTACGTCCATTACGGAATGCTATGCGTAGACGCGAATTTCTCAAATTGACGGGCAGCGCTGCAATTGCGGCGGGGGGCATTGTCCCCGAATTTCAGGGGCTCTATGCGGAAAACGAAGCGGAGACGCCCCCCACGCGAGATAGCAATGAGTTCTACGTGTCGCCCGACGGTACGGACAGTGGGCCAGGAACGAAGGCGAAACCGTTTGCGACGTGCTCGCGAGCGCAGCGGGCGGTACGCGAAGCCAAACGGCACGGCCCCATTCATGTCTGGATTCGCGAAGGATCCTATTACCTCGGCTCTCCGCTTAGTTTCGGACCGGAGGATTCTGGCACTCCCGATGCCCCCGTGATCTATGCAGCTCATCCTGGAGAGGACGTCGTTCTTAGTGGCGGACGCTCCTTATCCTGCCGATGGATTCCACACAAAAATGGAATCATGAAAGCT
Source organism: Acidobacteriota bacterium (assembly GCA_041690775.1). Taxonomy (GTDB): domain Bacteria; phylum Acidobacteriota; class Terriglobia; order Terriglobales; family Acidobacteriaceae; genus JAKAAZ01. Next base: position 17,419 of record JBEPVW010000021.1, on the reverse strand, counting down.
TCGGTCGCTGCCAGCCTGAATTTTAGCCAAATGTTTGTCAATGGCAAGCGTCAGATTCGCGCACGGTATCCGAACTATGATCCGTCTCAGCCAGGCAAGTCTGGATACTTGCAGGCCGCGGGGTCAATTCCAGCAGACAGTCGAGATCCTTACGCCGGATCAAACGCAGATATGACTTTTTCGGGAGAGGCGCCGCGCGGCGTTCGATTCGATCCTGCCACATTTTCCAGGAAGAGCTGGTCGAATCCAGAAGATGCGGAAATCCATATTTTTCAGGAAGCCTACTGGGGAAATCTACAGTGGAAGCTGAAAGGCATCGACCAAAAAACGCAATTCCTCTGGTTCGGCGAAGGTGGGCAGCAGATTGGTGCTAAGTGGGATAAGAATCCAGCCATAGTAGGCGACGAGTCACGCTATTTCATCGATAACTTGTTTGAGGAACTCGATTCGCCTGGAGAATGGTTCCTCGATAAGCGGGGAGATATCCTCTATTACTATCCGCCACCTGGCGTTGACCTTGGGAGTGCGCTGATTGAGGTGCCGCAACTTGAGTCCGTCGTCCATTTTGCAGGCACGCAGGATGCACCGGTGCACAACATTCAGATTCAAGGCGTGCGATTTGCACATACGCTGAGCACTTATATGTGCCGGTACGACGTGCCATCGCTCAGCGACTGGTCGATTCACCGGGGCGGGGCTGTCTTTGCGGAAGGCACGCGACAGTGCTCCATTCAGAATTGCTGGTTCGATGCTGTTGGCGGGAACGGAATTTTTGTCAACAACTACAATCGCGAGTTTTCCGTGACTGGATGTAAGTTCACCGAGACCGGCGATAGCGCGATGTGCTTCGTTGGGGACCTGGAAAAAACAAACGGAACCCAGCGGGCGTTTCCATTCGAATGCGTGGCCAGCAACAACCTGGTGCACGACTGTGGTTTCTACGGCAAGCAGATCGCCGCCGTCTATATTTCACGAGCGAAACGGATTACGGCAAGCCACAATCTGATCTATAACATGCCCCGCGCAGGGATCTGCATCGGCGATGGTACCTGGGGCGGCCATGTCATTGAGTTCAATCACATCCACGATACAGTCCGCGAGACCAGTGATCATGGCCCTTTCAATGCATGGGGGCGTGATCGCGCCTGGAGCCTGGCGCAGTCACACGGTCCGTATACCGCTGATCGTAGCATCGACGCGTGGGATGTTCTGATAGATGCAATGGAGCCGGTGATCGTCCGCAACAATTTCTTCAACGAGAAGTCGGGTTGGGGATTAGATCTGGATGACGGCGCCTCGAACTACAAAATCTATAACAACATCTCCGTTGGCGGTGTAAGCATGAAATGGCGGGAGGGCGCCCATCGCGAGGTTTACAACAATATCTGGTATATGTCGAAAGCCGCTCCGTGTTTTCATGTAGGAAATAACTTTAACAACGACCGCTACTTCAGCAACATCACGGTCATGGATCCCGGAGACACAGAATGGCCTTCCGGGTGGCCGTGGTGGCCGCAGATGTTTCATTCGGTGATTGCTCCGCCTGCAACTGGCCCCTGGTTTGGGGAAGTGGATCGAAACTGTTTCTACTCCAGCAAGGGAAGCTTCCAGGCGGTCGTCGATCAGTTACGCTCCGAGGACGGCAAACGGAACCCGCGCCGCTACGACCTCAAAGACTGGCAGGAACTTGGGTTCGATCGAAACTCCATCTTTGCCGATCCCCTATTCATTGACCCTGCGAACTACGATTTTCGGGTGCGGCCGGAATCCCCTGCGCTCAAGCTTGGGTTTGTCAACTTCGAAATGTGCAAATGGGGACTAACCAATGACTTTCCGGAGAAATGGCTCTCGAATAACTCTGATATCCCATCGCACGGGAGGACTAGAACATGAGGCGAATTTCCATACCACTGGTTGCCGCCGGAATAGCTCTCCCGGCCATTGCACTGGCAAGGCGCAATCGCCGCATGCCGGTCCAAAGAATCGGAATGGCGATCGGCATAAAACCGGATCGCATCGCCGCCTATGAGGCTTTGCATGCCGCCTCCAATCAGGGGGTGCGCGATTTATTGGCTAAATACAACATGCATAACTTCTCCATATATCTTGAGAAGCTTGAGGGCGATAGGTACTACCTATTTGGGTATTACGAGTACACCGGTGCAGACTATAAGTCCGACATGGAGAAGCTTGCCGCTGAGCCGCGCAATCAGCAATGGCTGAGCTCGACCGATCCCATGCAGGTTCCGTTGCCCGGCAAACACTCATGGTCAGTGATGCGCGAGGTGTACCACAACCCGTAAGGATAACTGGGAAGCGCGGCTGGCGCGTTGAAAAATGCGACCCGCGGTCTCAGAGGAAACGAATCCATTCGCTACGAGCGATTTCAGGATTTGGTAAGAAGGCATTCTACTCACGAGGTAAACGATGATGACCACCTACAATCGACGCGACCTTTTGAAGAGCGGCGTCGCACTTTCCGCGGGCTCGCTGGCTAGCCCGATTGCGCTGGCCGCAGATCACAAGCGCCGGCACGCAGCCGCCGGGAGCGGACCATTTCAAGCGTCATGGAACTCGCTGCGGAATATCGCAGTTCCCCAGTGGCTGCGGGACGGCAAGTTCGGTATCTACACGCATTGGGGCGTCTATTCCGTTCCCGCGCACGGCAAGAACGGCACATGGTACGCACATGATATATACACCAACCCTGACTCTGAGAACACAAAGCATCAGATAGCTACCTATGGACCGATGGAGAAGTTCGGCTATAAGGATTTCATTCCGATGTTCACCGGCAGTCACTTCGATCCCGACGAATGGGCGGAATTGTTCAAAAACGCGGGCGCGCGCTTTGCCGGCCCGGTTGCCGAGCATCATGATGGCTTTGCGATGTGGAATACGAAATATTCGAAATGGAACGCCGCGAAAATGGGACCTAAACGCGATGTTGTGGGCGAGCTTGGTAAGGCTATCAAGAAACACAACATGAAATTTCTGACTGCATTCCACCACGGCGCACATTGGTTCTATTTCCCCACCTGGGACAAGCGGTACGACGTTGGTGATCCGAGATATGCGGGGCTTTACGGGGAGAGTCATGAGCCAGGTGCATTGCCGGATAAGAAATTTCTCGATACCTGGCAAGGAAAACTCATCGAGGTCGTGGATAACTACGGGCCAGATGTGGTGTGGTTCGATTTTGATTTGGAGTTGATCCAGGAGTGGTACAAAAAGGATTTTCTGGCTTATTACTTCAATCGAGCTGCGGCATCCGGCAAAGAGGTGACAGTTACCTACAAGCGCCACGATTTTACCCCTGGCGTTGGCATCAACGACCTCGAACAGGGGCAACAACTTGATATGACGTACGACGAATGGATCACGGATACGACAATTGATGCCGGCAGCGGATGGGGATATGTCAAAGGTCTTGGGTTTAAATCCGTCGATGAATTAGTGACCGGACTTGTGGATCGGGTGAGTAAAAATGGATTCCTTCTGCTGAACGTTGGACCGAAACCTGACGGAACAATTCCGGATGCCGCAAAGGAGCGGCTGCGCGGAATCGGAGACTGGCTCCGAATCAATGGAGAAGCAATCTATGGAACCAGCCCGTGGCTGGTGGCTGGAGAAGGCCCGACGCGGTTGACGAAGAGTGGAGCGTTCAACGAGAACAACGCACTTCAATATACTCCGCAGGACATTCGCTTCACCTGCAAGGACGACTATTTATATGCGACCGTACTCGCGTGGCCTGGAGATCGAGCATCTGTTACCAGTCTGGTCCCAAAAGGCCGGACATGGGCAGGGTTGTATCCGTCGGAGATCGAGTCGGTCAAAATGCTGGGCAGCGACGAACCGATCAAGTGGGAGTTTACGAAAGAAGCGTTAGTGCTAACGACCCCGAAGGTAAAGCCATGCAACAACGCTTTCGTCTACAGGATTACTCTGAAGAAGCCATTTTGAGAGAGCTTGCGGCTCCGCTGACATGCTCCGGTCAAATAGTAAAAAATAGGCTTGCCATACATCGGTAGGAAAGCCGGTCTAGTTGAGTTGATGTATATCCACGATGGCTTTGACGAGTGTCTGGCGCGTGGGCAGATATTGAAATTGGGAAGCAACCTCGGAAAGCAGCAGGCGATCCGTAATCCAACGCGAGGTGTCGATCTTACCCTCTTCAATGAGCTGGATAATTTGAGGGAAAAGTCCGACGCTGTTACGACTGGCCAGCAGAGTCACCTCCTTGCGATGAAATAGCACGTCGTCAATGCAGACCGGATCGCGTGTCAGCCCGACGAACACCAGAGAACCGCCAGTCGCCACATGAGTCAGGCTGTCGCTCATTGCACCGGCGTTCCCGGTGGCGTCGAACACGGTATCGGCCTGCTGTCCTTCGGCCGTCAACGATGATGGGTACCCCATACGCTCCACAAAATCCCTACGCCATTCGCTCTTTTCAACTATGTGAACGCTGGCACCCATTGCGGAGGCAAACTGCGCCACTGCGATTCCGATCGGCCCCGCGCCCACGATGAGAGCGGCGGCGTCCTTTTTCAATCCGCTGCGCCTGACTGCATGGGCACCGATTCCGAGCGTTTCGACCAGCGCGAGCTGATCGAGTGACAAGAGATCGGATTTGTGCAGCAGACCGACTGGCACGGAAAGATATTCCTGCATTCCCCCGTCGACATGGATTCCGAGGAGCCGAATATTTTCGCAGCAATTGCTCCGGCCCATTGCGCATGCCCGGCATCTGCCACAGCTTATGTAAGGTTCAATAGCGCAACGGTCTCCGGGATGGATGCCGTTATCATTGGCCGGCGCTTCCATCACCACTCCCGACAATTCATGGCCGATAATCCTAGGGTAGGTGTAGATTGGCTGGCGCCCTGCAAAGGCGTGAAAGTCGCTTCCGCAAACGCCTACCTTCTCGATCCGAACCAGAGCGTACCCATCGGATGCTGTCGGAATTGGGCCTTCTCGTTCTATAAATCTTCCGGGCGCTTCCAATACAATCTGTTTCATGTGATCTCGCGCGACGTGAGTTTAAATTGGTCCAGCCACAATCCAAATGGATTATATGCATATTCAGTTGAATGCGTCAATGTGTCCGGTTTGTTGGACAAATTGCAAATCGAGTATGTACCAAATGCTGTGCCAATCTACATAATAAAGCTTTAATCCCCTCGCACGGAATAAGAAAAGAGTCCGGATTCATCTTTTGTAGTTCATTGTCCAACACACCTTCATTGACCCTTACTTCGCAGCAGTAGCCTATTCAATCTCAATCGCAATGGTTCTTTCACAATATCCCGTCCGCTTAGGGTTCGATTGTACAACTGTATGGACGGACCAAAATTCCAAAGAGGAGAAACTAAGAGTCGAACGTTGACGCGGCACTCGCGCATTCCATAAACATAACATTACAAACAAGTTAGCTTGATGAATGGTTTAGAAATGCAGAGCGCTTGACAACGTATATTATGCGGTGATACGGTTTCGCAATTGTAATTGGCTGAATCTCTACCGTCGGCAATCCGCAAGCAAATACATTACCTGGCGATGAGCGTAGGTGCAAAGTATGAATTCTCCGAGATACTTGACCTTGAGAATCTTGCTTGGGGCAGCGGTCGCGATAGCTCTCTGTTTGGGAATTTGCAGCACGGCAACGGCTCAGGTAGGCACTGCCTCCGCCGCTTTAAACGGTACCGCGCGAGATGCTTCCGGGGCGGCGGTGCCGGGTGCAACCGTCACGCTGACAAATTCGAAGACCGGGTTCAAGCAGGTGACAAAGACCAATCAGACCGGGAACTATTCACTCGTTAATATCAGCCCCGGAACCTACTCTGACGCAGTCTCGATGCAGGGATTCTCCACTACGGAGACGCCCAATTTCAACCTGGCGGTCAATCAGACTGCCACGGTGAATTTCACTCTGCAGGTCGGAGCTGTCAACACTACGGTTATGGTTGCCGCGAACGCGGTTCAGATCGAGAGTTCCACAGCCGAGCTTGGAACCGTTATCGGCAGCGCTGAGGTGAATGCTCTGCCGCTGAACGGGCGCAACTTCACGGAACTGCTGCTGCTGTCGCCTGGAGTCAGTTCCGTCAACGTTACGGGAGGCTTCAATGGAATCGGTGATCCAATCGGGACGGTTGTTCTTCCATCGGTTAACGGTCAGAACAACCGCAGCAACATGTTTTTGCTGGATGGCATCAACAACTACGGTTCGATTCGCGACACCTATGCCGTGCAGCCCACCCTGGATGATATTGAGGAGTTCAAGGTTCAATCCCACAACGACGAAGCGCAGTTCGGACAGGTTCTGGGCGGAATCATCAACGTGGTCACAAAATCAGGAACCAATCAGTTCCACGGGGATGGATGGGAATATCTGCGAAATGACGCTATGGACGCGGCTAACTATTTCAACCCAGTCAGGACTCCGCTGAAGCAAAACCAATTTGGAGGAGCCGTCGGGGGACCGGTGATTTTGCCGCATTTTAACGGTCGAAACAAGGCGTTCTTCTATGGTTCCTACGAGGGATACCGCAACAACACCGCGTCAAGCAACTTCTTCAGAACCCCCACCCCTGCGCAATTGAATGGAGATTTCAGCAATCTCGACGCCCAAGGCATACAACTTTACAACCCGTTCAGTTCGGTTCCTCAAGACCCGAGCGAACCGCCGAACGCTACCGGATTCACGCTGCAACCGTTTATGTGCGACGTGGCGGGAGACCCGCTACCGGCGAACGCCAACGGTATCCAACAAGGGACCGGCACTCCGTGCAACAAGATCCCGTCCAGCATGATCAACCCGACGACGCTTTATTATGCGAAGACGTTCTTTCCTGCTCCGGTCAACCTACCCGGATTCCCGCAATTCAATGGCCGCGACACAACGCCCAACATTACACGCCAGGACCAGGTTTCGGTTCGATTCGACGAACAGATCCGCGTGAACGATCGCATATTCGCGCGCTGGACCTCGGCTTGGGAACCTCTTACCGCGTCCGGAGGTTATCCGGGTGTTGTAGCGAGGACGAACGACTCCAATTACAACATTGCGGTGAACTGGACCCACACCTTCGGTTCAAGTTCGGTGCTACAGCTAACATTCGGTCGTGTTTCAGCGCACAACAACCGCACGCCATATTTCAAGAACACGCCTTCGGATTTCTATCAGAAGTCCGGATTTGCAAACTACTTTTACAACCATGCGTCATTCGGCGGCAACCAGGTTCCGTCGGTTGGAATTGACAATTATCTAGCCGGTTTTGATTACGTCGGCAAGCTGCATTACTCCAACATCTGGGAATATCGCGGCGATTTTTCCAAAACCATTGGACGCCACAGCCTACGGACTGGCGTGAGCCTGGCCACCGATGGGTGGGAACAACCGTTCTATGGCTCAGAGGACGATTTTTCGCAGGCGCAGACTCAGGATGGCAACTTTGACTCAAACACCGGCGATTCCCTGGCTTCCATGATTTTGGGCGTTCCGCGCTATGCCGAAGTGGACAATGTGTATTCGCTGTTGCACGGTGGAAAAATTGTCGGAGCCTACTTTCAGGATCAATGGAGACCGACGGACAAGCTCACGATCAATTTAGGCCTGCGTTATGACATTACGGTCAATCCGCGCCAGGGTAAGGCTTCCAACGGTAGCGACATCACGGGAGATTTCAACTTCGCAAATGGAACCTATATTCTCCAAAATCCAGCTCCGGCATGCTCGGCTACTCAAGGAGCGCCGTGCATTCCAGGGGGAACCCTACCGGCGAATGTCACGATCGCGAAAAGCGGAAAGATTATCCATGACAACTACGATAATGTTCAACCAAGAATCGGATTTGCCTATCTGTTGACCCAAAAAACAGTCATGCATGGTGGATATGGCAGATTCTTCGATAATTGGGCGGCTGTGACTGAGAATCAGTCCAACTATACTCAGACCTGGCCGAATGTGGCGTTTGTAGGAGCGCCCGGTGGCTTCAATGTTTATGGACCACCTACAGGACTAGCCCAGGATCCTTTTAACTTCGGCAGTTCCCCGATTGGGCCAGCGTCGTCGCCATTTTCCCCTTTAAACACCAATAGCTACACCGATCCCAATCTGAAGAATGGGTATTCAGACCAATGGAACTTTGGGTTCCAGCAGCAGATGGCTACTGGCGTGGTGACAACGATCAATTACGTAGGCTCGCGAAACGCGCGAATCGCCACCCTCATCACGGCGAATGCGCTGACCAGCCCAGGGGGGAACGCCCCTTACCCGTACATCCCGCCGACGCCTTACGCGGAGAGTTTGTCCCACACTGATTACAACTCTTTGCAAGTCTCGTCCCAAATCCGATTGCATTCCGGGATCGCCTCCACCATTGCCTATACCTGGTCGAAGGCGGTCACGACAGGTTGTGACGGGTATGCTTCCGGGTGCGAAATTCAAAACCCATACAATCTGAGCATAGACAAGGGGCCAGCGGGCTACGATCTGCCCCAAATCTTCGCTGGCAGCTTTATACTTCCGCTGCCGTTTGGCAGAGCCGGACGGTTCAGCACGCACAGCAGCGTCGTCGATTACGTTATCGGTGGATGGCAGCTAAATGGAATCGTAACTTTGAACAGTGGGCCACGCTACGATGTTCAGGACAGTAACGGGATTTCCAACATCAATAATTTTTATGGCGTGGAGCGGGCCAATCTGGTAGGTAACCCTTACGCAAACACAGCTGCATATCCCCTTGATAAGCTACATCCGATTAATGTCAATGCTTTCGCCGATCCACCGCCTGGAACTTTCGGAACTATGGGTCGTAACAGCCTGCATGCCGACTGGGGCAGGAATCTGGATCTTTCTCTGTTCCGTACATTTAAGGTGACAGATACCAAGCGGTTCGAGTTCAGAGCGGAGGCATTCAATGTCACGAATACTCCTGTTTTCTCCGCTCCCGACAACTTTTTTCCGGATGGTCCTGGTTTTTTTGGCGTAGTTTCTTCTACTGCAAACACAGAGCGGCAGCTACAGATGGCTTTAAAATTTTACTTCTGAGCCACAAGCTAGCCAGCAAAACGCGAGCTTCCTTCACTCCACTTCGTGCTGTTCAGGATGACATCTCTGGCTTTCGCTCAGCATGTCAACAGAGCCATACCCTTTCTAAAGCAGCCTCATAAACCCTTCGCGCCATCCTGAATAAAGCGAAAGGCCTCACTTTCTCCGGAGGACCGCAGGTCCCTCCACTACAGGGCGCTCCGGTCGGGATGACAAATTATTTATAAGATAGCATCCAGTCTGCCGCTCGGATGCTATGAGCGACGTGCTGTCACTGAAGCCGGATCTGCCGGTTAGCAGCCATGGTTCTTGCCATTTTCATAGCAGCCTTCATGTTGGCTGCATTCGCCTGATTTTTTCCGGCAATGTCGAATGCAGTTCCGTGATCTACCGATGTCCTGATGATGGGAATGCCTAAGGAGGTATTCACAGTTTGCTCAAAATCGATGAGCTTCATCGCGATGTGCCCTTGATCGTGATACATTGCGACAACCAGATCATGCGAACCGCGCGACGCCCGCACGAAGACAGTGTCGGGAGAAGCAGGGCCTTCGATACACATACCTCGACGCCGGCAAATCTCAATGGCCGGTGCGATGAACTCGCCGTCTTCGGTCCCAAAGAGCCCGTGCTCCCCGGCATGTGGATTCAATCCGCAGACTGCAATCCGCGGGTCTATGTGACCGAGCCACCGCATCGCTTCGTGTCCTAGTTCGATCGTCCGCACAATTCGATTTATATCGAGATTGCAAGCCATACGGAGGCTGACATGTGTGCTCACATGCACCACGCAAAGATGGTCGCTCGCCAGCAGCATGCGGGAATCTTTTGCGCCGCAAAGCTCGGCGATATACTCCGTATGTCCGGAAAACGGCATTCCGCTCAGAGTTACCGCTTCCTTGTTCAATGGAGCAGTTACCATGGCGTCCGCTTCATCGCGCAAACACATCGTTGTGCCGAGGCGAACATATTCCGCCGCGGCTTTCCCGTATTCAGCGTGAAGCTCTCCAAAAGAGATTTCGGTATTATCCGGTAGTTGGTGGGCATCCTGGAAATCCACATCGAGAGAACTTAACCGCAGGCCAGTTGATTGTTCAGCGGCGGATAAGCCTGAAATATCTCCTATTAAAGTCCATCGGGCCAGCTTTGAGATTTCAGGATCGTTGAGCGCCTTGAGCGCTACTTCAGCCCCCACGCCAGCTGGATCGCCAAGAGTCACCACAATCCTCGGTTTATTATCTGTTTGGTTCATAAACCCGCCTTGCTTCATGCTCAAAGAAATACGCTACTTGCAGTAACGCGTTTTCGCCCCCGAATCCACCGGATTTGGTGACCACCGTCAGGCCATCCGCCGTGCCGCCGCGTATCACTCCGCAAGGAATTCCTGGTAGCACTTCGGTCCGCATTTCTATCGATTGAACTTCCAATACTTCGCACACAGTTGCGGCGGTGTCTCCGCCACTAAGCACAAGCGTGGAAATGCGATGTTCGGCCTGGGGCCGGAACACATCGCGAATCGCTCTTAGAGATGATTGGCCGAGATCGCTCCGGCAATCATCAATATGCAAAAGAATATCGGTCGCGCGTTTGAGCGCGAGGCCTAGTTCATCACGGAATTTCGGACCCAAACGCACCTCTGCCACAGTCCGCTCCCGCTTTAAATAAAGTACCTGCTCGATCGAGGCTCTATGATCTGAACCGATACAGAAAAGAGTAACTCCTGCGCAGAGAGGCGGCAATGAGGTCCGTTGATTGGAACTAGCTCCCACACTGGCCAATGCATGTGCAAGTCCCGATGAACCAAGCCAGACAAGGTCAAGTCCGCTGGAGGTCCCAGCGTTCACAATTGCATCGAGGTCCTGCTCCGTTTCCGTATCACAGACGATCAGGCGCAGCCCGTCTTTTTTTGCGCGCGCCATTTGTTTTGTGAGAGGATCGCCGCGAGCCAAAATCTGGAATTTGATATTCCGCTGTAGCAATTCACAAGGAAGGTCGAGGACAGAATGGCCGGCTAGATCATCTACAACGACTCGGCCGCCGCGGACACGTCTGCCGAGCAGCGGACATGCCGGAGCAAGAATGGCAAACTTGTGCGGCAAAACATCTAGAAATGTCCCGATTTCATCGCAGGTGTTTCCTCTGAAGGTAGAGTCGATTTTTTTGAAGAGAAGGTACGGTTCTCCCTGATAAACGAATTCAACAGCAGATCTAATCCTTTCTCTCGCCGTCTCGGTAGCAACATCACGACTATTGGTACATAATGCTATGACTTCCGCCTGTGGCAGAGATTCCTGATGCAGTGCAACATGCGTTTGTAAACCGCGCACAGCGAAGGCTACGGCTGCATCGCAGGCACCGGTCAAATCATCGGCGATAAGGCAAGCAGCCAGGCCCTTTACGTGAACATTACCTTCCAAACCAGTTGCTCCGTTTCCTGCGCCGCCCACGCCGACAGAGGTTGCAATGGGTTGCATTAAAGATATTCCGGTTCGCCTACTCTGCAACTGTAGTACTGGATCGAATATTGAACGTATTCATTATGAAAACCGAATGTGAACCGATATCTGGCCCAATGCCTTTCCCGGTAGACAGACCGTACAATCCGGCGCGAATGCCTATGAGTATCTCACCAGGGTGGCTTACTATCTTGAGCGATAAGTGTGAGGTGAAACGGATGGGTGGATTGATACTGAATCCATACAACCAGGTCCGTTCCGTCGAGCCGATGGACGAGCCCCGTCCGTAGTGCTGGCTTCGGCAACTCAACTCCATTTAGGCGCAGCTTCGCCTGTCCATCTCCCCAGTTCCTGACCACAAATGCGGGGTTAACAGCCGGAGAGCTATCGCTGGCATCCAAGGTAAGCTCCAACTTCATTTTCTTTCCTGGAACTATCGACTCCCGCCGCGTTAATACGTAGGCGCGTTGCGCTGGATCAAATTTCGCCGTGAAACTGCTCCCGGCAACTCTCAAAGCTGGCGGCTCAAGCCAGGAACGGTCCAGCATGGCTAACTGAGCAAAATCTTTTGTCAGTCCAAAAAGAAAATATGTGCTTCTTGTTGGCCAGGGTTCTTCTGACAGCGCCAGATGCGTCTCGGGGGATAGAATCGCGGCGCTACTGAAATGATCGGGGAATAAAGCAAACCTGCCATCGGAAGGTATTTGATTGATCGGCCAGTGGTTCCAAGTGGGAAAATGAGAGTATTCCGGTCTCAATTCTGGAGGCCAGCCATATGGTCCCAACCCTGTGCCTATTTTATAAATGTAGAACGGCTTATAAGTCGCCTTTAAATTTATTACTGCGATGTTCGCATCAGCGGGTTGATCCGGAAATGGAAATGGAGGAGAAGATAGAGCCCAAGAGTAGGTGCGGCTTTCTCCTCGGGCGTTCGCGATTGTCACTGCTTTTAAAGATACATAGTCTTCAGCCCGCTTTCCAGGCTCGAGAAGAATTGTAGGCTCGGTAAAACTATAGTGGTTTGCTGTTCCATGGATTGTTCCATAGCGGACCGCAGTGCCATCCGGATAGATATAGAAGTATTCATCGGCCCAATCGCCCCATCCCGTCACAGTATCCACATTTGAGAACTGCCCGGTTACATCTACTAAGCCATACCGCCAATGCAGCACAACTCTGGCATCGGTATTCTCAACAATGCTCACGTAGGCGTGCATATCGTGCTTGTCGTTCATATGCTCGGCGGTCATATGGCCGTTACCGTGGTCGGTGTGGCTTTCAAAACTCTGGTCTCCGATCCAGATGCCATTTTCCGTTACCATGCCATCCCCAAAATTAGCGCCGTGCCAAAACACATAATGAAACGGAGCATCGGCGAAGGTCACGACGACATCTGGGTCGGGCCCGATGCGCCAAAGAGCATCCCATTCCGGATATAGTTTCAGGTCAGTGTATGCTGCCCCAAAATGCTTTGAAGTTGCAGCAAGCGAAGGCCAACGCCGAGGAGTCAACTCAGGTGGGTCGGAAATTTTATTGGTAGCGTAGAAGAGCGCGATTTCGTCGGCAGAGAGTGTACGGTCATATATCTTGAGATCGTCGATGATGCCATCGAATGAGTAGGAAGCGGGAAAGGACGCGTAGGGACGTACCAAAGCAGTTGCGGGAAGTGCTTTGAAATCGCGCCCGATTTGCAAACCGATATTGTCCGCGGGTGTCATTCCCCCTGTGACCGGAAGCTTTCCCGCTAATTTGCCGTCGACATAAAGTGTGATTCCACTAATAGAGTCGTAGGTGCCAGCCACATGGGTCCATTTCATCAGTGGCAATCTGATCTGGGACTTGCATATTTCCCAATTCCCCCATACAGACAATTGCAAGCTGAGGCGGCCCTCAGAATCAATCCCAAAAAAATAGCCTGCCTGCCGATCCTTCTCCTGATCGACAAGAGCCACCCAGTTCCACGGATAGGATTGGATCGCAATCCATGCTTCAATGCTGAAATGGCGCTTTAGATGAGGGACATTGCTTGAGTTACGCTCTATCACTGTCGTGAATCCGTCGAATTTCAGCGCTGTTCCAGAGACGCCTTTAACCCACTTATGATCGTTGAGAATAATGTCCTGAGATCTGCTCACGCCGTCTAACGCTACGTTCCCGATGCCTCCGTCAAACTTCCACCATGCGACTAAGCCATTGCTCTGCTGTGAGCTGGCTGGAGTCACGGAAACAATGATGAGCAGGCAAAACGAGATAACAATGTAAAAGCGACGAAACATTAAGGTTCCCTATCGCAGCTTCCCGGAACTCACGTCTATAGTTGTCGGCTGAGTCGATTGAAACTTGAACCATAGCACGAGGTCAGTCCCTTCAAGTGTATTGACTTTCCCGTAGCGGTAGTCTGGGCCCCATGCAACGCCTTTTCCATTAACCGCAAGTCTCGGAACACCGTCTCCCCAGTTTTTAATTACGATCGCAGGATCAACAAGTGGTGAATCGATGGATGCTTTGAATGAGGCGCGGCACCTATTCTGTGATTCATCAGATTGTCGATTTACTACAAATGCTCGTTGTGCCGGATCATAGCCTTCCGACAGACAAGACTTGCCCGAGACAGTCATGACCGGTGGCGAAAGCCACGATTTCGCGATGGAAATCAGCTCAGAAGCAGATTTCGTGGTGAGCCCATCCAGCATCAGCTTTGTGACTGAATCATTGGTTGTGGCATAAGGTGCGCCTTCGATATGAGATAGCGAGGAATGGGATGGCTTGTCCGGCGCGATGGCATAGATGCCACTCGATTTAACCTGTGCAACTGGCCAGTGATTCCACCAATGGAAAATCGAATCGGAGTCCTTTCCGTGATAGGGCTTCAAGATGTCGTTTACAGGAGAAACAATCTGGAATGGTTTCCATTTTGATTTGAGGTTGACAACCTGGATGTTGGCGTTCTCCGGGCGATCTAATTTCTTAGGCGATTGTGGCAGCCATGAATACGTAGCTGTTTCTCCCGCCATATTGCCAATGGTTAAGGCATTTGTTTGGATGTTGTCCTCAGGACGGGTGCCTGGAGGATTAATGATGATCGTCTCTTGGAATTCGTGCCCTACGATCTTTCCATTCACAATTTGAATGTTGGAACTCCACAGGACCTGCTTACGGACCGCCACGCCGTCAGGATAGACCGTGTAATATTCATCTGCCCAATCGGTCCAGCCGGTGTACGGATCCGGATTGGCACAGTTAGAATGCTCAACTTCGCATAAGCCGTAACGAAAGTGAACAACGGCCCGGGCAGGGGTACTCTCGATGATCCTCACATGAGCATATCGATTGTGTTTATCGGACATTGGCTCGCAGTCGCCGCCATCCGGGCATCCCTTCCCCCACGTCTCGATGAATTCATCCGTATACCACTTCCCGTTTTCTGTTACCCATGCGGGAATATAATTCATTCCTTGCCAAAAAACTAAGCGGGTTGGAGACTGGTCGAAGCGAACCACCACATCCGAATCTGGGCCAATTCTCCGCTGCGCATCCCATAATTCAGAATACTTTAAGCTCGCGTAGTATGCGCCAAAGCGGCCGGGACCAGGAGGGCCGGAAGGCAAAACCTGCCACGGTAACACGCTTCCAACAGGAGGATGGAATGCGGCAAAGTTCTTTGCAATTTCATTTGCAGGAAGACTGCGATCATATATCTCCAGCTCGTCAATGATTCCATCAAATGAGTACCAAACCGGATATTTAGGATGGATCCATTGAGCCGGCAGAATCGGTTCTCTTACTCGCCCAATGAGCATATCTTGGCCGTCCGCCGGAACCATCTCGCCCTGTACAGACAACTGTCCAGCAGGTTGGCCGTCGATGTAAATCGCGAGTTTCTTACCGCTGTCAAAGGTGGCTGCGACGTGGATCCATTTCTTTAAGGGAATCTCACTGGTGGATGTCAACATCGTCCATTTGCCGCCCACGGACAATTGCAGCCCAAGATGTCCGAATGAATCAATTCCAAAGAAATATCCAGCATCTTCTCCTCTCCGTTGATCGACGATTGGGACCCAATTCCAGGGATAAGTGTCGACTGCAATCCAGGCAGTCACCGAAAAATCCTTTGATATTTGTGGAACTGCTTTCGCACTTTCGATAACGGATGTGGTGTCTCCATCAAACTGCAATGCATCGCCTGAAACTCCGGGCACATGCTTAAAAAATCCAGAGATCTTGTCTTCCGCCCCGGTCGCGGAGTTGCGCGCCGTCGTGCCTTCTGCTTCATCGAAAGACCACTTTGCCACGGGCCCGCGCGACTGCGCCAGGGCCATCGATGCCACAGTAACCGGGATAAAGAACGATGCGACAATGGCCAGCAAAGAAGCCGATCTCATGATGTATTCCCCTAGCGGTTGGCTTCGTTATGACTACGCACCAGTTCGGCGCGAAACTGATGTCCAAGGCGTGCAACGCATCGCGATAATGGCCGAACCAATACGTCAATGGAGTTTATTTAATTCGCTTGGATTATGTCAAATCTAAAATCGAAAGAGCGAGTAGAAGGTAAAGAGAACTAGCGGGATAACGAGTGGATATACCCACGATGAATCGGGAATCCGACTGGTGCTAATGGTGCGGCCATTGACTGCAGTCTTTACGTCCCCGTTGCTACGTTGGATTTGCATCTGGTGCGCGATTTAATCCTCATCGAGCCAACCCATCCCGTCCCCCTGGAATCCCCTATAGATCGTTCAACCTGGCTTAATGCGTTCGTTTCTGCGAAAAGTCGATCAATAAGAGCCGCGCTCGACCGCATGTATAAATGTTTAAGTCAGCGGAGCTTCTCGTTCGATCAGGTGCAGAAAATTTCCTTCCGGATCCTGAAAGAACTGGAGACGCATTCCCGGCGCCACGATGGGTTCATCCGCAAACTGTATCCCATTCGACTGAAGCTTCTCACGAGCTAGATCAAAGTCCGTTACCGAGAGCGCGATGTGGCGCAATCCCGCATCGCGGATCAATGGCGCCGCGGGTCGGGTGTCCGCATGGACAAACTCGAGAACGACGCCATTTTTAGCTCGAAGGTATACGGTCTTACCCGTATCAACCAGGACAGTGAAACTCAGATGACGGACATACCAGTTCGCAAGCCGATGTGGATCGAAGGAGGCAATCGCCGTATGCTCAATACCTGAAATCATCTCGACCTCAGCGGTTGTAGACTGGGATAGGTCCGCGTAGATTCTGCCAAACCTCATCACACTCATGAACGATGTCGTCGGTGAGAGGTCCTTCCCAACTGGCTGCAAGATTTTGTTTTAACTGCTCCAGATTAGAAGCGCCAAGAATTACACAATCCGTCGCCGTATGATGCAATAGCCACGCAAATGCAAGACCGATAAGGGACTGGCCCGCACGTTCCGCGAGAATCTTTAGCTGTTCTACCGCTTCAAAAATGCGCGCGTGCCAGTATCGCTCCTGATACATTTGGTTCCCGTCGAACCGGCTACCCTGCGTGACCGCCGACTCCCGGTGTTTTCCTGTAAGCAAACCGGCCGCCAGCGGATTGTAGGCGAGGATGCCGACATCGAAGCTTTTCGCCATGGGCAGAAACTCCTGCTCGATACCCCGCGCCAGCAGGTTATACATCGGCTGCGATGTTGCGGCCGAAGTGTAGCCCTTTAGCTTTTGCAGTCCAAGTATTTGGGCCACCTGCCAGCTGGCATAATTCGAAGTAGCGGGATATCGTATCTTCCCTTGCTGCATCAACTGTTCCATAGCTTCGAGTGTCTCTTCGATCGCAACGTCATAATCGGGCTGGTGCAGAAAATAAAGGTCGAGATAGTCCGTCTGTAGCCGGCGTAGTGTCTCCTCAATCGCCCGGAAAATCGCTTTCTTCGATAAACCGCTCTGATCCGGA
>JBEPVW010000020.1:0-30043 GCA_041690775.1 Acidobacteriota bacterium | reverse complement strand
CCGGCTTTTCCTTCTTATGACATCGTTCAGGAAGTCAAGTACGATGCCGTCAATAATAAAGCGGAAATGGGTCAGCTATTAAATATCACAGTCATCACCAAGAGCGGAACCGATCGCTTTCAAGGCAGTTTATTTGAACATTTTGGGAACCAAAATCTACAGGCACAAAGTTATTTTTCAAAAACCAACCCTCCCTATACGGATAATGATTTCGGCGGCGGGGTCGGCGGCCCGATCGTGAAGAGAAAGCTGTACTTTTTCGGAGCCTATGAAGGGTTACGGAATAATCAGCCCAAGGCCATCAGCCCCAATCTTCCGACAGAGGATTTTCGTGCAGGTAATTTTTCTTCATTGCTGACTCTTCCAACACCAATCGTCATTTACAACCCGTACACGGGTCTGCCTTTCCTGAATAATACGATCACGCCTGACCTCTTGCTGAGTTCTCAGAGCCAGGCCGCTCAAAAGTGGCAGGCAATGTTTTACCCGGCGCCGAATTTTGGGCCGGCGGACAGCTTTAACGCCAACTTCCGCGCAACCTATCCGCAAAGCATCTACAGCAACCGGTTCGATCTGCGGCTGGACGGCAATCTTACTCCGACGAATACAGCATTTGTACGGTTCAGCTACAACAGAGCCTCGCCTGAGGTGCTGGATAGCGGATTACCTCCTTCGATAACTGGATACCGAATCCAGGTCAGAAAAACATATTCCGGCGTATTTTCCGATACCTGGGCAATCACTCCCAATCTGTTCAACATTTTTAAAGCTGGCGCTGAGTGGACTAATAACAATTTCCATCCACTCCTGCGTGGTCAAGGGATTCTTGACAACCTTGGTATCCAGGGATTTCCGACCGCTCCGGCGAATGCTACTGGGTTTCCTGTACTCTCCATCAGCAACATAACCTCACCCGGTCAAGTTGGACCCGCCAATGGCACAGAACAGACGAATCAGGTGACGGATCAGATAACCTACCAGCATAGGAATCATACGATTAAAGGCGGGGTTGAATACAGGCCGCAATATGGCACCCAACCTGTCTTTTCAACTTTTGGCAACTTTGGATTTAACGGAAGCCAAACTGGAAAAAAGGGAACGCCGCACACCGGCTTTGGCTATGCCGACTTCCTGCTTGGCCTGCCGCAATCGACGGGCTACACCTATGTTCGGCCGTCGGAATATCAACGCGAATATTTCCTGAGCGGATTTCTCCAGGATGACTGGCGGGTTCTGCCCAACCTGATGTTTTCTTTTGGTATGCGTTATGACTTCGATAGCGCTCCCCGGGATAAATTCGACACAATTTCAAACTTCGATCCCGCCACCGGCGCTATCGTGGTCCCGTCACTCGCGAATGTACAGAAGTACATTACTCCTGGATTTCCGACAACAATTCCAATTCTCTCGGCCCAACAGGCAGGCTTCCCCGCCCATGGCCTGAGAAATGCGTTCAAGTATGCAATCTATCCTCGTCTTGGCTTCGCCTACAACATCAACGACAATACTGTGCTTCGGGGTGGCTACGGAGTCTACAACAACGATCTTACCGGTCAAATGATCGGAGATTATTTGTATCAGGCACCCTACGGCGGTGTAATTGGATACACCCAGAGTGTTCCCGCTTATACAAGTCCTGCAATCACCTTTACCAACCCAACAAACGCTGCTGTCGGAACACTTGGGGCTATCGATATAAATGGTTTGGACAAAAACCTGCGGAATCCCTACGTACAACAATGGAATCTGACGCTGGAACGGAACATAGGATTTAACACAGGCGTGCGACTCTCCTATGTTGGTTCAAAAACTAGCGATTTAATCTATGGGAGGAACCTGAATCAAGTCCATGCCAGCGCTACTGTTCCCTGGTCTCAAGCCAATACTGCCTACCCGAATTTCCAAAATGTGATTCAGGAGTCCAATGGAGGCAGCCAGTCCTACAATGCCTTCACCATCGAAGCGAACCGTCGCATGAAGCACAACCTTCTGTACGACGTCTCCCTAACATGGGCGAAGAATTTGACGAACGATCCGGGCAACTCGATAATAGGGGGCGGCGGTTTTTTTGGGGCTGATCCCGAAGGTGGTGTAGTCAGTGAAGATACCTACGACTTCGCACGGCAACGGGGAAACGACCAATACACTCCGCGCCTGCAGTTGACTTCTAACCTGATATACATGCTGCCGGTCGGTCCGGGACAGATTTTGCTGGATCAGAATAATCTTTGGTCGAAAATATTTGGCGGATGGCAATTGAGTGCTTCGTTTGAGGCCATGACCGGCCAGCACTTGACGCCGGTATTCACCGGATCCGATCCAACAAATATCAATGCGTTCGGCGGAAGCGTGGATCGTGTCCCCGGCGTTTCGACGGCTCGGGCCGGTGGACGAACCATCAATCACTGGTTTAATCCAGCCGCTTACGCGGTTCCGAAGGCCGGCCAGTTCGGTCATGCAGGGTTCGGAATCCTTGAAGGTCCCGGTTCGCAGGTATTGAATGCCGCTCTATTCAAGAGCTTCCCGTTGCCGAAAGAAACGAAGCTTGAGGTCTCTGGCAGCTTTTCGAATGTCCTGAACCATCCGAATTTTGGAAGCCCGGATATGATCATTACAGATGCAAATGCGGGCAAGATCACCGGTGTTCAAAATTACTACTGGGGACCGAGGTCGGGACTTTTGACGGTTCGCTATACATTCTAGTAATCATTTCTCCAGGCATAGTTACTCACGGGCAGGCACTTATAAGTGCCTGCCCGTGATGTGTGGGAATGGCTGACCCGCCGTTGGTTCCTGGTTCCGAGCTCGGCAGCATTTACGTCGGGTCTGAAGGCCCTCACTTCTTTTCAAGCAGAATTGTGATTTTGTCTTGATAGTCCACCTTCCAACCAGGCGTATGGACCAGCAGATAGGTCAATGGCTCACCTTTTTTGAACAGCACATAGCGGATTGAGTATTTGTCCAAAATTCGGAAGCTATCCTTTAAGCGAACCGCATCGAGATAGTCCGCCAGCACGCCGTGGTGCTCAAAAACGTCGACGCGGGAATCGACAAATGTTGGAACCTGCCGCACGTTCCAGATCAAATATCCTCCCCACTCGTAATAGGTAAAGACATTCCCGCTGGGATGAAGTTGACCAAGGTAGTTCAGTGCCTTTTGCGGATATTGGTCCGCCCAGCGCGCTTGTAACTGGCGGTTCGAGGGAAACAGCACAACTGCCGCGGCCATAAGGCCAATCATGATCGGCGCATTCAACCAGGGCTTATCGCGCTCCGGGTAATAAGGCGCACATTCCGCAATGTCCTTCGCGAAAAGCGGCAAAATCAAAATCGCGGTAAGAAATAAAAATCGCGAATATGTCAGGCCTGCATACAAACCCAGCAGCAGAAATCCGACTTCATGCAACATCCATTTCCTGCGTCGGACCAATTGCAGCACAATCGCGCCCGCCATTATGCCCAGGATGATCTTGCCGTGAGGGGAATGAAAATCCAGGCTTCTCCACTCCTGCACATTCGCGATGTTCAACTTCTGGTGAAATGCCATGTCGAAGGGGTAGAGGACCAGCCGCCAGCCGTATGGGTTTATAAAGAGGGCCAACACCGACAGAGTCGTTACCCGCAACAGCTTCCGCTTCTGCGGCCCACTCCAGCGTTTTGCTTCGATGAGTCCACACGTAATTTTGACGTAGCCAGACAGAACAAAAAACGCCAACAGCGCCAGGCCGATCATCCACGAACCATGGATATTGATCCATAACAGGAACAAGGGCGGCAGCAGCCAGGTCAAATCGCGTGGTCTAGTAATGCTGCTACCGTCCGCCACCGCGTGAAAACTCTGGAGAATTGCCAGTTCCGCCACAAGAAATATCCAGCCGAACAGCAGGGTTCTCGGGCCGAAAGAGACGTCGGCGAGAAAAATAGCCAGGAAGGAGATCACAAATGCGGACTTTACATTCTTCGATTGCAAATATGCCAGGCCGAATATTCCAAGCAGAATCGTTTCGATCGCCCCTACGCTGACAAGAAAAACTCCGCGTTCCCCGAACCATCGCCAGCCCGCATAGAAAGGAATTTCCGCCAGCCATTCCGGATTGACCCAGGGTTTTCCTTTTGTGGTGGAAGAGTACAAATCCTGACGCAGAAAGGCGTGCGTATGCAGCAGCACCTGTGCATTGCGCAGGTGCCAGGAAATGTCCGGATCGGCAATTGTCCGGGGTATCGCCAGGTAAACGATGCCCGCAAGAAGAACCACCAGCATCACCGGAAAGCCGAATGCCTTTTTCAGCAGGCTCAGGAATTTCGTACGCCTGGAAGTATTTTTTTCCGCGCCAATTACGCAGGTAACCATCATCGTGAGGAAAGTCCTAACCGTAGATCGCTTTGTTGTAGCAAGATTATGAACAAAGTTATCGGCAAATCCTCTCGAATCCGCTAGTGCTTTCGTTACGGAAGCCTATGCTTCTCAGGCGGAGAACTATGTTCCAAATGACGCGAAAAATCCGGCTGCTGCGCCTCTGCAGGGGCGTTCTGTCCGACCAAGGGCAAAGTCTGCTCGAAACGGCCATATTTCTGCCCATCCTGATCCTGTTGATCGCATACGCTGTCAATTTTGGATATTTTTTTATCGTCGCCGCGAATCTGGCTTCCTCATCGCGCAATGCTGTGGAGTACTCAGTCCAGGGGTATCAATCCTCGGGCCAGAACGCTCTGCCCTCCGCGGGCCCGATCACGGATGCTACTTCCGTTTCGGGATTGGCTGTCGGCGACTTGTCGAGTCTGGCCAGCGCGTCGACGACAACTACCGTGCAGGTATGTTCGAAAGAAATCGGCGTTGTCAATAAGGTGACGCAGTGCGCCAGCTATGGTCCGGCGGGCAGCAGTTACACGCCAGGGACCGATCCGGAAGCGCCTGTATTTCTGTTGAACCGTGTGGATGTGACGTACACCGTCAGGCCGCCAATTCCGCTGAGTTTTTTTTCGCATTCACTGGTGCCGTCACTCAAGTTCCACCGCCAAGTGTCGATGAGAGTGTTGGACTGATGAAAAAATTTCAAACACCCTGCCCCGATGATTCGACACAGGGTTTGCAGCCGGTAGCGTGCTCGATCGGCCGGTTCGTCGCCGCCCTGCTGCGCCGCCAGTTGCGTTGCCGTCGGCATCGCGTCCCGGTATTCGCCGACACGTCTTGCGAAGATGGCTCTCTCCTGATCGAAATGGCGGTCGCGCTTTTGGTCGCCATTCCCCTGGTGTTCTGGATGTTCGAACTGTGCATGCTGACATATACCTACAGCGTTCTCGGAGATGCCGCGCGCCAGGGGGTCCGATATGCCGTGGTCCACGGCAGCGATAGCGGAAGCTGCAGCGGCCCGACTTCCGGCTGCGGCGACTCCTCGGGAGCCAATGTTATTGCTCAGGTAAAAAGCTACGCGAAACTCTCCTTTCACGATGTCTCGGCCATGACGGTGCAGGTGAATTATCCCGACGGCAGTTCCAGCCCGCCTGCTCGCGTCGGGGTCACTATTCAATACACGTACGTGCCGTACATCCATTTGCCCGGAGTCGCAGACACCGTGAATTTGAGCGCGCAAGGACGCATCGTTTACTGACGCTGGTAGTTTCTGGAAGCGCAGAATCATCGGACGACTTGCCATCATGGACGGATGCCCTATGCAGAACAATGCCGAAGTTTTGAAAACAACCGACAGCATTTCAACGGGCGATCCAGAATCGGGGCAGATCATGGTCTCGCTCCTCTTCATGCTGTCTTTGTTCCTGCTGGCGATGGTGGGATTCGCCGTGGATTTTACAAATCTCTGGTTCCATCGCCAGGCGGCGCAGTCCGCGGCGGACTCCTCCTGCCAGGCCGGCGCCATGGATATGTACATGAACATCTACGATCTCGCCTCCGGTTTGCCGCCGCCAAACATGGGCTTTACTCCCGGCGCGGCTGGGGATTGCAGCGCGGGTTCGGGAGCGGGTTCGATTTGCTTCTATGCCAATGTCAATGGCTATAACGGCACCGGCTTATCTTCGGGCGAGTCAAATTCTGTGGCCTGGAGTTTTCCGAGCGCCGTCTCTGGGGTCATCGCGCCGCCCATTTCCATTACCACAAGCCCATTCCTGAAAGTAATCGTCACGGAAAATGTGAGGACGCGTTTCCTCTATAGTTTGCGGAGATCAAGCTATCAAAAGGTCGCCGCTTCCTGCACTTGCGGCGTCGTGCAGCAGCAGGATGCCGCGCCGATGATTGTCTTGAACCCCACTGCAAATGGGGCTTTCAGCTATAGTGGGGGCGGCCGGTTAACGATTGCGGGGGGGCCGCCGCGCGGTTTGATGGTTAATTCCGACAGCGCTACGGGAATTGCCTGTTCTCCGTCGGCGTGGATCAACACCAGCAAGGGCGGGCCCCAGGGCACTGGCTCCGAGGTGGCGGTGGTTGGCGGTCCTACGCAAGCGCCCACGACATGCTGGGGTGGAGGTTTCAACGGCGGAACAACCGGAAAATGGGATGGGTCGGCCCTGCCCGTTCTCGATCCATACGCGGGAGTGGCTGCGCCATCCAAGCCTGTCACGTCGAGTACTGCCAGCCAGGCTCACGTCGTTTCGTATGGTCAGGATGGATGTCCCGATCACTCCCCCACTAATTACGTAAAAACATCTGTTCCTCATTCCGGCTGCCTGGAATATGAACCCGGTTACTATCCCAGCGCGATCAATTTAAATGCAAATGATGTGGCGATCTTCAAGCCTGGCATTTATTACATGAACGGCAACCTGAATATCGGCGGCAGCGATGATGTTCGACTTTCCACCCCCTGCACTCCGAGTTGCAGTCCATATTCGACGACCTATTGGCAGCAGACAGACGGCGTCATGTTTTATTTCCTGACTGGAAGTCTCAATATCAATGGAGGATCGGGTGCGCTCTCATCCAGCCGCGTGGATCCGGTGAACTCCTCCAGGATGACTTGCGACGGCAGTGTGCCGACTGCGTCTCTTGGAATGCCCAGCACGCTCAACGGAAATGTTCTCATCGGCCAATGCGCAACAAACGGCACTTACTGGGACTTGGCCGGCGATACCACCGACTCGCGCGGAAACCCCGGAAGCCGCGGGCTGCTGATTTATCAGGCCCATACCAATACGACCCAGCCCATATTTGCTGGCTCTGGCAGTTTGTCCTTTTCTGGCGCTCTCTATTTCCACTCCGCCAGTTTTTCCGATGTATTGCAGATGACCGGCGGCGCCGGCAGTGGAACGTTCATTGTCGGGCAGATCGTCAGCGATAAGGTAAATCTCAGCGGAAGCGGGGCCATCAACCTCGCCTTGAACCCGCTGCATTCGTCCAACCTGCTGAAAGTTGCCATGCTGCAGTGAAGCGCGGCCATCGTTGTTGCGAGCGATCCAGGTTACTTCCAAAACGACGGACGTCAATTGGGCAGTCTGTTTACTCTCCGGATTCATTACCTTCGTACCTTGGGTAACCAGAATTTTGAT
The DNA here is from genome assembly GCA_041690775.1 of Acidobacteriota bacterium. Classification (GTDB taxonomy): domain Bacteria; phylum Acidobacteriota; class Terriglobia; order Terriglobales; family Acidobacteriaceae; genus JAKAAZ01. The sequence goes on along the minus strand of JBEPVW010000020.1, from coordinate 22,543 downwards.
TACTGTCTGCCTGGTTTCTGCGTAGCATTCAGTTCACAGAAACCTCGCCAGGTAAGCTTCCATTCATTCCCTCACCGGAATTTCCCGGATAGTGGCTGCATGGCGAAATTGATAAGGAGAAACCACCATGACTACCAACTTGAAGGACCTTTTTATCCGCCTGGTAAAAGACGATTCCGGTCAGGACCTGATTGAGTACGCCCTGATCGCCGCTCTACTCGCTCTGGGCGCCGTAACCGGCATGAAGACTCTGGCCAACACCATCACGAGCGCTTTCGGCTCGGTCGGCAGCTCATTGACTAGCGCTGCTGGATAAAACTGCTCGCGGCGCAGCAAGCTACAGCTTCTTCAGCGACAACCATCAGGGTTGTGGCAGGACGACGATCATGTCCATCGCCCGCCCCGCAACCCTTATGGTCTTTCGCCTCTCCCGGTCATCCAGATGTCCGCAGAGACAGCCGGTTTCCAAAACTAGCACTGTAGCTCTTGAGCCATCCCTCCGATAAATAGGGCATAGGCGTTTAGAGGACGTTCGTTCTGAATTGTTTGTTTTGATCTGGCTGGTTTGACATGAAGCTTCTTTCCCCCGACTTCGCGTATCTCTTGTGTGCTTCCCTGTGTGCCTCGATCGGCGCAGTATCGGACGTGCGTACTCGTCGGATTCCGAATTTCCTGACAGTCTCTTCCCTCGCCTTCGGACTTTTGCTGCATCTGGGCACCGGAAGTTGGAGAGCGATGGGCCTGGCTGCGGCTGCAGGACTCGCAGGCGGTGCAGTCTTTTTTATTTTTTTTATCGTCGGCGGCATGGGTGGCGGAGATGTCAAGTTAATGGCCGCTGTTTCGTGTATCGCGGGATTCGGCCATCTCCTCGAAATTTTTATCGCAACAGCTTTGATGGGCGGTCTGTTCGCCCTCGCTCTCGCCATTTCTCGCGGCCGACTGAAGTCCACGCTAGCCAATGTGGGGACGTTAATTGGCCACCACGGCGCGATGGGGTTGCTTCCTCATCCGGAACTAAATGTGGACCAGCCTGGAACGCTGCGCCTGCCCTATGGCGTGGCCATTGCCGCAGGATGCTGGATTACGCTTCTCGTGCCGACGGTGCTGGGATGAGTCGGGTGACGCAATCATGACGCGCAAATTGAGTTCCGCATTCCTCATCGCACTGTTGGTCTCCGGGCTTTGCACCTTCCTGCTGAGCAAGAAGATGCGCGGCCATGGAACGGAGGTGCGCAAACAGTCTTATGTTGCAGCGGCAGTGCCGCTGCAGGCGGGAGAAGTTTTAAAGCCGCAGAAGCTCAAGCTGGTAGATTGGCCGGTATCGTTCCCGTTGCAGGGCGCATATCTCAAACCCAAAGACCTGATTGGGCGTTCGGTCCTTTATCCCCTAGCAACGAATACGCCGATTCTGGATCGAGACCTGGCTATTCCCGGCATGGGCCTCACAGTGAAAATTCCAGACGGAATGCGGGCCCTCGCATTGCGCTCCGATGAAGTGGTCGGCGTGGCTGGATTTCTATTTCCCGGCTCCCATGTAGATGTGTTGGTCACCTATCACACGGACCAGTCTCCCGGCCCGATCACGGCAACGGTGTTGCAGGATGCGGAGGTTCTGGCTGCCGGACATCAGTCGGAGCCGAACTCGGATGGCAAGCCGGCCACTGTGGATGTGGTCACACTGCTGATGAAACCCGACGATGCCGAGAGAGTCGTCTTGGCCAGCACCCAAGGCACCATTCATTTTGTTCTGCGTAACAGTGAGGACCGCAGCCAGGTGAAGGATCCGCCTGTGAAGCTTTCGGAACTGGTGCCGGGCACGGTGGTGCAGCAGGCTGCGGCTGTCCACATCCGACCGGCAGCGAGGCGGAAGCCGTATGTCGTCGAAACGATATTGGGAGATAAGCAGACCACCACCAACTTCAAATAGTTCTTTATTTGGCCGCTTTATAAGGCGGCTGTTTTTCAAGCACTGGACAAGCATTTGAATTTACGAAATCCAATTCGATCGGTCACGCTGGCTCTCCCGCTGATTTTTTGCACGGTGAAGGCGGTTCCCGCGCGCGCCCAGGCTCGCAATGCGTCCGCACCACTGCCTACGACTTCATCATCGGACGCACCTTTTCTCACGGGCGTGCCTCCGCAAGCTGACGAGCCGTCCGGCGGGACCGCACAGAATCTCCATCTCATCGTTGGCCGTTCCATTTTTTTGAAAACCACCAACCGGCTGCACCGTGTCTATGTCAGTGATCCGCTAGTCCTGCAATCCTTCACCTCCAGTCCGAATGAAGTAGTAATTACGGCCAAATCGCCCGGAGTCAGCAGCCTCGCTCTCTGGGATACGACCGGACATTCTCTGCTTTACACCGTATCGGCGGACCTGGACGTGGGCGCTCTTCGCCGCTCCATCAAATTGGCGATGCCCGGAGAAAACGTCCGCATCCAGGCGCAGGAAGGCCGGATTTATCTCTCCGGCACAGTCTTCGGCGACGACGACTATAAGCAAGCGGCCCAGCTGGCGTCGCTCTATTCCAAGGATGTGGTGAATTCACTTCTCGTTACCTATGTCCACCCGAAACAAGTGCAGTTGAAAGTACGGATCGTGGAAGTTGACCGGACAAAGCTGGCGCAGTACGGCTTTAACTTTTTCAGCGTCGGGACAAACACGTCGAGCGTTTCCACCCAGCAGTTCAACAGCATTGGCATTCTTCCCGGTAGCGGCAGCGGCAGCGGGAGCGCGGGGCAGACATTGCTCGCGGTCAGCAATCCTTTGAATTTCTTTCTCTACAATTCGAAGCTAAACATCGGCGCGACCGTCGCGGACCTGGAGTCGCACAACGTGCTCCAGATTCTTGCCGAACCTACGATCACGTCCATCAGCGGACATGAAGCGCAGTTCCTTTCCGGGGGTGAATTCCCATATCCGGTGATCCAGGGCGGAGGAGGAACCTTTGCTTCCGTAACGATCATGTTCCAGCCTTATGGCGTCAAGCTGAAGTTCACCCCGGTCGTCAATCCCGATGGCACCATTCTCCTGAAAGTGGCTCCGGAAGTCAGCGCGCTCGACTACAGCAACGCCGTCACGATTTCCGGTTACACCATTCCGGCAATTTCGACCCGCAGGGCGGAGACCGAAGTCGAGTTGAAGGACGGGGAAAGCTTCAGTATTTCCGGGCTGCTCGACCACCGCACGACGGTTCTCCTCAGCCAGGTTCCGGGCATCGGGAACATTCCAATTCTCGGCCAGTTGTTCAAATCAAAAAACAACAGTCACTCGGTGGAGGAACTGGTGGTGATCGTAACCGCCACGGTTGTCGATCCGCTGCATCAGAGTCCCAATCCAACCGCGCCGAAGATGGCCATTCCGAACCTGAGTCCGTCCATCTTCGACCGCTCCGTAAAACCCGGCTTCAAGGCCGGCAAGCAATAGCTTCGCAGGAAGGCGATCTGCAATGGTAAAGCACCATAATTCGAACCCGGCGAGATTCACGGTTTTTACCGTCTGCGTGGATGAGGAGACGGTGGCCAATGTCATGGACGGGTGCGCCTATGCGCCGGACACGGAGTTTGCGGGAGACTTTCCGGATTACATCGCTCGCGGCAAGCGGCCGCAGTTCTCCCAGAAAGTAAAAGATTCCGCCGCCTGCATTGCAATCGTCGATTTCGATCGCGACCCGGAGAGAGCAGCGCAGTCCACCGAGGCCGTGCATCAGGCGCTTGCCGGAAAAATCGCAACCATCGCGGTGTCGAGCCGCAACGATGCGGATCTGGTATTGCAGGCCATGCGTGCTGGATGCGGCGAATTTCTGACGCGACCATTTGATCTTTCTCAATTCACCGCGACCATTGCGCGCCTACAGGCCCGGTTCGCCTCTACCTCCACCGAAACGCCCAGGAACGCGGGAAACGTCATCTCGTTCTTTGGAGTGAAGGGTGGTGCGGGGACCACGACACTCGCCGTATACCTGGCGACGTTCCTGGTCCGGCAGCACCGCAAAAAGGTCCTTCTGATCGATCATCACCATCAGCTTGGCCATGTTTGTTTGTATCTGGGCCTGAAGGAAAATCCGTACTACTTCGACGAACTGCTTCGCAATGTCGATCGCCTGGACGTGGAATTGCTCGCCGGTTTTTTGACGCACCACCCCAGCGGTCTGGACCTGCTTCCGTCGCCCGACATCTGCGCCGCCCGGTACGGTGGCAGTCCCCACGATATGCGGCACGTACTGGAATTTTTGCGCGGTGAATACGACTATGTCCTGCTGGACTCATCGCTTGAATATCAGGATGTCAATTCGGCAATCGTGGATAGCTCGGATGAAGTCTACCTGGTGGCGACTCCGGACGTGGCCGCCTTGCGGGATCTTTCGCGGCAGATTGAAAATTTCGGGCTCGACGCCAGTGCAACTCATAAAGTGCGCATTGCCCTCAACCGTTCTTCCTCGCGTGATTCCGTCAACAAGGAGCAGGTTGAAAACGCGGTGCGCTTCCCCGTCTCCGTGACGATCCCGAACAACTATGCCGAGCTGGTTCGGGCCATTAACGCGGGAGAACCGCTCACTCCGCAGCGTCGGTCTGAATTTACAGTGCAGATCGGCAAATGGGCCAATCGCCTGGTGCGTGCCCACTCCAATCCGCAAACGGAAACCCCCAAGCGAAAGATCTTCGCTTTCTGGAGATGACATTGAACACATCGGGCGAAATCGCAAATCGATCCAGCATCCACGCCGAACAGGCCCGCATCGCCGAAGCCACGGTGCCGATGAGTACCCCGGATCGAAGCTCGCTTTCCACGCCTCTGCCGCAATCGGTCTCGTTGAAGACGCAGCAGGAGATCAAGTCCGCGGTCCATCGGGAATTGATCAAAAGAATGGACCTCGAGAAGCTCGCATTTATCCAGGAGAATCGGGCCGCCCAGCAGCAGCTTTTTCTGCTCATTCAGCAATTGATCGGCGAACACGGCGTTCCACTCAGCGGAATGGAACGGGAACGCCTGGCAAAGGAAGTAATGGACGAAGTATTCGGACTGGGTCCGCTGGAACCCCTGCTGCAGGACCACACGGTCAGCGACATCCTGGTGAACACCTGCGACACGGTCTACGTCGAGCGGCGGGGCATCCTCGAAAAGACCAATGTCGTTTTCAAAGATGACGGGCACCTGATGCACATCATCGACAAGATCGTTTCCGCAGTGGGACGACGCATCGATGAGTCCTCCCCGATGGTGGACGCGCGCCTCAAAGATGGTTCCCGAGTGAACATCATTATCCCGCCGCTAGCCGTGGATGGCCCGATCTTGTCGATTCGTCGTTTCGGCAGTACTCCATTGGTGGCTGACGACCTGCTGCGCAATCGCGCATTGACTCCGCAGATGTTGGAAACGCTGAAAGGCGCCGTGCGTGCCCGCATGAACATTGTCGTTTCCGGCGGAACTGGAGCCGGGAAAACAACCTTGTTAAACGTGCTTTCCAGCTTTATTTCCGAGCGGGAGCGCATCGTGACCATTGAAGATTCCGCCGAGCTCCAGCTGAAGCAGGATCATGTGGTCCGCCTGGAATGCCGGCCGCCCAATGTCGAAGGTCGCGGCGCTGTTCGGCAGCGTGAACTTGTGATTAACGCGCTCAGAATGCGTCCCGACCGCATTGTCCTTGGCGAAGTCCGCGGAGAGGAAGCGCTCGACATGTTGCAGGCCATGAACACGGGACACGATGGCTCCCTGACCACCATCCATGCCAACAACCCGCGCGAAGCGATCGCCAGAATTGAAACCATGGCGATGATGGGAAACGTGGCACTGCCCGAAAAAGCAATCCGGCAGCAGATCGCGGCTGCCGTCCACCTGATCGTGCAGATATCGCGAATGAGCGATGGAACGCGTCGCATCACGCATGTCAGCGAGATTACCGGCACCAGCGGGGATGTCATCAGCATGCAGGATATTTTCTTGTTCGAAAAGCAAGGCTTGGGCAGCAATGGCAAGGTCAAAGGCAAGTTTTATGCAACGGGAATCGTCCCAAAGTTCGCGGAAAAGCTGAAAGCTTCTGGAATTGTCTTGCCTTTGAATTTGCTTGACCACTCGATGGAGGCCTAGACATTCCAGCGGTTTCAGCCGCTGAGGCCGTACTTGTAGCGATAGGAAATCTGTCTCGGAGCCGATTGCATGTTTCTCGTTCTTGCGTTTCTTGCGGTGCTTCTCATCAGCTTTGCGATGGTCGCGGTTGTCACGCGCCAGACGCAGTGGGAGAAGGCTGTCAAGCATCGCGTGGGCGACATCCAGCAGGCGCGTCACGAAGATAAAACCCGTCAACAAGATGCCGAGCGCATCCTTAAAGTCGATGCTCCGGGCAGGTTCTCCTGGCTGGATCGGATTCTTGCTCATTTCAAATTTTCGGCGGATTTCAAGAGTCTCGCCATGCAGGCTAGAAGCGGCTGGACAGCAGGCTCTTTTGCCGTCTACAGCGTGCTGGCCGGCGGACTCACGTATCTGGCGCTCTATCTGTTCTTTCCGGCGCCGGTGTTGGATGGCATCGCCGGTGTGATTGGACTTTGCGCGCCGTACATTTTTTTGAAACACAGGCGCGCTGCCCGGCTGCAGTCGTTCAACGATTCTCTTCCAGACGCCATTGACATGATGGCGCGTGCATTGCGCGCCGGCCATTCACTCAGTTCCGCCATTGAGGTCCTTGCCGAACAGGCGGGCGAAGCCGTGGCGGTGGAGTTCGTCGCAGTGTTCCGTCAGCAGAATTTTGGGCTGCCGCTGCGCGATGCTCTCCTGCAAATGGCCGACCGAGTTCCGTCGAAAGACCTGCGGTTTATGGTGACTGCAATGCTCGTCCAGAAAGAGACGGGCGGCAATCTTACCGAAATCCTGGATCGCACCGCGCATGTCATCCGGGAACGCCTGCGGATTGAAGGCGAGGTCCGTGTCCACACCGCCCAGGGCCGGCTGACAGGCTGGATTCTCAGTCTGCTTCCCGTAGTGATGCTCTTCCTGCTCAACCTGATCAATCCCGGCTATTCGCAGGTGCTGCTGAACGATCCGGTAGGTCATAAGCTCTTATATGCCGGCGCGGGAATGATCCTGATTGGAACTTTTTTTATCAGGAGGATCGTCGACATTCAGGTGTAGACGTCATGCGTGGAATCTATGAACATCTCCTTCTATCTCGCGTTTGCCGGCACGCTTTTCTGCGGAGCCTTTTTCGTGATGACGCTGTGGTCGGGAAGATCGAGTTCAACAAAGCGGGTTCGAGAAGTGACGGCAACCGCACAGTTTGCGACCCGGCGCACCACCGGCGGCCAGCGTTTCAAACAGTTGCTGCTGCGCCAGGTTCGGGGAGTTCGCGCTCGCATCGGACTGGCCGAGGGCGAGCGGCTTCGGCAGCGGTTTGTCAGTGCCGGCCTGCGTGGAAGCGGCCCGATAGAAATTTATTTCGCGGCGCGGATGCTGGGTCCAGTCATCGCCGTTATCGCGGCAAGTTTCATTCCGACGAATACATTCCTGTGGGTTGCGGGACTCGCGGCGGCGGCCTATCTGATCCCCGACTTCTGGCTGGACCACGCGATCAAACGCCGGCGGGAAAGGATCCGGCGCAGCGTTCCGGATGCGATCGATCTGCTGGTGATCTGCGTCGATGCCGGTCTCGGCATGGACCAGGCGATGTTGCGCGTCGGAGTTGAATTGAGCATCAGCCATCCTGAGATCCATGAAGAGTTTCTCCAGATCAATCGCGAACAGCGAGCCGGCAAACCCCGGATGCAGGCCTGGCAAAGCATGGCGGACCGCACCAAACTGCCCGACATTGCTTCATTCACCAGCATGCTTGTGCAGACGGAAAAGTTCGGTACGCCAATCGCCAGGGCGTTGAGTACGTTTGCCGATGGAATACGCCAGAAACGCCGTCAACGCGCAGAAGAATTGGCGGCAAAGACCACCGTCAAAATGATTTTCCCTCTGGTTCTTTTTATTTTTCCAAGCATGTTCATCGTGTTGCTGGCCCCGGCGATATTGACGATTGGGCGCGGTCTTGCAGGGTTGGGCCAGTAATGGAGCGCCATCGTGGAGTTCAAAAGCGGGAGTTATCCAGAAAGGAGGAACAAACAATGGAAACATCCATGTTAATTCGGGTTGTTGCGGGAATCCTTTTTCTCGCCGTTCTGACTGTCCTGATTCTGCGCCGCAAAAAGAAGTCGGCCTAGGCCGATGCATGGAGCTTCCAACATTTTCTTTTCAGGAAAGGAGTGCGCCAATGGAGACAAGCCTGGTAATTCGAATTGTCGCGGGAATACTTTTCATCGTGGTCCTTGGATTCTTAATCATGCGCCGCAAAAAGAAATCGGCGTAGGTGCATGGCAGAACTTCCGTTCACAGAATCGAAGTACGAAATGAAGCTGGTAACCATTAAAAATAAAACACGGGCTACCGCTGTCGGAACGCGGATAGCGGTAGCCGATACCTTTCTCACCCGGCTGATGGGTCTGCTGGGCCGAAGGCAGCTTGCTGCCGATTCGGGCCTGCTGATTGAGCCCTCCTCGGGCGTGCACACCTTCGGGATGCTCTTCCCGATCGACGTGGTCGCTCTCGACCGTCAGAATCGCGTTCACTCCGTCTGGCCGAATCTCCGGCCCTGGAGACTGAGCGGCGTGAGCTGGAAAATCCATTCGGTGCTGGAGCTGCCGAGCGGCACAATTCAGCGGGGGACGATCACGCCTGGAGATCAGCTCGAAGTTTTTCCGACTGCCATTTCCGACCTCAGGTAGTTTCCCCCGCTATCGCGTTTGGAACTTATTTTTCCATCATTGACAACTTGTTTTCAGTACGCCAATAAGTTGTCGCAACGATCAGTACGCCAATAAGTTGTCGCAACGACAAGATGGTGTCATTTATTAAAGGAGCTGGCGACTTGTTTGCAACATGTTGTCATATTGACAATATGTTGTCATTCAGAACTGGAATCGTCTAGTAGTTCCAGGTTGACAACTCCAATTGCGGCACCTTAACTTGGGAGCGTGTGGTGAAGGAGTTCACCCTTAACCGCTGCCCTCCCGAATAGGCCGGACAGATGATAACTCCTGGCAGGAAATCCTGTCGCGGAGTTGTGTCTACGGCGCGATCCCTGCCATCTGAAGTTTGAGTTAGCTGACATTCTATTTCGGGTCAGGCCTGGCCCAGGCTTGCGCCGTCTCGGAATCGTTACTAAGGAGATGAACTTGCAGAGATATTTTCTTATCGCGCTGGGAGGTTCGTTTGGAGCGATCGCACGTTACTGGGTTGATTCGGCCATCGCAGACCGGATGGGAACAAAGTTCCCTTACGGGACACTCGTGGTCAATATCACGGCCTGTTTGATCCTGGGCTTTTCTCTGGTGTTTCTTGGGCGCCGCACAGAGTTGAATCCAGCCTGGCGTTTTCTGATTCCAGTCGGTTTTATCGGCGCTTACAGTACGTTCTCGACTTTTGAGTGGGAGACATTTTCAAGTCTCCAGACGGGTGCCTTCTTCCAGGCGGCTCTTTATGTAGTCATCAGCTTTTTTCTCGGACTGCTTGCCGTATGGTGCGGAGTATTGCTTGCGAGGGCAATCTCATAATTGGCAACGCGATTATCCCTGTACCAATCGAGTCGCTAACTACCATAGACGACGAGAACGGAGATGCGCGAATGTCGCACGAGGCTTTCTGAAGTCGAGCCCTCCAGCCAGCGCCGGACACGCGAAATCTCGCGATGCCCGACGACGATGAGATCTGCCGAATGCTGCCTGGCTAGCATTACAATCTCATGTTTAGGTTCACCATCGGCAATTTCGATAGCGACGTCTATCCCAAGCTGGCGGCCCGCCACAGCGGCGTGGCCTAATTTCTGTTCGAGCTGTTTTCTGATCTCCGATGCCGGATGGAAACCGACGCCCTCTGCTTGTGATTCAGCGCTCGGCGGAACGACAATTCCAATCAGGATCACCTTCGCTTTCAGGCTCTGGGCTAAGGAGATCGCGACGTCCACCGCGCGTGCCGCTTCCGGCGTGGCATCGTCTCCGACAACGATTGTCTTGAACAAGCTGCCCTCCATCATTTGTTCCTGCGCTTCTTTATAGAATGCTCGAAGAACGGGAGTTGCGAACGTCTGCGCAATTATTTGGGAAAGCTCAGACTAAGTCCAGGTTAGCTTCAGCGCGTCGAACCCCATCCCAAGCATCGCGCTCTGGAAGGAGCCCCATCTCACTTCGCAAGTCGTCTACGGCGAGAACTCCGGTCGAGATGACGAACCTTATTTTTCCGACTACCCCGATGATGAAATTACCTAACGGGAAGTGCCATAGTTCTTTTTTAGGATTGCAATCAGGATGAGCAGAGAGGCGAGCATGCGGGCAAGATATATATAAGGACTGCCTTCATTCGGGTTTGCCGTCAGTAGCACAGCGGCGCGATTGAGACCCTCGATGATAAACGCGACGGCGAATGCAAGGAACAGAAAGTCCCTGGTCCGCTTCCAAAATTTCAGGAAGAAAATGCCCGCCATGATGGAACTTGTGGCAATAATGCCTAGCAGAAATCCTTCAATCATTGCGTTTACTCCCCTTCCCAGATCAAGCCATAGAGCAGGAGCAGTGTAGCGACGGCAGCGGCGGCGAGCCGCCAGATGTAGAGGTCCACTTTTGGCAGCATGACAAGATCCATAAATAAAAGAAAGTTGGATATGGTGAGTCCGAAAAAGCAGAGGCTGCTCCACAACAGAAGTCTTTGCTTCACGCGCCAATATCCGCGGAGAAGCAGGATGGCGCACGACAACGTTATCAACGCGCTCAGAATGTAAACGGCTGGTCCCATGTCACTCTCGATCTTTCGTGAACCGGAAGGCCTGGGCGAACTCCCGTATAGCCGGCCCCGCCTTGGAATGGATTGTTCTGGAAATTCGAATGAGATCTCTCCGATAGGTGACATCGAGCGCCTCGATCAGGCTATCTCGTTCACTGGAAACAGATGCATAGCGGTACGACTCTGTAGTTCCGGGCTCGGCGACCAGAAGTCCTCGCCTGGCCAACCCCTGCAGAATACCTCGTGACATACCGGATTCTACGTATAGCGCATTGGACATTTCTTCCACCGCCCATTGCTTCGGACGGCTGTTCCAAAGCAGCAGCAAGGCCTCCAGGTGAGGAACCGTGTCGATCTCGTCCCGGATAAAGTCGTCGACTTGTTTTCTGGATGGAGTGTTTTCCCTCATGCACAAATCCAATTTCTGAGTATATTGGCACTGCTTCAGCTGCTTCATTGGTAAGTCTGGCAAATTTTTATGTTCTCTTCGTCATCGAATGGCACACACTTCTGAAAAAAGTTCCATCGAGGTTTGCCCTTTACATTCAACGTGAATTCTCGTTTTTCCATCTGCTCGAAACAGTTCCGGAACGCTGATCTCCGGGCACCTCTTTACGCGGTGCTAGTCTTTTAACAGGGTAAGCCTGAGGGCTTCTTATCCATGCAGGACTTAGCACTTAAGTACTCATCTGCCGGAATCCGCATTCGGACGAGTATTTCGAGGATTCTGAAATTTGTTTATACTGGCCGCCAGTACGCGAGGTGGATTTCGCGACGTGATTCGGATCAGGTCGGCAGCGTTGAATTTCTGGATCGGGCAACCCGTTCGGCCCCTGTCGGCATCCTTACTCGCGTTCACTCATCATTCAACTTCGACTCATCACCCCCGTTGAAGGAGTCCCTTCATAATGAAAGCCGCTGTAGTTGAGCCTACCGCTCTGGACCAGAGCCAACTTCTCTCCGCACTAATGTCGTTTAAAAAAGGCGATTTCAAGGTCAGGCTGCCCGAGGACCGGGTGGGCATGGCGGGCAAGATATACGACGCCCTGAACGGCATATTTGAACAGAACGACCGCATGGCAGAAGAGTTTGCCCGGGTCAGCAAAGCTGTCGGCAAGGAAGGCAAGATCACGCAACGGGCTACGCTCGCGGCGGGCGGCGGCTTCACTGCCTGCGTGGATTCGGTCAACAGTCTTATCGGCGACCTGGTGCAGCCATCCACGGAAGTTGCCCGTGTGATCGGCGCGGTGGCGAAGGGCGATTTGACGCAGGAAATGGCGCTGAAGGTCGAAGGCCGATCACTGAAGGGCGAATTTCTGCACACCGCCCGCGTGGTGAACACCATGGTGGCGCAGTTGAATGCCTTCGCCGGTGAAGTGACGCGGGTCGCCCGCGAAGTCGGCACGGAAGGCAAGCTGGGCGGGCAGGCGGAGGTCCGAGGCGTCGCCGGTACGTGGAAAGATCTGACTGACTCCGTCAACAACATGGCCAGCAACCTGACCAACCAGGTGAGAAACATTGCCGGTGTTACGACGGCGGTGGCCAAAGGCGATTTGACGACGAAGATTACCGTTGACGCGCAGGGGGAAATTCTCGAGCTGAAGAACACCATCAACATCATGGTGGATCAGCTTTCATCGTTCGCCTCGGAAGTGACGCGTGTGGCGCGTGAAGTTGGTACGGAAGGTGAGCTGGGCGGCCAGGCGGATGTGAAGGGCGTCGCCGGGGTGTGGAAGGATTTGACGGACTCGGTCAACTCCATGGCGGGCAACCTGACGGCGCAGGTGAGAAATATTGCCGGGGTCACAACAGCGGTGGCGAATGGGGATTTGAGCCGAAAGATCACTGTAGATGTGCGCGGCGAAATTCTTGAGCTGAAGAACACGATCAATACCATGGTGGACCAGTTGAATGGATTCGCCGGAGAAGTGACGCGTGTGGCGCGCGAAGTCGGCACGGAAGGAAAGCTCGGCGGCCAGGCGGATGTGAAGGGTGTCGCCGGTGTGTGGAAAGATCTCACGGAATCCGTAAACTCGATGACCGGCAACCTGACGGCGCAGGTGAGAAACATCGCCGAGGTGACGACCGCTGTAGCCCGCGGCGACCTTGGCCGAAAGATCACTGTAGATGTGCGCGGCGAAATTCTTGAGCTGAAGAACACCATCAACACCATGGTGGATCAGTTGAACGCGTTCGCTGGAGAAGTGACGCGCGTGGCCCGCGAAGTGGGAACCGAAGGCAAGCTGGGTGGACAGGCGGATGTGAAAGGTGTCGGAGGCGTCTGGAAGGATCTGACGGACTCTGTGAATTTTATGGCCGGCAACCTGACCAGCCAGGTGAGAAATATCGCAGACGTCGCCACCGCTGTGGCTAAGGGCGATCTTTCGACCAAGATTACGGTGACTGCGCGCGGAGAAATTCTGGAGTTGAAAAGCACCATCAACATCATGGTGGACCAGTTGAATGCGTTCGCGGGCGAAGTGACGCGCGTGGCGCGCGAAGTGGGCACCGAAGGCAAGCTGGGCGGCCAGGCGGACGTGAAGGGTATCGCCGGCGTGTGGAAGGACCTGACGGAATCGGTAAACTCGATGGCCGGCAACCTGACGGCGCAGGTTAGAAATATTGCCGAGGTGACGACGGCTGTTGCCAAGGGCGATCTGGGCCGCAAAATTACGGTGGATGTGCGCGGCGAAATTCTGGAGTTGAAGAACACGATCAACACTATGGTGGACCAGTTGAACGCGTTCGCCGGAGAAGTTACGCGTGTAGCGCGAGAGGTCGGCACCGAAGGCAAGCTGGGCGGCCAGGCGGACGTCAAGGGCGTCGGAGGTGTGTGGAAGGACTTGACCGAGTCGGTGAATTCAATGGGCGGGAATCTGACGGCGCAGGTGAGAAATATCGCCGAAGTGACAACAGCTGTGGCGAATGGGGATTTGAGCCGTAAAATCACTGTCGATGTGCGCGGAGAAATCCTGGAGTTGAAGAACACCATCAACACGATGGTCGATCAGTTGAATGCGTTTGCCGGAGAAGTGACGCGTGTCGCCCGAGAGGTGGGTACGGAAGGCAAGCTGGGCGGCCAGGCTGTGGTGCGCGGCGTGGGCGGCACCTGGAAGGATTTGACCGATTCGGTGAATAACATGGCCGGCAACCTGACGAGCCAGGTGAGAAACATCGCCGAGGTCACGACCGCCGTCGCCAGAGGCGACCTGGGCCGCAAGATCACCGTGGATGTGCGCGGCGAAATCCTGGAGTTGAAGAACACGATCAACACGATGGTCGATCAGTTGAATGCCTTCGCGGGAGAAGTTACGCGCGTGGCCCGCGAAGTGGGTACGGAAGGAAAGCTCGGCGGCCAGGCGGAAGTAAAGGGCGTCGGCGGCACTTGGAAAGATCTCACGGAGTCGGTGAACTTTATGGCCGGCAACCTGACGAGCCAGGTGAGAAATATTGCCGAGGTCACGACCGCGGTCGCCAGAGGCGATCTGGGGCGCAAGATTACGGTCGATGTGCGCGGAGAAATTCTAGAGCTGAAGAACACGATCAACACCATGGTGGACCAGCTAAATGCGTTCGCGGGAGAAGTTACGCGCGTGGCCCGCGAAGTGGGTACGGAAGGAAAGCTGGGCGGCCAGGCGGAAGTAAAAGGCGTGGACGGCACATGGAAGGATCTGACGGAGTCGGTGAATTTTATGGCCGGCAACCTGACCAGCCAGGTGAGGAACATTGCGCAGGTGACCACCGCCGTCGCCAATGGCGATTTGAGCCGCAAGATTACCGTGGACGTTCAGGGCGAAATTCTGGAGTTGAAAAACACCATCAACACCATGGTGGACCAGTTGAACTCGTTCGCGTCGGAAGTGACGCGCGTGGCCCGCGAAGTCGGTACCGAAGGCAAGCTGGGCGGTCAGGCGGAGGTGCGTGGCGTAGCCGGCACATGGAAGGATCTGACGGACAACGTGAACCTGATGGGCGCCAACCTGACGACCCAAGTCCGCGGCATTGCCAAGGTCGTGACCGCAGTGGCCAATGGCGACCTGAAGCGGAAGCTGGTGCTTGAGACCAAGGGAGAAATTGCGGAACTGGCCGACACCATCAACGCCATGATCGACACGCTGGCACTGTTTGCGGACCAGGTGACCAGCGTCGCCCGCGAAGTCGGAATCGAAGGCAAGCTCGGCGGACAGGCGCGCGTGCCGGGCGCGGCGGGAATCTGGCGCGATCTTACGGACAACGTAAATCAGCTTGCAGCGAATCTGACGACGCAGGTACGTGCTATTGCCGATGTAGCGACCGCCGTAACTAAGGGAGATTTGACGCGTTCGATTGCCGTCGAAGCGCAAGGGGAAGTGGAAACCCTGAAGGACACTATCAACCAGATGATTTCCAATCTGGCGGAGACCACCCGCAAGAACACAGATCAGGATTGGTTGAAGACCAACATCGCGAAGTTCACCGGAATGATGCAAGGTCAGCGCGGTCTGTTGACGGTCGCCGAGCTTCTGCTTTCGGAACTGACTCCGCTGGTAGGCGCGCATCACGGTGCGTTTTATCTGGCAGACACGTCGGACGAACATCAGACCTCGTTGAAATTTTTGTCGGGTTACGCATATACGGAGCGGGATGGAAAGCCGCGCCAGTTCAGGCTGGGCGAGGCGCTTGTCGGCCAATGCGCTCTTGAGAAAGAACGCATCCTAGTTTCCAATGTTCCGGAGGACTACATACGGATTGAGTCCAGTCTGGGCGGGGCCGCACCGGCCACCATCGTTGTGCTGCCGGTATTGTTTGAAGGCGAGGCAAGGGCGGTCATCGAACTCGCATCGTTTAACGAATTCAGCGATGTTCATCTTGCGTTTCTCGATCTGCTAATGGAATCGATCGGCATCGTGCTGAATAATATTGCCGCCACCATGCGAACGGAAGAGCTGCTGAAGCAGTCTCAGCAGCTAGCCGAAGAACTGCAAAGTCAACAGCTGCAATTGCAGCAGACCAATGCGGAGCTAGAAGAGAAAGCGCAACTGCTGGCGGAGCAGAAGACCGAGGTGGAGACAAAGAATCGCGAAGTGGAGCAGGCCAAGGAGCAACTGGAGGAAAAGGCGGAGCAGCTTGCTCTTACATCGAAGTACAAGAGCGAATTCCTCGCCAATATGAGCCATGAGCTACGGACTCCGTTAAACAATCTGCTGATTCTCGCGAAGATGCTGTCGGAAAATTCAGAGAAGAACCTGCAGACCAAACAGGTCAAGTTCGCCGAAACCATTCACTCTTCCGGCACAGACTTGCTGGCCCTGATCAACGACATTCTCGACCTTTCCAAGATTGAGTCGGGCAAGATGGACGTTGAGCTTGGGCCGGTGCGGCTTACTGAGCTGCAGGACTATTGCTCGCGCGGCTTCCGCCATGTTGCGGAAGGCAAGGGACTGGATTTCACGATCGAAGTAGAAGCGCAATTGGGCGATACGGTTTATACGGATACAAAGCGTCTTCAACAGGTGCTGAAAAATCTGCTCTCGAATGCGCTGAAATTTACCGAGCATGGATCGGTGCGCTTGACGGTTTCACGAACAGCCGAAGGCTGGCAGACAGCGCATCCCATGCTGAGCCGCGCGAAAAGCGTGATTGCTTTTTCCGTAACGGATACCGGTATTGGGATTCCGCGGGACAAACAGCGCATTATCTTTGAGGCCTTTCAACAGGCGGACGGTACTACGAGCAGAAAGTATGGCGGCACCGGCCTCGGACTGTCCATCAGTCGGGAACTGGCGCGTTTGCTGGGCGGGGAAATTCGCCTTGAGAGTGCGCCCGGCATGGGCAGCACGTTCACCCTCTACCTGCCGCAGGTCTATGTCAGCGTGCCGCAGCGGGCTGAGTCTCCACGACAGCTGCCGCCGTTTCCTGTGGTTGAAAATATCGGCGAAGACTCGACTCCCGTGCTGTTGCCGGGCGGGCATAGCTCTCTGGTGGAAGCGATGGCCGAGGACCTGATCGTCGAAGACGACCGCAACGCGGTTCGTCCCGGCGACCCGGTGCTGCTGATTGTCGAAGACGATGTAACGTTCGCTCGAATCCTGGTCGATATGGCGCACGACCATGGAATCAAAGCGCTGGTTGCCCTGCGCGGCGCCACCGCTCTGGCTTTGGCACGCGAATTCCGGCCGCTCGCGATCACTCTCGACATCTCATTGCCCGACATGGTGGGATGGACGATCCTGGACCGCCTGAAGCATGATCCGCTGAATCGCCATATTCCGGTGCATATTATCTCCGGCGATGAAAATCGCCGTCGCGGGCTGATGCTGGGCGCGATGAGCTATCTGCAGAAATCGCTCGTAAAGGATTCGCTCGATGAAGCGTTCAACAATATCCAGAGTTCGATGACCAGACGGGTGAAGAAAATCCTCGTTGTTATCGCCGACCATGCGAGGCGAGACGCGGTGGAAGAGATGATCGGCGGCGAGGATGTGTCGATGCTCCCAGTCGCAACCGGCGGCGAAGCCCTGGAAATGTTGACGCAGCAGCCTTTCGATGGAGTGATCGTGGATGCGCTGATTGGAGATAGCGAGTCTGCGGGCTTTATCAAGGAACTGCATGCGCAGCCTTCCTTGCAGCAGCCGCCGACGATGCTGTTCGGCGGCATCGTGGAAGACAGGGATGCGAAGCTGGTCGGATTGCTACGGACGGGGGCCGTCCGGCATGTCACATCGAGAGAGCGCCTGCTGGATGAAACCGTGCTGCTGCTGCATCGCGAAGAGGCATCGTTGAGCGAGAAGCAGCGCGCAGTGCTCGCGGATGTGCGGCGTCGGGATGCGGCGCTGGCGGGCAGAAAAGTGCTTGTCATCGACGACGATCTGCGCAACATCTTCGCGCTGACCAGCCTGCTGGAGCATCATGACATTGAAGTTCTTCATGCGGAAAACGGCCGTACCGGAATCGAACTGCTGAAGCAGTTCCCGGACGTGGACGTGGTTTTGATGGACGTCATGATGCCGGAGATGGATGGGTACGAGACCACCCAGGCGATCCGGTTGATTCCGGCATTTCAAAATCTGCCCATTATCGCGCTGACCGCCAAAGCGATGAAGGGCGACCGGGATAAATGCCTGGAAGCAGGCGCGTCGGACTATGTGACCAAGCCAGTGGACCTGGAGCAACTGTTCTCTGTCATGCGCGTCTGGATTTCACGTCGGTATGAACACATCCCCGCAGTATCTGGATCGAGCGAGTGAACAGACCCCCGCCAATTCTTTTGAACGCGAACGACCTTCCGGCCGTGAATGACATCGCGGCAACCGGAAAGGTCAAGATCCTGCTGGTCGACGATAACGAGGACAACCTGGTCTCGCTCGAAGCCGCGCTCGAAGTTCTCGGAGAAGACTTGATTCTGGCGCGCTCTGGACGCCAGGCGTTGCGCGAATTGCTGGAGCACGATTTTGCGGCAATTCTGCTGGACGTGAAGATGCCGGAAATGGATGGGTTTGAGGCGGCGGAGTTGATCCGCGCCCGCAAGCGCAGCCAGCATACGCCCATTTTATTTCTGACGGGATATCGCAACGAGGAACATCTGTTCCGGGGCTACGACCTGGGCGCAGTGGATTTTCTTTTCAAGCCGATCGTGCCCGAGGTGCTTCGCTCCAAAGTTGCGGTGTTCGTTGCTTTGAGCCGCAGTGCGCAGCGGCAGCGGATGCAGGCTGAAGTTCTTGCGAAAGCGGAACAAAGATTTCGCTCGCTGCTGAACGCCGCGCCGGACGCCATGCTGATTACAAAAGAAGACGGCGAGATCGTGCTGGCCAACTCGCGCACGGACGGGCTTTTCGGCTATAGCCGCTCCGACATACTGGGCCACACCATTCGCAAGTTGATTCCCGACTGGAATCCAACCACGGGGAGCGATCCATGCGCATGGATTGCGGTACGCAGCGATGGAACTCGTTTTCCTTCGGAAGTCAGCTCGAGCCCACTGCTTACCGACGAAGGGCTGCTAGTGACAAGCGCGGTTCGTGACATCAGCGAAAGAAAACTTTACGAGCAGCGCATTGAAGAGAGGAACCAGCAGTTGGCGGCTTTGAACCAGGAGCTGGAAGCTTTCAGTTACTCGGTGTCGCATGACCTGCGAGCTCCCCTGCGCAGCATTGAGGGATTTTCCCGGATTTTGTTGCGCGACTACACGGGGCAGCAACTGGATAAGACAGCCGGAGACTATCTGGAGCGGATGCGCGCGGCGGCGGGAAGAATGGGAAAGTTGATTGAAGATCTTCTGGAACTCTCTCGGGTGTCCCGCGCGGAGCTTTCCTTTGAGCCAGTCGATCTGTCGCGCCTTGCGGAGTCAGCCATTGAGGATTTCAGATCTCGTGATCCGGAGCGGCAAGTGGAAGTGTCGATCGAACCGGAGATGTCTGCCTGCGGCGATTCGCGCCTGTTGTCGGTGGTACTTTGCAATCTGCTGGGCAATGCCTGGAAATTTACCGGCAAAACCGCCACCGCCCGCATTGAGTTCAAACGAGAGAAAATAGATGGAGTGGATACGTTCTCGGTCGGTGATAACGGGGCTGGGTTCAACCCTGGATTTTCGGATAAATTGTTTGCGCCATTTCAGCGCCTGCACCGGGTGAGCGAGTTTGAAGGAACCGGCGTCGGCCTCGCGATCGTTCAACGCATCATCTACAGGCATGATGGAAGAATCTGGGCAGACGGCAGGGTTGGTGAAGGGGCCACGTTTTATTTCACCCTCGCCGGAGACACAAGGACGAATGACGAAATCTAGACCGATACTTCTGGTGGATGACAACGCTGACGACGAACTGCTGACCCTGGATGCGTTGCGCGCCAGCAGAGTCAGCCACCAAGTGATCGTCGCTCGCGATGGCCAGGAGGCAATTGAGTGGCTTTTCGGTCACGGTGCGCACGCGGGGAGGGACACGGAGGTGATGCCGCAGCTGATCCTTCTGGATTTGAAACTGCCCAAGATGAATGGACTCGAAGTGCTGTCGAACGTGCGTCGCGATGATCGGACACGCAACGTTCCGACGGTGATTCTCAGCTCTTCCACGAGAAGAGAGGACATCGACAGCAGCTATACGCGCGGTGCTAACAGCTATGTACAGAAGGCGGTTAATTTCGAGGAATATTCAGAGGCGATGCAATGTCTTTGCCGATATTGGCTTGACCACAACCAGGTTTGACAATGATCAAGAAAACTCCAGCGCCGGTGCGAAAACTCAAACTTCTGCTGTCGGAGGACAGAGAAGACGATGCATTGCTTGTCGTCGATGAGCTAACGCAGAGCGGATATCGGGTTGAGTGGAAGCGTGTCGAAACCCCTGAGGAGATGCTGGCGCTGCTTTCCTCTGAGGACTGGGACATCGTCATTGCAGACTACGACCTGCCTCGATTCAGCGCGATGGGCGCTCTTGAGATTGTGAAAAACAAGGGCATCGACGTTCCTTTTCTCATTGTCTCTGGCGCGATGCGCGAGATTGACGCCATAGCGGGAATGCGCGCGGGCGTCCACGATTATTTGGTGAAACACAATCTGGCGCGCCTGGGGCCGGTGGTTGAGAGGGAGCTGCGGGAGGCGGAGGTAAGGCGGGAACGCCGCGCCGCGGAGCTTATGTTGCGCCGTCAGGCGCAGGTGCTCGATCAGGTTCACGATGCGGTCATCCAGACCGATCTGGAAGGCCGAATATTGAAGTGGAATCGAGGAGCGGAACTGCTGCTGGGCTATTCCGAGGCGGAAGTCCTGGGACGGCCGTTGACTATGTTGTATATCGATGCGGACGCGTCTGAGCCTCTTCCCAGAATCTTCGCGCAGATGAAGGAAGAACGGCTGGTGAAGGAGGTCCGTAACCGGCACAAATCCGGGGCGGAACGCTGGATCCATCTTTCGCTTTCGCTATTACGAGATGAGGATGGCGTGCCGTACGGCGTCGCCGTCTATGCGCAGGACATAACCGAGCGCCGGCAGGCTGAGAACGCTCTGCGGAACAGTGAAGAACAGTATCGCTTGCTGACCGAGGCTTTGCCGCAGATGGTTTGGCTGGCAAGAGACGGTGCAACTCCGCAGGTAATTGAGTTTTGCAACTCTCAGACCCATGCCTGCACCGGGTTGACGCGGGAGCAACTGCTGGCCGGTGAATGGCACACGGTAATCCACCCGGAGGAGCAGGAGCAGTATGTAGTGGAGACTCTCGCAGGGCAGCGCACCGGAAAGCCTTTCGAATTGCAATATAAAGTTTTTAACACTCAGACGCAGACCTGGCGTTTGCATCTGGCGCGGTGCAGCCCTTTCCATAACGCACAGGGCGAGTCCCGCTGGCTGGCAACGATCGTCGATATCGAAGATCAGATGCGAGCACAGGACGTTCTGCGCAGAACGGAAAAGCTTGCGGCCGTAGGACGGCTTGCGGCCAGCATCGCGCACGAAATTAACAATCCGCTGGAAGCGGTGACGAACCTGATTTATCTGCTGCAGTCGACACCGTTGATGGAGCAACAGAGTGAATACCTGAAGACCGCGGCCGAAGAGCTGGAGCGCGTCAGCCATATCACGAACCACACCCTGCGGTTCCATCGGCAGAGCAGCAATCCGACGGAGGTTGACCCGGCGGAAATCATCGATTCTGTACTGGCGCTTTATCAGGCGCGTTTAAGGGACGCGCAGATTGCCGTAATTCGCCAGTACAGGAAGACTCCACCGCTCAAGTGTTATAGCGGCGAACTGCGGCAGGTCTTCGCCAACCTCATCGGAAATGCATTCGACGCAACTCGACGGGGCGGGGAAATCGCCGTCCGGATACAGACTGCAAAAGGGAGCACAGAGAAGGCCGAGAGCATCATGATTACTGTTGCCGATACCGGTCATGGCATGTCGCATGAAACGGTGAAGCGCATCTTCGAGCCATTTTTTACGACGAAGGGCATCAATGGAACCGGGCTGGGTCTCTGGGTGAGTTCGGAGATTGTGGCGAACCATAGCGGAAGATTTCGTATTCGCAGCCGCGATGGACGGGGTACAGCCATCTCGATTTTCTTCCCCCAGAACCATGTTTTTAAGAACGTTGATAATGATCGAATGAAAGTGCTGCTCAGCCCGGATATCCAAGCGCCAGTCGAATCGCGCTGAGCTGCTCCTGCAGACAGGGCTGGGCTTCGAACAGCTTCAATTGTCATCCTGATTGAAACCTATCATCCGAAGCTCTTTGGCTTACACTCAGGAAACTCCATCAAGAAATTCTGCAGTTCCCGCCCGTTCTGACGCTCGTCAGACGCGACTCGGCGCTTCACTCCAATTGGAGAGTCTGCTCTAGATTTCTATTGATTCCAAAGGATATATTCCCAAGCCTGTTTGAAACGTTTTAGTAAATCGATTCGATTATTTTTTTCGTCAATGCACAATGAATAAGGCAGTACGGCGCGTCCGAAGACTTACTAAATCGATTTGCTATTTTCTCGTATAAGAGAGAAATTTCTTGACAACTGGAAATTGGAGGGATCATAGTTGCTCTCAACCTTCAGGCCGGGTGGCGAATGCCCTCTATGGAATTCGATGAACAGGCAGAGCGGAATACTATCCGCAAGCAAGAGCTCAAAAATCTGAAGGTCAGGTTTCAATGAACAGAAATCAAAATTTTTAAAAAATGAAATAGGGAAATTGGTCGTCGAGAGGGAAAGACAATGAACGGAAGTCGGAAGCTATTCTCGCAGTGTTCGTTTTCGATGTTCGCAGTGTTGGCCGTGATG
>JBEPVW010000019.1:0-30368 GCA_041690775.1 Acidobacteriota bacterium | reverse complement strand
AGGCAGGCAGGGTGCGACTCGTAATAGTTATTGATGGCCGCCTTGAAATTGGCGTTTGTGTTGTCCGTCTTGCTGCAACCCGCAGCGAGCAGAACAACGCCGCAAAGAAAACTCATCCGCACAAGATTAAGCTTATTCATCGGGATATCCTTCTCCATCTAAGATGCAAAGAATACAAACGGGTGTGGATAAAATAACGATGAAGCACCCGCCGGCGCATTTAGGCGCCATGAGTCAGTGGTAGTAGGGCTCTAACGCGGCAGGTCAGCTGAGGAGATAGATGGCGTGACTACAAGGCAAGCGGCAGCATTCGGCTGTGCTATTGGAATGACTGTATCCATTGCCGTATTGGCACTCTTGTGGTGGGGAGTGGCTGGTGCCCTAATAATAGGAACTACCGATTGGATGTACGTAATCTGGCCATCATCAGTGATGCTCGCAGTAGGTTGGCGAACCACTATTCCTGGAATGATGATAACTGTTTTGTCGGTTGCGATTAACTGCTTGCTTTATATTGCGAGTGCGCTTCTGTTGCGGGCCGGTATTCGTTTGGCCAACAAATTCAGAACCTTCGCGTTTGTCAGATCCCGGTAACGATATGCGAAAAGCCGCGTTGAACAAAGACGCTTCTATGTGAGCTTCCCGCGCGTCATCGCTTCCAGCACACCGAGTGGCGAATGTTCCGGCGCAACCATCGCCTCCGGCGCAATCAAATAGGTCTGCTCCAGCGCATACTGCCCAGCCAGCACCGCGTGCGGCACCATATCGGTATAAACCATCCAGCTGGATCCCGGCGGGAAAAACGATGCCTCCCGTTTCCCGTGCGCCTGGTACTCGGCATTCTCCTTCAAAAAATTGTGGAAACGCATCATGAAGTCGTCATACGGCGAACGTTTCAGCGCTGGAATCGCGCGCCCCAGGCCCATCGCACAGGCAGCCTTCGCCGTCAGGCGCGCCAGCGTACTTTGCTCGCGCGGCAAACCAATCTGTTTGGGTGCAAACTGCGGAACCAGCGTTCCGAACGGCTCGCCGGTAATCCAAACCCGCGTCCGTGTGGGATGAAGATTGTTGAAGAATCGCAAAATCCGCGCGCCATGCGTAGGCCGGGTAGGAAAGGCATCCGTATGCATCAGATCGTTGCGGCGACGCAGAGACAGGTCCCGCCCCTGTTCCTCCTGCGGTCGAAAACTGCCATAATCCAACCGCCAGCGCGATTGATAGGGTGATAAGAATCCAGCTAGAAACGCGGTCACGCTTTGGGAATATTCCCGCAGAATATGATGCAGCCGCTCGCTCGCTGCGGAATCGGCATTTTTCATGTCCGCGCCGGCCACCCGGTCGAGTGCCGGTTTATACGCCAGATTTTTATGCAATCCGCTGCTGGTCTGCTCCAGCGTGCGTAGAAAATGAAGATCTTCTTCTGGCAGCGCAATCGGCGTCTCGGGGAAAAAGAGGATGTTTCCCTCTTCCAGGTTCCGGCACCACGCATCAGCTGGATAATGGGGCGCAGAAGCTTGCAGCAAGGCTTCTGGCGGAATGGTTACGATGCCCATGTCGAGGGGTGCCGCTTATTCCGCGTTTGAGAGTTTGCGCCGCGCCCATGCGCCAACCAGATAGGTTAGGCTCGCAAGCATCGCCACAATCCCCACCGGAGCCGCGAAGTACAGATACGCAATGTTCAGGTTCGTCAGCGAAGTCCCCGTCACCGAGTCATGAATCGCGACGCCGATAATCGCCAGCACAAATGTCACGAAAAAAACGATAAACCCGCAGGCGCCGCTCATCATTACGCGGCTGAACAGTCCCAGTCTCCCGATCGGGATGCTGAAAATCGTTGTCTCTTTTTGTTCCGCTACGCGGGACGACGGACCGCCCGAAACATTCTGTGCGCTGATCATGCTGGTTCCCTGAATTGCAAGCCGGAGCTGCGAGGGCCGAGCTGCGAAAGCCGCTGCCCTCAGCTAGAATACAGCTTTATGCTTGAAATCGCCCAGGTTGACCTGAAGTCCGCGTCGGAGGTGGCCCGCACTACGCCCACCCAGCATGCCCCCAACGGCATTCGCTACACCAGCTACGGAGCAACTCAACTTACCGCCGCGGACCTTGAACACATGGTCGATGCCGTGCCGCAGGCGATTGCCGCCGCGCTCCATCGCAAAGCGTATTATTTTGTACCGCTGACTATGGGCGAATCCAATGAGTCCGAATCCTCCGGCAGCGCGGCCGTAGAACCGGACCCAAACACAATGATGATCGCTGCGGAATTTTCAAGCGACCTCAGCGATACAGCCATCTGTCATCGCAACGCAACTGTTGCCGGGGTGGAGTGCGTTTTTATTTCCACTCGCCTCATGCAGGACCGCTTCGCTCTCGCATTCGAGTTTTATATCAACGCCGGCCATCACTTCGTCGATGCCGCCGGCGTACCCGAAAGCTTTATGAATCTGATCTGGTCGCAGGCCGAGGCCGGCATCCGCGGAGAAACCAGTCAGGACGCCTGGGAACATCGCGCCAAAGCCATCGGCCGGACAGAGGGCGAGCAGCCGAGCGACAGGTGGAGCGCGCCGCAAACCAAATCGCGCCGAACACGGTCGCTGAAGGCCGATCCGATTCCGATCATTCCGTCCCAGAGAAATGCTGTCGATGAAAAGGCTCGCACAGAATATTTCGACGCGGCATTCGCCGACGCTATTGCCATTTATCTTCTCTCCCTCACCGTCGACTTCGATTACACAGAGCTGCGCGAGCGCGAATACCCCTTGCTGGCCGCGCCCGCCCTGGCCGAGCGCCTGCGCCACGTTGCCCAGCTCTTTCCGCCGAATGCAGGCCATGAATTTTCCATCCGCTACCGCCGTCGCAACAGCTAGAAGTTGGCGCATCTACAGAAATTGTCGACCACTGCGAGAACTATCAAGATGTCATCCTGAGCGAAGCGAAGGACCTCGCGTTTCTCCCGAACGCCTGAAGTAAGGCATTCAGTAGAAATCGCCGAGCACGGGTGCCCCATATTCGCGAAGCGAACGTGGGTACTCTTCACCTCGAAATCACTACACGGATTATGTTGCGAATCACTCGCCCGCGAACAAGATAAAATCGCCCCATGATTGCGCATCTCCGTGGAAGCCTCCTCTCGAAAACTCCACAGACCGTTGTGGTGGAAGCCTGCGGCGTCGGGTATGAAGTCGCCATCAGCATCCCCACCTTCACCGCCCTCCCCGCGGAAGGGAGTGAAGTCTCTCTCCTGATCCACACCCATGTGCGCGAAGATGCGCTGGCCCTGTTCGGATTCATGAGCCGCACGGAAAAGCGACTATTTGAAAAACTACTGGGAATCAGCGGCATCGGCCCCAAGCTTGCCCTGACTGTGTTGAGCGGCCTGCCGTCGGAGCGGCTCGTCGCAGCCATCCACGGCCAGGACCACGCTACGCTGACGCGCATTCCCGGCGTCGGCAAAAAAACGGCGGAACGGATCGTGTTGGAATTGAAAGACAAGCTCGACGAGCTGGCGCCCACCACCATTGCAGGCATCGCCACGCCGGTGTCGGAAGATGTTCTTTCCGCGCTCGTCAATCTGGGCTATCAACGCGCCGCAGCACAGAAGGGCATTGAAGCCGCCGTCGCCCGCAACGCTGAAGCTGGAAAAGATTTCGAAACTCTATTCCGCGCCGCGATGGCCGCAATGAAATAGCCGGCCAGCAGAAACTGCGGGTGCCCGGAGCCTGCCCTGAGCCTGTCGAAGGGTCTCGTTTCTGAGACATGGGTCTTCTTCGCACACCAAGATTGTTTCCGGGCCGCTCGCAAGCTCAATCGCAAATTGGTGAACGATTCGCAATTGACCGATCGATGGTCGCGTTGATCTCCGCGCCCAGCAGCAGCATCAGCCCGCTCACATAAAACCACGTCAGCAGAATAATCACCGTGCCCACCGATCCATAAAGGACCGTATAGCTGTCGAAAAAATGCAGATAGATTCGGAATCCGATCGACACCGCCAGCCAACCGCAAATGCCCACAATCGAGCCTGGAGAAATCCATCTCCACTTATGTCCTTTCCTGTCGGGACCCCAATGGTAGGTAAGCGAAAATACCAGCGACATGAAAAACAGCGATGCACATACCTGAACGATTTTCCAAATCACCAACAGTGAGTTGTTCACCCGCCATTCGTTCACAAGCCACTTCGTCAGGGTATCTCCCAGCATCAACAGCAGCATCGCGCTGAACACAAGAATGAAAATCGCCAGAGTCAGACCTAGCGCGATCCCCTTCGATTTCCAGTACGGCCGCCGCTCTTTGACGCGAAAAACAGTATTCAGAACACTCTGCGCCGAAGACATTCCATAGGTTGCGGCCCACAAAGCCGCGATGGCGCCAAACACAATGTTGCCCGTAGCGGCCGCTTTCGTGGTGGCCGTAAAGGTGGTCTCCACCATGCCAAAAGCCGCCGGAGGGATCACCCTTCCCAAGTAAAGCATCAGCTCAATATTCGATTGCGTCTTTGTGGTGGCGAACAGGCCAAACATTGCGGAAAGAAAAATCAGCGCAGGAAACAATGCGAACAGAAAGTAGTAGGCAAGCTCGGCGGACCGATCGACGATATTATCCTCAACCGCAGAGGACCAGACTTCTGAAATCAGCTTCCAGAGTGACAACCCGCCCAGCGAAAGTCCCAATACCGTCGATCTATATTCCGACCGGGTCGCCTGCTCGATGTCCTTCTCGATCTTCCCTTCGATAATTCCCGCCACGTCGTCCGCCGATCGCCCCGATAAATCTAAACCAGCCCATCATAACCAGTCCATGAGATGAAGTCGCTCTCGAAAAGGCTGGACAGAGACTTTCAGCCTGTCACAATTTTCCTGTTGCGACCTATCCCGCGTCGGCGAGCACTCCAGAAGTGAGAGCGGTTTCAGACGGCGACGTTCAGATATCGTGGAATGAGCGGCGATACCAGCCGTCGGAAAAGGAGCACACAATGTTGCGCGGACGCACAGCCATCGTCACCGGTTCCACCAGCGGCATCGGCCGCGGCATTGCGGAAGCCCTGGCCCGCGACGGCTGCAACGTCGTGTTGAACGGAATGCACAGTCCGGAATCACTTCGCCAGCAGATTCAGCACCTGGAATCGCAGTCTTCCGCGGGCGTTCTGTACCACAATGCCGATCTTTCGGACGCCGAGCATTGCGAAGCGCTGGTTCGCGATGCCCAGCAGCATTTCGGCTCCGTCGATATCCTGGTGAACAATGCCGGCATCCAGCACGTCGCGCCCATTGAACAATTCGCGCCCGAGCAGTGGAACAGAATTCTCGCCGTCAATCTCTCCGCCGCCTTCCACACAGTGCGCATCGCGCTACCCTTCATGCGCCAGCAGGGGTGGGGCAGGATCATCAACATCGCCTCAGTACATGGACTCGTTGCGTCCATCCATAAAGCAGCCTATGTAACCGCAAAACATGGACTGGTCGGGCTGACAAAGGTGATTGCTTTGGAAGTCGCGACGGAAAACATAACCTGCAATGCCATCTGCCCCGGTTTTGTGCTCACGCCGTTAATCGAACACCAACTTCTCACCCGCGTAACAGAAGGCGCCGTCGATCTGGAAGAAGCCAGAAGCGAACTGCTGAAAGAAAAGCAGCCCTCCGGACAGTTCGTCACGACGGAACAAATCGCCGCATTGACCCTGTTCCTATGCGGCGAGCAAAGCGCCAGCATCAACGGCGCAGCCCTCCCCATAGACGGCGGCTGGACCGCCCAGTAATTTACCTGGCTCCCGGGCCGCCTCGCACTGTTGCAAATTGTGTAGACACTAACTGGTTTTTTCGTGGACGTGTTTCGCGAGCGAGAAGTATATTTGGCTTAACACTCAAGCTCAATCAAACTGGCCCGCCTAAGTTGCGGATGTCACAGGACCCTCAATGAAAAACCAGTATTTCCTGCGCCGTACCTTGCCTCTCGTTGCCTCATTCGCTGCCGCCGACGTTGTCTCCCCAACAAGTGAGCGAAAGATCGTATTCTCCTGTGGGCCACGCGGCACAACAACTCGAACGCTGCGGATCGCCGGCGCGCTGGCACTTGTGGCTTTGACCGGCTGTGGCAGTTCATTGCCTGGAAGCGGAGTGCTTGGAGGCGGACCTTCTCCGGTGGCAGCGCCAACTTTCAGCCCCGCAGCGGGAACCTATACTACGGCGCAGACGGTGACCATCAGCGATATCGCCCCCGGTACAACGATCTACTACACGACCGACGGCACAACGCCGACAGCATTGGCAACCCTCTCCCCGAGCGGCGCGAAAAGGCCAGCAGCATTCGCGAGCAGCGACGCGACCCCCAGCTCTACCCAGATACAGGTTGGCGCCAACGAAACGATCCAGGCCCTGGCTGCGACGCCGGCCGGTGACGAAAGCCCAATCGCTTCGGCGGCCTACACCATCACGGGCGCGGGCACTCCAACAGTTGAACAATGCACAGGTGGCATTCTCCCCGCAGGGAGCGTCGATACAGATTTGCAAATCAACGGCACTTCCTGCCTGGTCGACGGCAAAGTGAACGGCGGCGCCTACGTTTATCGCAATGTGAATATCTGGGGCGGCGGCAGCCTCAACTTCGCCGATGCCAAAATTGACTTTCACGCCCACTCGATCCTTGTCGAAAATCGCGGCTCGCTCGTTGCAGGAGGTTCTGCCCCCGCAGTCGGCCCCATTACCATCTGGCTGTACGGGGCGGCAGATGACGGCATCCCGCCGATTACCTGCAAGAGTTCGCCGACCTGCGGCGTGCCGGACGCGATCTGGAACTCAAACCCCAGCATGGCCATGAAGATGAGGCCGACCCAGAAATGCAAGCCAGCTTCCGACTTTGAACCTTCTCCCGTCGGAAGCGATTGCTTCTATCGATATGATCCCCTGGACCCTGGCGCGCCTGCCGATGCTTACTTCAGCAGAAAATCCCTTGCCCTGTCCTATGGAGGCACAATCTATCTCCGAGGCGCGAAAGGCATTCGCCCGGGAGTCATCGACAACACGCCTTCCGATTCCGGAACCAGTTGGGTGCGTCTGACGGATACCCTCAAGGGAGGCGAATCCTCCTTTCACGTTGACCGCCCGGTACCGACCTGGGGGAACGGCGACCACATCGTCCTGACCAGCACGGATTATCTTCAAGGCCACAACGAGGAAGTCGTCATCCAAAGCGTCGAGAGCGACAACAAGGGAACAAAGATCTCGCTCGAAAATACGGCCAAATTCCCGCACAACGGCCAGACCTACGATTTCAGTGCTCTTCCGGCCACTCAGGGGCCGCTGGACGATCCTAACCGCCCGGCGACGTTACCTTCCCGCAGTCTGGAAACGCGCGCCGCAGTGGCACTGCTCACGCGCAGCATTATGGTCGCTTCCGAGGGTCTGGAACCCGTGCTTTCCGATCGCAGCGTGGATCATTTTCCGGCAACTGGTTTTTACGGCGGCCAGACGATTATGCGGCAGGGTTTTGCTACCTATCAGGTGCAAGGTGTCGAGTTTTACCATCTCGGGCAGGGTGGGGACATCGGTCGCTACCCGGTGCATTTCCACATGGACCGGAAGGTACCGCAGCCAAGCATCGATCCTCCGTTTGGGGGGACGTACATCGCCGATAGCTCGATTCACGATTCCATGACCCGCTTCATTACGGTGCATGCGACCCAGGGACTTCTCATCGCGCGCAACGTCGGCTACCGATCCATCGGTCATGGCTTTTATCTCGAAGACGCGACGGAGATCAACAATAAGCTATATTCGAATATCGGCATCGAGGCCCGTGCCGGTGTGGACGACGCCCTGAATCCCAGAAAGGCGCCGGGCATTCTGGCGAGAGCGGGAGATTCCGGCGCGGAGGTTTTCCCGTTCCACTCCGATTACGATCACCCTGCGATGTTCTGGATTACCAACGCCTGGAACGACTTTCGCTACAACGTCGCCGTGGGTGTGGGAACCTGCGGAGCCTGCTATTGGCTGCCGCCTTCGATCAACAGCGGACCCTCCGTGTATGAAACCTGGGATTCCTATGCCTCCATGCAAACGGCCGGACGAGGCGGCCTTGCGCCGGTCGAGGATTTTGTGGGAAATTCCTGCAGCACGGCGATGAATTCCCTCGAGACCGTGGGGAACACCAGCCCATGTCTTGCCGTCGCCGCGGCGGGGAACACAGACAGCACCAAGCTCACGGCGGTCGCGATCGCGAACATCAATCCGCTTCCAACCGATAAATACCCGCAAATGGATGGAGGCCTGCGCCAGCACGCAACGGTTTGTCCCGGCGCCGATAAGCCTGGAAGCGATTGCAGCACGGTGCCGATCTGCTCCGGGACCGGCCCCAACGAGGCCGGCTGTGTCGTGACCACGCTCGACCACTACACCACCTCGTTCAATTGGGCGCAGAAAAATTTCGCCGCCGTCTGGCTGCGCGGTTGGTGGTATCTGCTGCGCGACAGCGCCGTCACCGACGTGCAGAGCGGCGGCCTCACCTTTGTCACCGGCGGCGGCTATACGCGCTCCGACGCGGCGCAGGGCTTCTGGAACCTTTCGCAGCGAACGCTGTTCGTGGGCCAAACGCAGCCCAACGAGCCGGGAACCATCATCCCGCCCAATCCCGCGGCATCGAATGGCGGCCCGTTCAATCCCAACGGCCTCACTTGTCCCAATCCAAACTTGCCCTATTGCATCTCCAGCGCCGACGACGCGACGTTTGAAATCGATTCCTTCGCCGGCGCACAGAGAATGCTCAGCATCTACGATGGACCATCCTTTGAAGATTCCGACGCCTTCCGGGACGTGCATACCACGTACATCGGAACCCTCGGCCAATGCAAGCCCGGAGGCAATCCCGCCGGCAGTTGCCGGGCCTCAGGCTGGATGAACGGCTACCAATCGGGAGCTGTGCAGGTGCCTCCTGGAAACAATGCCAACAACCAGTGCGTGCTGCCCAACGCCGCCATCGCGTGGAAGCAGCCGAACGGCTTTTATTACCCGCCGGCTTTCCACTCGCGCAATATCGGATTTCAAAATGTCGACATCCGCCACTTCGTGGTCCAACCGCTGTGGATGCCGCACAGTTTTACTCCGGACCTTACCGCCGTGCAAAACACCTATTGCGCCTGGGAGTCCGCCGACTTTACCCAGTTCACGGACGTAGACCGCCAGACGGAATTGAGCGATGACGATGGCGCGATTACCGGCCTGGTATCCGTTGCGGGCTCGGAAACTCCGCCGAACAACGAGCCGTCCATCTCAATTACGAAGGATCCTTTTTACAACGCGCCGCTGGTCACGCCAGAATGCGCGAGCTCCGCGCCCAAACCGGCGCCGGGAGCCGCGCCGACCGTCGATACCAGCGCGTATCAATACGTCACTACCGCCATCTTTCCCACCTGCGCCGGTCCGACTGCCATCATCGGCGGCTGTCGGGCTGTCTGGGGCACGTCCTGCACGAACCAGCAGTGCTACGGCGTGCCGCTGTACCGGCAGTTTCTTACCGGAGATGAGTTCACGGCTTATCAAAAGGACCCGACGGACCGCCCCTCGATCCGCATGATGGGACAAGGCAACGGACAGCGCAGCACCATGACGGTCAATCACGGCAACTATTACATCGATACCGCGTTGAGCAAAGTCGACCAAAGCAGCGCGAGCGTGACCAATGTTTTCCTCCCCAATCGGCAATATGAAATCTATTTCATCTACGCCACGCCGAAAACACACCAGACCTATAGCCTGTATATCGGCAAGGTGACGCAAGATGAGGCCATGGCCGTCGTGCAGCCGGGCACGGTGAACATAAATAGCGACAATTTCCCTTTCACCGCCGACGCAGCCGGAAACTGGATCACGAATAAGACGTATGACACGACCACGGGCGTCCTAACGGTCACAGTGGACCTGAGCCAGCAAGCCTCAGTTTTCGCGGCTGACCGGCCGAAGTTCTGTCAACCCCAGACCTACTGCAGTATTCACGATGATGGTTCGTGCGGGTGCGCGCCGGGAAGCACCGATTGCAAGGACGATTCCGTCTGCACCTGGAGCAACAAGGAGATCGACTGTCCCATTGCCGGCTGCTTTGGATTCGCGGTCACCATGCCGACTAGTTTCGTTGCAGCCAAGCAGCCGAATCTGCCTCCAACCCCCATTCACTTCGTAGGCGATCCTGGCAGCGACCCATATTTCGCCAAAGGAACAGTCCAGTTCTTCAACGTAGACCAGTCGATATCAGGCGCACAGTGCCGTTACGATACGCCGCCGGTACAACAATAGAAGAGGGTTTTGGACGCGTCCACATCTGCTGTATCTACGCCCGCGATTGATCAGCAAATTGCGGGCGGGCGCTGCCTCCGACAGGAGCATGAGGACCGCGGCCCCGATGCTGGCACAATCTGACGTCCAATTTGTCGATGTTAGAATTTAGTGTCTCCGAACATATTATGTCCCTTCAACGAAGAATTCGCGCTTGCCAGATGTCCGCTCTTTTCTTATGCCTCGGATTTTTTTTGGCTGCATCAATCCGCGCCCATGCGCAGACCCCCGAACACGCAAAGACGAATCCCATGGCGGCGCCAGATGTGCAGCGCGGACAAGCGCTGTTTCAGCAATCCTGCTCGCTATGTCATGGAGTTGGGGCCACCGGAGGCGCCGGACCGAATCTGCTCCAATCCGGTCTCCTGCTTAACCGGAAATATTTCGGTGATGAGCTCAGTCTGGTCATACAGGGAGGACGTCCAGACAGAGGAATGCCGGCATTTCCCATGCTGTCTGCCGACAATATCTCGGATATCGTTGCATTCCTCTACGCGCGCGTTGAGGTCACCAGCAGTGAGTCATCGAGCTCTGCTGATTCCGCGCTGAAGCATCTTCTAACCGGCAACGCCGCGGCCGGCAAGCGATACTTCTATGGGGAAGGCAAATGTGCAACCTGCCACTCTCCTGCGGGAGATCTCGCCGGAATCGCAAAAAAGTATCCGTCCGACGAGCTGCAGGCCATGTTCCTTTATCCGCGCGACAACAAGGTCACGGCGACAGTGCTCTTGCCTTCCGGGGAAAAAATAAAGGGAACGTTGCTTCATCATGACGCTTTCTACGTAGCGATTCGAGACGAGGACGGCTGGTATCGTTCCTGGCCGCTTCAGGACGTGAAAGTCCAGGTGGCGGATCCGCTCAGCGAACATGAGGAACTACTTCACAGTTATAAGAATAAGGATGTTCACGATGTCTTTTCGTACCTTGAAACGCTTAAGTAGTGCGGGGGCAGCGGGACTTTTGGTGTTGGCGAGCGCGGGATGCCTGCTGGCGCAGAATTCCGGCGTAAAAAATTCCATTCCCTCCGTGAGCGACTCATGGCCCACCTTCAACGGCGACACCTCGGGCCGGCGCTACAGCACCCTGACACAGATCGATAAAGACAATGTCAAGTCGCTCAAGCTTGCATGGGCGTATCAGACCCATGATGTCATGCTGAAATCCACACCCCTGGAAATAGACGGAATCCTTTATTTCACCGTGCCGGATCATGTCTGGGCGTTGGACGCAAAAACGGGAGAAAAAGTCTGGGAATTCAGGCGCATCTCCCACGGCGACCATCTGGGACAACGGGGAGTGGCCTTCTACAAAGGGAGAATCTATTTCGGAACGGCGGACGCACATCTCATCTGTCTCGATGCGCGGAATGGAAAGCAAATCTGGGACGTTGAGATTGCCGACGTCAAGCTTGGCTACTATATAAGCGTCGCCCCGTTGGTCGTCAAAGGGCAGATTGTTTTGGGCACATCCGGCGACTCATCCGATGTGCCGCACTTTATCGAAGCGCTCAATTGGGAAACCGGGAAGGTAATCTGGCGGACCGATACATTGCCGAAACCCGGGACACCCGCAGCCAAAACATGGCCGAACGACAGAGTTATGAGCCGCGGCGGCGCGCCCGCCTGGATAACCGGCACGTATGACCCCGAACTGAATTTAATTTACTGGGGAACCGGCAATCCGCATCCGGTGCTGGCGGGCGTTGTCCGCCCGGGGGACAATCTTTATACCTGTGCCATCCTCGCGCTCAACCCCGACACCGGCGCGATTGTCTGGTATTTTCAGCCGTCCCCTCACGATACGCATGATTGGGACGCGGTCGAGACCCCGGTTTTATTCGACGCGAACTTTAACGGAAACCCGCGCAAACTGCTCGCGCAGGCCAGCCGCAACGGCTACTTTTTTGTCCTCGATCGCACCACTGGAGAACATCTGTTAACGTCGCAGTTTGTCCCCACGAACTGGGCGAAGGGTGTCGATGCCGCCGGGCGGCCAGTCCCAGACCCGGCAATGGACCCCCAGCCGGACGGTGCCCTCGTCGAAGGCTCAGAGGGCGGCGGAACGAACTGGATGTCGCCAAGCTGGGACCCGGAAACTGGATTGTTTTATGTCAATGCGTCGAATGGTTACACCCTTTGGTATCTGGAACTGGGCCCCCACAATCTTCCGCTCAACCATGAGGGCGGCTATTCCGTTCATTTGCTCGACAAATCCGTCCTGTTGGCTTTGGATTATCGAACGGGAAAAGTTGCCTGGGAACGCAAGGAAGGAAAGGGCATGAATTTTTCAGGCATCCTGACAACGGCTGGCCATCTGCTCTTTACCGGAGACTCATCCGGGAACCTGCTCGCACTCGATCCGTCGAATGGCGACGTGCTATGGCACACACGACTCGGCGGACCGATGGATCCTGCTCCCATTACCTATCAACTCGATGGAACTCAATACGTGGTCGCCGGAGTCGATGGAGTGATGTACGCCTGGAGTTTGTCTGGCAGCCTGTAACTCGAGCTTAAAGATGGATTTATAACTGAAGATCGCTGTAGTCCAGAAACCGCGAAGGAGCCAACTTGATCATGCGGACCCGAAGAACAAGACATCCGATCCGATCCTTTGCATATTGTTTCCTTGCAATCACCTTTTTCGTTTCATGCTCGTTCGCATCCGACCTGCGGCTGGGCATCATTGGAACAGACACTTCCCATGTGGTGGAATTCACCAGGATTTTGAACGATACTTCCGCGCCCGACCACGTTCCCGGCGCGCGTGTGGTCGCAGTTTTTAAGGCGAGCAGCGCGGATATTCCGGAGAGCCGCGACCGGGTCGAAAAATTCGCCGCTGAACTGCAGAACAAGTGGCACGTCCCGTTCGTAAAGCAAATCGGCGACCTCTGTCCGCTGGTCGATGGCATTCTGCTGGAAAGCGTGGACGGGCGGGTCCACCTCGCCCAATTCCGCCAAGCTGCAACCTGCGGCAAGCCTGTGTTTATCGATAAACCGCTCGCCTCCACACTCTCCGACGCGCGAGAAATCGCCCGCATCGCGGCGACCCGCAAAGTTCCATGGTTCAGCGCTTCCTCATTGCGCTTCGGACCGGTTCCGGCGCTCCGCTCTCCTGACATTTCCGGGGCCTCAGTCTGGGGACCGGGACCGCTTGAAGAGCATCACCAGCTCGATCTCTCCTGGTACGCAATTCACCCCATCGAGATGCTCTTCACCCTCATGGGGCCCGGCGTAGAGCAGGTGACTCGCACCTACACTCCCGATGCCGATGTGGTAACTGGAGTCTGGAAGGATGGCCGTATCGGAACAGTCCGCGCTATACGACCCTACAGCACGTTCGGCGCCGTAATTTTCCGCCACAAAGGTCAGCCGATCGTCGCCAACGTCGTTGAGTCAGGCTATTCTCCCTTGCTACTGGAAATTGTGAAGTTCATCCAAACTGGGGTCCCGCCCGTCCCTAACCGGGAAACGCTGGAAATCTATAGCTTCATGGATGCAGCCCAGCAAAGCCGCGATAAAGGCGGGATCCCGGTCAAGATCGCGAAGTGATGGAGTCGCGACTGTAATCTCTTAAAAGATGAAAAATATTTCCCTCGGCAACGTTGCGTCAATGATCGGCGTCTCTAGTGCCACAGTGCGTAACTGGGTTAAGACGGGGTATCTGACGCCGGCCGCTCAACGGCCTCTCGTGTTTCTTGAAGATGATGCTCTACGTCTAAAAGCGACTATCCTTTCCGGCTCCTTGAGCCGTCTGCGTAGCCGAGCAAATAAGAGTCGCTCTGACGCTACCATCACACCGACCGAATATTCGAGACTGCCTGAATCCGTCAGCGCCATTGAGAGGATAGCGTGTACTGTCCGACAGAACGGATTACCTCTCCCGGAAACCATGTATGTGGCTTCACTTCGTGTGATGGAGTTGCATGGAGAGGTGATTCGTACCCCCGGCGCGCGAATGGGAGACTTTGAATCCCTTCACTCATGGAAGCGTCATGCTGTAAGAGACGAGTTTGAAATTTGGAGAAAAACCCTTTGCCTGGATGATCGGCATGACGGATACGAGTTGGTGTACTCAAGTGTTGAGCCAACAGGTGAAATGGATTTCCTTGGGCTTCTTTATCAAAGCTTGTGCAAAGAAGGAAGCAAGTACAACAGTGGTTCCTATTACACGCCAACACACATCGTTGAGGAGGCCCTGAAGCAAAGCGATTTTGCAGGTACCTCATTTTTAGACCCCTGCTGCGGCACAGGAAGCTTTCTTCTAAGCGCGGCTATCGTTCTAAAACTCAGACCGAACCAGATTTATGGTGTCGATAGCGACGAAATCGCCGTGAGGATCGCTTGCATGAATCTGTTGCTTGCGTTCCCAATCTATAATACGAAGCCCCAAGTTAGGTGTCTGGACGCCTTGACGGAGTTTGCAACAGGTGAGATGTTCTGCGATACGAATTCATTCCTAGACAGCGTAGACTTCGTGGCTACAAACCCGCCTTGGGGCGCTATCCGCAACTCACATCGAAAGTCTGAGGCGATATTCGGTTCCGCTGAAGCATTCTCTCTGTTTCTGAGAAAAGCGATGCGTTTGCTGCGAGATGGCGGCCGCCTCTCTTTCCTGCTGCCGGAGTCCATTCTTAACATCAAAACACATGCATCGATTCGTGCGTTTCTTCTGGAAAACTCCAAAATCGTGCGAATTAGAAAACTAGGCCGCGTCTTCAGCGGAGTGTTTTCAGGCGTAGTCCGTATAGACCTCATCAAAGGATGTCCGGAGCCGGATTGGCGAGTTATCATCGACGATCCCGGACGTGGATCAGATGAGTTGGAACAGGCACGCTTCATGCAAAATCCGGACTGCACTTTCGATATCGGGCTCAAAAATTCCGACGAACGGATTCTTAGGCAGCTATACGCTATCGACCATCTCACACTGGCTAGGAATGCAAAGTGGGCGCTAGGAGTGGTAACAGGAAACAACAAGAAATTTCTTTGCCGAGTTCCAGAGCCAGGTATGGAACCTATATTTAGAGGCAGCGATGTGAGTGAGTTTATGCTCAATCAACCGCAGTCCTACATCCACTTCGAATCCGGCGTGTTTCAGCAGGTGGCTAAAGAAGAGATGTATCGTGCGTCAGAAAAGCTGATTTATAAATTCATATCCAACTCTCTCGTGTTTGCGTACGATGACAAACGAAACCTCACGCTTAACAGCGCTAACATCCTTATTCCGAGCATTCCAGGTATCAGCATCAAGGTAGCCCTTGGATTTCTAAATTCAGCTGTTTTTCAGTTCATATTCAAGAAGAGATGCTCAACACACAAGGTGCTTCGCGGGGATATTGAAAAGCTTCCCTTTCCTCGGCTTACCGCTGAACGATCCGCCAATATAGAAGTTCTCGTCGATGCTATTCGCAACGGTGAAGATAAGCGCGAGGCGCTGGAACAGGAAATATTTACTATCTTTCAGCTTTCAGAAGACGATATTCGTATCGTTAAGGCGACGGTGAAAGGTCGATAATGGAACAGCTTAGGGCGAAACTCCTTGGACTTGTTGAGGAACTTGATGGCGAGCAGCACGATCAAGTGATCACTCGTTTAGAAAATCTTTCGTCCGTATATCCGTTCAACGAGTACGAGTTCTTGATTTCCTCGCTCATGGGCTACGGGAAGATTAGCCTTGATGACTACTACGAACTGAGAGACGACTACATCGCTCGAAATCTATTCATGTACATTTTCGAGATTAGCGGCCCGCGATCATTTGGTGAATCGTGGGCTCAAGGTCACCTCAAAGAACTCGTTCCTGAGCTGCAAAAGCCAACAAAGAAACTCGATCCTCACTATTCCGGGGAATATGACTTTTATTTGGATGGAAAAATTAGGATTGAGGTAAAGGCGTCGCGTGCGGTAGATGCGAAGAGCAATGAGCCCCTCTATGTGAAGGCTTTAGCGACTGATTCTGACAAAGATTTCTGGATGAATTTTCAGCAGGTGAAGTGTAAATGCTGTGACGTATTTGTGTGGGTCGCGGTCTGGCGCGATAAAATCCGCTACTGGGTTCTTTCTTCTCAAGAAGTGGAGGTTCACCCCGATTACTCGACCGGACAGCACAGAGGGAACACCGGTGAGGGGCAATTGCATGTAAGGAGAGATAACATCAACGATTTTTCACCTTTTGAAGCCCGGTCGAATCGCCTGGGTGAAGCAATTCGGAGCGCATATGAAAGAGAAATAAAAGCGCGTCTGCCCTCTTTCTAAAATCCTGGAATCTAATTATGGCGATACCGCCGGGCACTATAGATTATTTCCGCTAGACCGAAAGGCCTTGGATCTCTCCGATCCTGAATTACTTTCCGATGCAGAAGGTGGAAAAAATCAGGTTCAATATGTCGTCCGCTGTCGTTTCGCCCGTCAGTGCGTCCAGATGACGCAGCGCTCCATATAGGTCGAGCAGCAACATCTCATGCGGGACGTCAGCGATCACGGCGGCCTCTGCATCTTGCAATGTGCGCAGTGTCTCCGTCACCGCCTGCTGCTGGCGCAGATTGGTCATCAACCCGCTCTCGGTTTCTTTTCCTTCGCCGCGCATCAACTCCAGAATTTTTGCCTGGAGCATCGCAATGCCTTCGCCGTTCAGCGCCGACGTTTCAATCATCTGTAGCCGCTGGTCGACAAACCGCTGGGCGTTGGCGACCGCTTTCCCCTGTGGCAGATCTATCTTGTTCACCACGACGACCGCGCGGCGGGTACGCAACTGTTCCAGGAGAGCGGCCTCATCTTCCGTGAGCACCGCCGCCGTGGCGTCGAGCACAAGCAGGACCACGTCCGCATCCGCAATCGCTTCCCGCGATTTTTGAATCCCCAGACTCTCCGCTTCGTCTGCGGACGCGCGCAGCCCTGCCGTATCGATCAGATCCAGCGGAAGTCCGCCGAGAGAAACCCGCTCGGTCACCAGGTCCCGCGTGGTGCCCGGCGTCGCCGTCACAATGGCGCGCTCGCGCTGCACCAGCCGATTGAAAAGCGAGGATTTTCCAGCGTTCGGACGGCCCACGATCGACAGCGAAAGCCCATCGCGCACCACACGTCCGTAAGCGAACGAGGACGCCATCGTCGTCAATGGTTCACGAATCGATGCGATACGCACCGCGATAGCCGCAGCCGGCATCAAGGAAATATCGTCTTCAGCAAAATCGATGCCTGCTTCCAGTTCGGCGATCAGGCGAACCAGTGCCTGCTTGATCGGTTGGATGCGGCGCGAAAGGCCGCCTTCCATTTGCTCGGAAGCGATTTTCGCCTGATACAGCGTCTGCGCGTCGATCAGATCTCGAACAGCCTCGGCCTGTGTCAGGTCGATGCGACCGGAAAAAAATGCGCGTTCCGTAAATTCCCCGGGACGCGCCAGACGCGCCCCGCGTTCGATACAGACACGCACAACAAATTCCAGAATCACCGGAGAACCATGCGCGGCGATCTCGATGACATCTTCTCTCGTATAGGAATTCGGCGCCTGGAAGTAAGTGACCACGGCCTCATCGAGTCGTTCCGCGCCTTCGCCATCTCGGCTGTCAGGATCGAGAATGTCGGTCAACTGCGCTTGCGCGTGGGCGAGAGAGTTGCGCAATCGCAGCAAGCCGGAAGAGATCTCAACGGCCTGCGGCCCGGACAGTCGGACTATCCCTATCCCTCCACGACCAGGCGGTGTGGAGATGGCAACAATGGTGTCCTGCTCATCGGCGCTGTTGCCGACAATTCTCGGCAGCTCACCCGAGCTGAGTTTATCCCCGGCCAAACGTGCGCGCCCGCGCGACGCCAGCAGCCGGTGCCGCCTGTGGCTGCCAATTTTTGGGATAAACAATCACGTACCGCCGCATGCCTTCTCCGCTGCTTTCGCTGCGAAGATCCTCATAAGTGCGCAGCGCCAGGTGCAGCATCCGCCGCTCACGGGAATTCATCGGCGCAAAGTTATAGGGCTGTCCAGTGAGCCGCACTTGTTCCGCCGCAGTATCGGCCGACAGTCTCAATTCCAGCGCGCGTGTCGCTTTGTAGCCGCGCGCGTCGAAGGAAAGCAGATCATGTTCGTCCGACTCCAGCCGCAGCGCTTTCGCCGCAACATGTTCCAGGGAACGAAGCAGCTCCGCGTTGTGCTCCAGGACCAGGTCCACATCGGGGCCGGCAATCTCCACGTAGATTTCGCGCGATTCGAACTTGTTCGGATCGGCCGCACCCGCTCCCGCAGTAATGCGGTATTTCAGATGCAAACCTCCGATGCCCGTGAGCGTCTTCAGAAGCGCATCGATCTTCTCTACTGCAGTTTGATAATTTTCAATCGGCATCGTTTTTCCGGGGAAAGATTTTTGAGATGCGTTCAACCTGGGATCAGCGCCGCGCAACCGCCGTTGGCCGCATGCCCTTCTTTTTCATAGCACGTTTCAACTGAATCTCGCGCAATTCTTTCCCTAGCTTCGTCTGGTTAATGACCCATTGCTGCCCAATACCGATCAGGTTGCTGCCCGCCCAGTAGAGCGCCAGCCCCGATGCATAGTGCCAGGCAATAAATCCGCTGAACAGCGGCATTGTGAATGCCATCATTTTTTGCTGCTGTGCATCGACTCCCGGAGAAGGGGTAAACAGCTGCACTAAGAATTGCGAGGCTACCAGCACGATCGGCAGAATGTGGTAAGGGTCCGCCGCAGACAGGTCATGCAGCCAGTACCAATGCGCGTTCCGCAGCTCAATGGCATTTTCCAGCATTTCGTAAAATGCCCAGATCAGCGGTAGCTGGATCAGCATAGGAAGGCAGCTGCCGAACATGTTGACGCCTTCCTTTTTGTACAGCTCCTGCATCTCCTTGTTCATGTCCTGCTTGCGCGGATCGTCAAACTTGTATTTCTTGTATTTCTCCTTGATGAAATTCATCTGCGGCTGAATGCGCTGCATTTTGATGGAAGACTTCATGGTTGCGAAGCGAGTCGGGAACGTCGCCATCGTAATAATCAGCGTCAGCAGCAGGATCGCCCAACCCCAGTTGGGAACAATGTGCGCGTGGACCCAGGCCAACAGATAAAACAGCGGCTTGGCGACGATTGAAAACATGCCGTAATGCACTAGCGGCACCAGGTTCGGGCCAGTCGACTTACCATCCGTGCCGGTCGCGTGAATTCCGCGCAGCAGGCTCAACATCTTCGGCCCGGCAAACAAGCGAAGGGAGGTTGTCCCGCTTGTCGCGCCCACCGCTGCGCCCAGCACCGGTTGGGGAGCGGTCTTGCCCTGCGGCTCCGTCGGGTCTTTCGGTACCTCGATAGTGTTGCGCAGAGAAACGAATGCGCTGCTCTCCGGCTTATCCGGCAGGAAGATTGCAGCAAAATAAAGATCGCTGACTCCTCCCCAGCTCAACGAACCAGCCTGCGTCTCGCCATCCACAACTTTTTTGGGAGCAATACTTTCCGCTTTGCCGTTGCTCGACCGATCGATCTTCTGTTCCGAGGAGTAATCCCTGGCCTCACGTTGGTCGCCAAATCCCGCCGGCCACGACAGCAACGCCTCAACTGGCTCGCCGTTTCGCGTGACCGTCACATCGGCGCGGATGATGTAGCTGTTGTCGAAATGAAAAACCTTGCACACCACCAACCCGCCGGCGGAATAGTCAAAGGTCAGCTGTGCTGG
The DNA here is from genome assembly GCA_041690775.1 of Acidobacteriota bacterium. GTDB lineage: Bacteria > Acidobacteriota > Terriglobia > Terriglobales > Acidobacteriaceae > JAKAAZ01. Next base: position 10,384 of record JBEPVW010000019.1, on the reverse strand, counting down.
CGCCGCCAGATTCCCCGTGGCCGAAGGCACATAAAGCGCCTGCGCCATCTGCTGGCGCAAAGCGAGATCGGAAGTATAGATCGAGAGCGGATAGCCGAACTTTTTCGCCGCCGCCGTATTCACCAGGTCGAGCGGCTTATCCGCGTAATCCGTGTACTTCTTCAGAATCCACGACGTCACCTCCCCGCCGTGGTTGGTGAAGGTGATCTTGTACAGTTCGTTCTCAACGGTCGTCGTCGATTCACGAGCGGCAGCCACCTGCGGTGTCACGGCTGCTTCTTCCGCTTTCGCCGTTGCGGACGCGCTGGCGTTGTCCGCTTCACTTGCTCCGCCAATCGCGCTTCCGGTCTTGGTTATTGTCGATTGCGCCGGACTCGGGGTTGGCGCAGGGGCTGCAGGCTTCTTCGGACGAAACATCTGCATGCCCAGCAGAATCGCCAGGAAAACCGTGGTGAAAATCAGCAGGGAACGCGAATCTTGCTTGCCGCCGCCTTGCTGGTTGGGATTCTTATATTCGGCCAAAGGACTTCCTGTTGGTTCAATTTCCGCGAACTGCACAGCCAGTACAAATCATTCCGACATGAAGCGGCCTGCACCGGATGCCTGGACGCCCGCCGGGTACCTGACGAGTTTAGTTCCCTGCATCGGGGTGCGGATTGCGGTACTTCATATCGTACTGGTTTTAACGCCAACTTGCAGGTCTTGTGCGCGTTCGGGCGTCCGGCGCGCGAACCTCACCGCGGCTTATCGCACCGGGTCAAACCCGCCTCGACTCCAGGGATGACATCGCAACAGGCGCGCACCCGCCATGGCCGACCCCCTCCACCAGCCGTGACGCGCAATGGCAACGGCAGCATATTCAGAGCAAGTCGGCTGATAGCGGCACCCGCAGCGCATCGGCAACAGCGATCCGCCCAACGCATGGAGCCCCGGCGAAATCCATCGCTTATACGTTCCGGCCAGCGCCTCAACGCGGGCCGCGCGACGCTCCCGGTCCAACCCATCCATAGGGGCATTCTTTCACGTCCGAGGTTGAAAATCCGGGAACTTGGGTGTCCCACGTCTCGCTTTTGAGATCTGGGTTTATCCGATCCCGGAATCGGATCCCACCCCGGCACAAGCAACCTGCACCGCCCGAAAAGCCCGCAGCACATCGCGTTCAATCTGGGAAAATTCTGCCTCCAGTACTGTCTTCCGAGGATGCAGAATCACATCCACGCTGGCAGTCAATTCCATGCGATGCTGCCGCACGGCGGCCCGCATCCGGCGTTTGATGCGATTGCGCGCCACCGCATTCCCAAGCACGCGGCCCGCCGTAAGCCCCACGCGCGAAGTCGACGCAGCCGGGTCCGATGGGGGATGTTTCGCCCGATCCTCCAGTGAGCGCGTGGCAAAGAAATACGTCATCAGCGGCAGCGACTGACGCTTGCCTTCGCGATACACCCGCTGGTAGTCGGCGTGTTTTCGCAGCCAGGCCTCGCGAGGCACGGTGCCTGCTCCCTGACGGAGTGGATTGGCTGGCTTGGCGGGCATTGCACACCTGATGAGCTTGCTGGAAAACTCCGCGCGAAAAGGATGATCTTGTCATCCCGACCGGAGCGCAGCAGAGTGGAGGGACCTGCAGTTTCATTCACAAATTGTTTGAATTGTCGCGTCTAACCCTAGTCGCGATACCCGGCGCTGACGGACACGCGCTTGCGGCCCTTGGCGCGGCGGCGCGACAGCACGGCCTGCCCAGCCTTGGTCTTCATGCGGGCACGGAAGCCATGCGTCTTGGCGCGGTGGCGGCGGTTCGGTTGAAATGTGCGCTTCGGCATTGCAGTGTGCTCCTAAAGAGAAAATCGTATGTAGACAGCAAACTTTGAGTATACCCGAGGACTCCCGCATGCACAAAGTGCAATTACATCCTTGTTAAGGGACGCGTTTCGGTTCCCGCCGATAAGAGCCCGGCCTGCCAATACAAATTATGAGCATTGACCAACATAGAATGAAAGCAGACCGTGCGTGAACCCTACACATTGCGAGTCGTGCGGTCTCTTTTCTATCTGACTTTCCTGGGCGGGATGCTTTGTCCAGCCATGCCAGCGCAATCGACTCCCACGCCCTCTTCCTCCCAAGCGGTTGTCTCGGCCGCCGAACCCCCACAACAGGATGGCGGACGCATCTATGGAACAGTAACGGACTCGGCTGGAAATGTCGTTACCGGCGCCACCGTCACCCTTCAACTCAGCGGCTCGAACAAGCAACGCACGCTGCTCACGCAAAGCACCGGATTTTTCAACTTCACCGGCCTCGCTCCCGGAAATTACCAGGTCACCATCGCGTCCCAAGGATTTGCTCCCTGGGCCCGATCGGAAATTGTCTTGACCTCGGGGCAATATTACGACCTGCTTCCGATTCAACTCGAGATAGCCTCGGCAAGTACCAGCGTTCGCGTAGTCTTCTCCAGCCACGATCTGGCCGAAGAGCAGGTGAAGGTCGAAGAGAGACAGCGCGTGCTCGGCATCGTCCCCAACTTCTACACCAGCTATGTGTGGGATGCGGAGCCGCTCAGCTCCAAACAAAAGTTCCGGCTCGCTTGGCGATCATCGATCGACCCCATTGCCTTTCTGGGGTCAGGAGTCGTCGCCGGCGTTGAGCAATGGCAAAACAATTTCAAGGGCTATGGCCAGGGGACTGAGGGGTACGCGAAGCGTTACGGCGCTTCCTATGCCGACGGTTTTATCGGCACTATGATCGGCGGCGCAATTCTCCCATCCGTCCTGCATCAGGACCCGCGTTATTTTTACAAGGGAACTGGGAGCATCCGCTCCAGGGCGCTCTATGCCATTTCCACTGTCGTTATCTGCAAGGGTGACAACGGACGCTGGCAGCCGAACTACTCGAGCGTACTCGGCGATCTAGCCGCTGCGGGAATCTCAAATATCTACTACCCGTCGTCCGATCGCGGAGCCGTGACCATCGACAACGCTCTGATCGGTACGGCAACGGGCGCAGTCGGGGTCTTGCTGCAGGAATTTTTGATTCGGAAAATTTCGCGCGGCGTTCCGCCCTCCAAATGAAGAAGGCCGGTCCCAATGGACCGGCCTTCTTCATTTCACTTCCAACACATTGCAGCCGTCAGATGACCCGCAGCAGCAACAGGATAATCACGATCAAAATGATCAAACTGATACCGCCGCCGCCGTAGTAGCCCAACCCCGGACCCATGCGATAGCCGCCAAATCCAAATATCAAAAGCAGAATAATCAGAACGATGAGCATTTGTCTCCTCCGCGTACAACAGCATAGTTAGTGTCGTGTAAGAGATGACGGATTTAGTTTGCCGGTTGCCCGCTATTATTGGACCCGTATGCACTTGGAACACCGCTCAGAGGAAACCAGATGGAAAAAACCGTTCCGTGCCGCCCCGCGCCTTCGCTGCTGCGAACTGAAATCCTGGCGCCATGCTTTTCCATGATCCCGGCGCTGACCCAAAGTCCCAGCCCTGTTCCGGTCGTTTCCTTTGTGGTGAAAAACGGTTCGAAAATCCGCCGGATCGTCTCTCTGGACATGCCGTGGCCCGTGTCCGCAATCGTGACACGAATACCTCGCTGATTCGTTTTCCAATCTGTTCCCTCGCGTTCCCTTATCAAAATCCTCCCTCCTCTTTGCGAAGCGTCTGCGGCATTGGTGACGAAATTCGCGAACAATTGCCGCAGGTCGCCGCTGTAACAAAGCGTGGGGGGAACGACAGAATAGCGCTTCTCCACATCAAGTCGCGCACCCGATAGCCGACCCTGGAAAAGCACCAGAACATCTTCCAGTATCTCTGCCTTCGTTGCCATCACCGGTTTCGTCAGCTGCCGGTGAAACCGCAGCGTGTGCCGGGTAATGTTTGCCACCCTCGCCAGTTCATTCTGGCAGGTTTTAATGTGCGTCAGCGCCTCTTCGGCAGGAATGGCACTCTCGATATCGCTTTCGATCAGATAAAGCAGGTTCGTCAGCGCTTCCAGTGGATTATTGATCTCGTGTGCGATGGAGCTGGCGAGACGACCGACCGCGGCGATCTTTTCATTCTGTAGCAGCGCGTCTTCAACCCGCCGCAATGCCGTCAGGTCGGCCAGGAACACCGCGACTTCCGGTTCCTCGCCATCCATATTTGCAATCAGAGTGGCGCCTACCAGTAAAGGAATTTTCCTCCCGTCCTTCGATACATAGGCTTTTTCGTAGGGCGCCGTCTTGCCGAACTTGATCAACTCCTTGATCGCTTTCCTGTCGCGGCTTGCGAATTCGGAAGGAGTCAATTCATTCCATTGCATTTGACCTGACTCAACATCCTCCATGGAGTAGCCCAGCAGATTCAGCGTAACTGGATTGAGATACGTAATCTTTCCTTTCAAGTCGCCAATGACAACCCCTACGTTAGCTTCCTCGATCAAGCAGCGAAAGCGGCTCTCACTCTTCCGCAAGCGCTGCTCGGCGAGTACCTCTTCCGTTGTTTCCGTGCACACCACTAACGTTCCCTGAATGCGGTTGAGATCGAAAATCGGGCTATAGCTATATGTCCAGTAAACATCTTCGAGTCTGCCGTTGCGGTAAATTGGTGCCAGCTTGTTTCGCTCATAGGTGACCTTTCCATCCGTCATCACGGCCGCAATCTGCTGTCCGATAATTGGCCAGACTTCGGCCCAGCATTCTTTTCCGGGCTGGCCCAGCGCTTTGGGATGTTTGTCTTCTCGAATGCAGACGCGATACGCATCGTTATAAAACTGGATGAGTTCGGGGCCCCACCACAGAAACATCGGCTGCGGGCACGAGAGCACCGTGTTCACCGTCGTCAGCAGGGACTCAGGCCACGTCTCAATACACCCGACTGGGCTATTTGCCCAATCGAACTGCCGCGTCAAATCAGCCATTTCTCCGTGTCCTGCGATCAGGGACGCCGCTTCCGGACCTTTCGAACGTCTTTCATCGATTCGATAAGCAGTCCGGCTAGCCATCCAACGCTCCTATCCGCACACGCATAACAGTTGGATGCGGTTCTACTGCGCACCCCCTCTTATTTGCTACGTTAGGTGGCCGACATATTCAATTTCAAATATTTATTTGTGCGGCTTGGGCAACCTAGCGAACGACTGAAAGCTGCGGGTTCTGCAGTGTCCCTGAAACTCGAATCGGAAAGCTCAATCGCCCCTGCTTTTCGTCCGCTCCCTTGAACATCCTCGCGGCAACATTGGTGAAGAAACCCTGCTTTTTTAGGATAGTGGCCACGCCGCGATAATCCATGCCGCCATTCACCTCGTTCAGATTGCCCGAGCCATCTACATCGATTCCGTAAAAATCGATGCCAACCTGTTTGTTGTAAATCCGGTGGTTCCTCAGTTCCATATCGCCGGCGAACGAGGAGAACGCGGAAACAGGCCGCCCTGCCGCCTCGGGGCTTCTGAACCGTTTCATCTCCTTCATGTTCTTGCTCTGGTCCAGGCTCGGTAACCGTCCATCGCGGATTGTGAAGCGGCCGCCCCCGTTGACTCCAGCGAGCGGATTGGAAGTATGCTCCACCTCTCCCGCAAGCTTCAGGTCCGCCTGCATCATTCCAGTCATCTTCGGTGGGCCGTTCTGAAATTCCTTCAGCAGATAAGCGACTCCGACGCCGCTCACCTGCAGGTCAGTATTGAATTTCGTTTTACTGCCCGCAAAGTTGAAGGTGAAATCTCCACTCGCCTGTCCGCGATATGTCTTAGCGCGAAAGCCTTTGAATGTCAACCGCAACGGTTCCACTTGCAATTGCGAACGAAGATTCTTCAAATTGACATCGCCAAAGCGAGCAGTGTCCGCCTGCAAACTGCCGGCAACCGTTGCCGAAGCGTCAGGGTCCTTGAACGCGTCAAAATTGATTTGCTGCACTTGAGCGCGAAAATTTCGGACCTCGAGGATGACTGGGCCCGGCCTGTCCGACGGGTCGATCAAAGCCGAGCCCAGCAGCACTCCGCCGTTGATCTGCAATCGGGAAATCGGTCCCATCGACAAGCGCGGAGATTTTTGAACCGGCTTATTCGATGCGACAGGATTTTGAAAGTTCCAAAGGCCATCGGGATCGGAGATGAAATCGATGACTGGCTTGTCCAGCACCAGAGATTTGATCGAGATTTTCCGATGCAGCAGTGGACCAAGATAGATCGTTGCGTCGATGGTAGGAGCTTTAAGAAAATATCCAGGCGGAAACGGTTTTGGGTTCTTGATGCCCACGTCGTAGAGTCGAACCGCCAGCGGGAACAGTTCCACCGTCACATGCCGGATTTCGATTTGCTTGCCGGTCTTCTTTTGTACGTAGGCAATCATCTCCGGCAGATAAAGGTCAGCACGATGCACCATGTAGGCCGCTGCCGCAGCCAGAACGACAATGGCGCTTACCACCACACCCAAAACTATCTTCAGGTAAGTAGACATCCGATCCCCGGCGACAGCAGCTAGCACGCAATTCTCCAACAAAAGCTAAGATGCTTTCGAACCCCGATCGGATCGCTCCAGCGACGACGCGGCTTTTCCACAACAGGAATTCTGCATAGCAAGGCTACGGGTGACCCACGTTCGCGAGCTAACGTGGGTCAGTTCACCGAAATAAATGTCGTCATTCGACCGGAGCGGAGCGCAGTGGAGGGACTTGTGTTTCCCTCGCCAACCCCAGATCCTTCGCCTGCGGGTCAGGATGACAAACAGGTCGTAGTACAGCATGTCAACAGATCCAGAATACCCTCCTCAGGGTCGTGTCCCACAGCCCGCACCCGAGCCCTCCGGTCCTAGCTTCTGCTCCAGCAAACGCGGAATCAGGAAATGAAAAAAGCGGTCGGAGTTCGAACTCAAACAGACAAACGCATTCGCCGGACCTGCTTCCTCGCGCGTATATCCTTCTTCATCGACGCGAAGATGCATCGGCTGGAATGGGCAAAGCTTATCGTCAATGGCTGCCTCTACCGCCATCACGTCGAACAGCGTTGGCACCCCGGAATTCGAAGAGGCGCTCCATTCATCGGTCAGCAGGGCCAGGGAATCCGTAAGCGGCGTGCTCTGGCTAAACAAAATGCGCTGTAGCCCCTGGTCCAGTTTCATCTGCGTCGAATCGAGCGGCAGCACATAGATCGGCACGCCGGAGGCAAACAGCTTCTGCGCCGCGCGTACATCGGTCGCAATGTTGTATTCACGCGCCGGCCCGTGGTCGGGCGCATAGCCCAGATCGCCATAGCCGCGCCGGATCGATCCGCCCATCAGAACAACTCGCTTCAACATGTGGAACGCGGCCGGGTCCTTCCCAATCAAAGCGCCGACGTTGCTTAAAGGAGCAATGTCAATCAGCGTGATTTCTCCCGGGTTCTGGCGGATGGTCTGGATCATCCACGAGATGGCGTCGATTTTCGGCCCGGCAGGAAGAGGCTGCCGCCTCGCCCAGGCCGCCTGTGTAAATGTCGTGCCTGGCTTTGTTGCGACGCCAATCGTCACCGGGATGGCCTGCCGGCCGGCTTCGCACAATATCCCCTCGACCAAACGCGCGCGAAGGCTCGTGTCTCCCCACGCCGTAGTCACGCCCAGCAGCTTTATTTCCGGGCTCGACAATACCAGGCCCAGCGCGTAAGCATCGTCGATGTCATCGCCAATGTCGGTATCGAGAATCACCTTCTGCTGCGCGGGCAAAGGCTTTTGCGCCAGAACATGCAGCGGAAGTCCCGCCAGCAGGAGCAGAAGAAATACGGCCAACGAGTGGGAACAAAATATGCGCATAAAAATCTCCGATCACCACGCCTGTTGAAAGCGTGGCTTAATTGCAGGAGCGGAGACCGTTGCTGCGGAGAAACCGGCATCAGCGGCCAACGCCGCTGTATATGTGTCCATGAAGTCTTTTCTCGAAAGCTTTTCGGCTCCATCTCAGACACTGCGGGTAGTCCGATGCTGCTTCATCGGAGCGGCCTTCGCCTTCTCGCTCCCGGCAACTTCCTTCGCGCGGAACTTTGCGATGCGTTCGATCAACTTTACAGGAATAGGTTCGGAGAGTGGAAAGCGGATCGTACCCTTGGTGACCTTGTACGGCGCAAGCTCATCCTTGAAGGTCGTGACAACGGGACCGGTGGCCGGGTAAAGCGAGTAGTGCCGTTTCCAGCCGGCGAAATACAGCACCGGGCCGCCGCCCAATTTGTACGCCGGGATGTTGTACGAGATGACTTCCTCGGCTGCGGGCACGGCCTTGCGGATAATGCTCCGCACGTGATTGAGTACGCCTTGCGCGGCCTCGGGCTGCAAGGCGATGTACCCGTCCACGGACTTGAATGCGGTTCTGCCCATCATGATCTCAGAGCGCCGAAAAAATCCGCTACTTATTCAACTGCTCCATCAGATTGTTGATCATGCGATTCAAGTCGGTGTCCGTGTGGCGCAGTTCGTCGATCTTCGCGATCGAGTGCATCACCGTGGTGTGATGCTTATCGCCGAAGTGCCGGCCAATCTCCGGCAGGGAAGCCTCTGTCAATTGCTTCGCCAGATACATCGCAATCTGCCGCGGAACGACAATTGCCCGCGAATTGTTTTTCTGTTTCAGTTCCGCAATCCTCATGCCGAACTGTTCGGACACGGCGCGCTGGATCACTTCAATCGTCACCTTGCGCACCTGTGTGTCGATGAACTGCTTCAGGCATTGCTGCGCGACGGCAAGGGAAATATCCACGCCATGCAGGCCGCACCACGCCACCAGCCGAATCAACGCGCCTTCCAGTTCGCGCACGTTGGTCCGCACGTTCGATGCCATAAACAGCGCCACATCGACCGGCAGCGTAACGTGTTCGCTTTCCGCTTTCTTTTGCAGGATCGCAACTTTGGTTTCCAGGTCTGGCGGTTGGATGTCCGCGATCAATCCCCACTCGAAACGATTGCGCAGCCTGTCTTCAATCTCCGCCAGCTCCTTCGGAGGACGGTCCGACGCAATCACAATCTGCTTCATGCTTTCGTGCAGTGCATTAAAGGTGTGGAAGAACTCTTCCTGCGTGCGTTCCTTCTGCGCCAGAAATTGAATATCGTCGATCAGCAGAACATCGACCGAACGATACTTGTCCCGGAAGCTGGACATGCGGTCGTAACGCAGCGAGTTGATCATTTCATTGGTGAACTTTTCGCTCGACACATAGCAGATGGAGGCTTGCGGTTGGTGCCGTTTCACCTCTTGTCCAATCGCATGCATCAGATGCGTCTTGCCATTGCCGACGGAGCCATATAGGAACAATGGGTTGTATGCCTTCGATGGCCTCTCCGCAACCGCTTCGGCGGCGGCGCGCGCGAACTGGTTTCCATTGCCGATCACGAATGCGTCAAAGGTATAGCGCGGATTCAGTTGAGCGGCCGTGTCCCAGTCGAACCGCGATTGCTGCGGAGCGCCTGCCGGCTGGCTGTTCAGGACGCGGCTGCGCGCTGGACTGCCGGAGCGTGCCGGTTGCGGGCCGAAGCCTCCGTCCTGCCGGATGCGGGGCGGCGGCGGCTCTTGCTGGACCGTCTCGAACGAGACCTCGTCCACCGCCAGGCCTTGTTGATCGACAGCTTCGAGGATCAAGTCGTTATATCGCTCGCCGATGTGCTCGAACTCTCGCGTAGGCACGCTGATCACCAGCACTCTGCCTTCAATGCGGTTGAAGCGCGTCGGTTTGAACCAGGTGTCGAACGACTGGTGATTGATCTTTTTCTCCAGCGCCGTGAGGATGCGTAGCCAGGGATTGATGGGCGAAGAGGCTGTAGCGGGAAATGACATTCTATTTTCACTTTCAACGTTGCGGGCGCGCCGGTCAAGACGCCGATGGAAACGTCACGCGCTTCCTGGCTCGAAAAACAAAACAGAACCCATCGTCCAGAAATTACGGACCAGGGATTCAAAGATCGTAGCAAAAAAAATTCATTGCGAGATTGCCGATTCATCCGTAAAGCGGCCGCCGGGGGGAGACAGCGTACAACGGAACAGATTCCTCGGATGACGTTAGCGAAGCCGATACTAGCACATTCAAGACAGGAGGGGCAGCAAGGGTTTCAGGTCAAAATCCTTTTTTTTTCAAACTGCACCAACCATGGTGAAAGCGCATCACGCAATGCCATACCGGGGCTCCTCGAGCACCGTCGTTCCAGAAAATTTCCTCGAAACAGATTGCGGATTCAGCAGAACCGTCGGCTACCACAGGTCCCACTTCTAAGACCTGGTTGCCCACCAAGGAGAACATCCGGGCGCCAGTGCGAAGGGTGGGATGCAGCAACACGAACCTGTAATCCTTCAACGAACTGCTAAGCTGGCATCCGAAGAAAAATTGTCGAGGAGAGCCTCTTGAACCCTAGAAACCCCCGATACATTTTGAAAAAAGTTTTTGTCGCAAGATTGATT
>JBEPVW010000018.1:0-31734 GCA_041690775.1 Acidobacteriota bacterium | reverse complement strand
CGCACTCGGAACGCGGCGATGATGTTCGCCACCATCGCCTGTGCCTCCGCCTTGGCTTGAGGCGGGAAATACTTCTGCACGTAAATCTGTCCCACGGCATCGCCGAGATATTGGTTCACTGCAGCCACGCCCCGCTGCCAGCGCGGACGCTGCTGCGGCACGCCGAAAAGAGTTTTTCCGAAGAAGGAGAAGACCTCATCGGCAAGCGATTTCGGCAGGTCGCCGGCATAGCTTTCGATCAGGTGGAACGTCAGCCAGTCTTTCCAGGTATCAAGCGGCACGGACGCCACCAGCGCGGACTCGCCGGTAAACGCCGAAGGCTGCCAGACATCGAAGCTTGCCTGCCTGCTAAGCCCTGCACCTTCGAAATACTCTGTCCAATCGAGACCAGGAGCCTTCAAGGCGAAATCGGACTGCTTCCAGATGTTGTTGGCCTTGTGAATGTCTTCATTGTCCGCAAGACTGATGTGCTTCTCCGCAATGTCGTGTTCCAGCGCGACGATACGCGCGGCTCGGGCATCTGTGTCCGTCAGTCCGGCAAGCTTCAGCATGGTGGAGACGTGCGCCTCGAATTCCGCGCGAGTCTTTTTCATCGATGCACTATCGTCGATGTAATATTCACGATTCGGCATCGTTAAGCCGCCCTCCAGCAGGTATGCGGTGTAGTGATCGGAGTCATTAAACCCCGGAGCGACCCACAACCCAAACAGGTTGACCGTATGAAAATTCGTGTTGTTCAGCGGATCTACATCCGCTCGCAGACTCTTGCCCAGGGAAAGGGCGAGCTCACGCTTATTCTGGATTGCGGCGATGGCCTGCAGGTGCGGGCGGAGCGGCGTCAGGCCGTGTGCTTCGATGGCAGCCTTCTCCATATAGGAGTTGTAGAGGTCCGCGATCTTTCGTTCATTCGACCCGGCGGCCGAGTTGGCCTTGGCGGCGTCCTCAATCAGAGCAGCCGTGCGTTTGTTACTCGTGTCATCCAGAGTTGTAAAGACGCCGATGCCCGCGCGGTCTGGCGGAATGACAGTGCGCTTGATCCAGTCGCCGTTGGCATATAGGTAAAAATTGTCGCCGGGGACCACGGACCGATCCATGTTGGCGACCACGACGCCGTGGGTCTCCGGCTTGGGCGCATGCTGTGCGTTGGCGGCAAACAGTGAAAGCGTTACGCCGACTGCAATCGATCCAACCGTCACCTTCGAGAATCCCGACATACGTTTCATGCGTGGCACTCCAACCTGCGGCAGTGGACTTCACCGTGCGTCGTAAATAGCCCCTGGACAACGAAACAGGGTAGCACGGGCGGCCTGCGTCCAGCTTCGCTTCATGGCCACGATTCGCAGCAACGGTGGCGCTACACTGAGTATCGACGGCAATCCGGCAACTACCCATGCGCATCTTCACACGCTACATTCTCGGCGAGGTCCTCTCCCATACACTGCTTGGGATTGCTCTCTTCACATTTGTGCTGTTTATGCCCAACCTGGTGCAGATTCTGGAACTGGTGGTGCAGAACGGCGCCTCGCCCACGAGCGTGCTGAAGCTGGTCGCTTTCACGTTGCCCAATGCTTTCACGGTGACCATACCGATGGCGGTTTTGGTTGGAGTTCTGCTGGGCTTGAGTCGTCTGGCCGCCGACAGCGAAGTGACGGCCATGCGGGCCTGCGGCTTCGGCATCTTTCAGTTCGCCAGCATCATTGCCATCGTCGGCGTTGCAGCCTGGGGACTGGGGCTGTTCAACTCGCTCTACGTAGCGCCCAAGGCTACAACGGCCATGCTGCAGGTGGAAAATTCTCTGCGCGATTCACAGGCCTCGTTCCAGGTCCAGCCGCGAGTCTTCTATGAGGATTTTCGCAATTACGTCCTTTACGTTCAGGATGTTCGCAATGGCCGCCATGCTTCCGTTTGGTCGCACGTCTTCCTGGCCGACTTGAGCAATCCTCGTTCGCCTAAAATTACGATGGCCGAGCAGGCGACGGTGGTGGGAACCGGGCATCGCGGTTTGAGCATGCGCTTGCGTAACGGCGAGCAGCACGAGATGCCTCCGAACGATCCCGGCGCTTACAACATTTCGACGTTCGTACAAACGGACCTTCCCATCCAGATCAACAGTGCGGTGCAGGACACCGTGCACATCGGACATAGCGATGTACCGATTCTCGCAATGTCGAACCGGGAATTGTTTCGGCGCTCCCGCCAGCCGGGCGGCCAATGGTATCAGATTGAAATGCAGAAGCGCTTCGCTTATCCGACCGCATGCCTGGTTCTCATGCTGATCGGCATTCCGCTGGGGTTGTCGTCGCGGCGCGGCGGCAAGAGCATGGGCTTTGTGCTCACGATATTCCTTGTGTTCATCTACTACTTTTTATCGTCGACCGGCATGACCTTGGCCAGACAGGGAAAGATCCCCGTCCTCCTCGGTGTTTGGGGCGCAAACCTACTGTTCGCGTTTACCGGTCTTCTGTTGTTACGCCAGATGGCGCGCGGCCCGGTGCGGTTCCTGGTTCCGCGGCTTTCTGAAAATTCACGAAGGCGGCTCGGCAGGAAAGAGCCTGGGATTGAAACCGTGTTCGCTTCCCTGCCCCGGCGCAAACTGTATGAAGGTTTTCCGCTGATACTCGACGACTACGTGTTGCGATCGTTTCTCGGCAGCTTTTTGTTGGTAGAGGTCAGCTTCGTTCTGTTGTCGCTGGTTTTTTCCCTGTTTGAGCTGCTGGGCGACATTGTGCATAACCATGCACGGCTGACGCTGGTTGGCGATTATCTCTTGAACCTGACGCCAAGCATGATCTACAGCATCACGCCGCTCAGCGTGTTGATTGCCGTTCTAATGACGATCAGCGTCTTGAACCGCTCCAGCGAATTGACTGCCATGAAGGCAACCGGAACCAGTGTTTATCGTGTCATTCTGCCCATCCTTCTCATCGCGGGCGGACTGGCAGTCATCATGTTTGCCTTTGACCAGCTATATCTGCCTAATGCCAACCGCACGCAGGAATCGCTGCGCAGCGAGATCAAGGGTAAACCGCCGCGCACCTTTTTGCGGCCGGACCGGGAATGGGTTTTCGGAGAAAACAAGCCGGGCGAACCTGCGCGAATTTTTAACTACGAATTTTTCGATTCCGCGAACAACCGTTTTGCCAACCTGACCGTGCTTGAATTCCAGCCGAACAGCTTCGTGCTGGCACGGCGCATTTTCGCGGCGGATGTTTCCTGGGACCCGCAGCAGCATGATTGGGTCTTTAATAAGGGCTGGAAGCGCACGTTTCACGACGGTACAATTGCCTCTTACAAGACCTTCGCCACGCAGATATTTCCGGAGATCGGCGAACCGCCTGGCTACTTCAAGAAAGAAGATCTGCAATCGTCGGAGATGACGTTTCCAGAACTTGCACACTACATCCACGACCTGAGCCAGAGCGGCTTTGACACGATTCCCCTCCGAGTGCAATTGAACAAGAAGCTTGCGTATCCGCTGGTCACGCTTGTCATGGCAATTCTTGCGGTTCCATTTGCGCTTTCGATGGGCCGGCGTGGATCACTGACCGGCATCGCGATCGCGATCGGAGTAGCCATTGCCTACTGGGTGTCCGCCGGATTATTTGAAGCGATGGGGAACGTAAACACTCTGCCGGCAGTTTTGGCCGCCTGGTCGCCAGACTTATTGTTTGGCCTGATTGGCGGGTACCTGCTATTGCGCACCTCGACCTGACAAATTCGAGCGGCAAATTTACTGCTTTGCTTGGCTACAATGGAGGCTGAGAGGCATCACTTGACCATGTGGGAAAATCTGCGGCCCCTGTTTCCGTATATGCGGCGGTATCGGCGCGGATTTATCGCCGGGGGCTTCTTCGCAATCTGCAGCAATGCCATCTGGGTACTGTTCCCGCAAGTCATTTTGCGCGCCATTGACGATATGACGCGCCATCTCAGTTATCGAGGCATCCTGTTTTACGCTGGTTTGCTGCTGGCGGTTGCTTTCTCGAAAGGAATTTTTCTTTTCCTTACGCGGTGGGTCTTGATCGGCGTCTCGCGCGATATTGAGTACGACATGCGGAACGATCTGTTCCGCGTTCTCGAACGTCAATCCCCGTCCTATTTCCAAGAACATCGCACGGGCGACATCATGGCGCGTGCAACCAACGATCTGAGCGCCGTCCGCATGCTGTTGGGTCCGGCGATCATGTACAGCGCGAACACCCTGCTTTTCACGGTTGGAGCGCTGATCTTCATGGTGCGCATCAGCCCCTGGCTGACACTGCTGGCATTTGTGCCACTGCCGGCGGCCAGCATCCTGGTGCAATACTTCGGGCGCAGGATTCACGAGCGCTTTGAGCGCATTCAATCCATGTACTCGGAAATTTCCGCCCAGGTGCAGGAGAATGTTTCCGGCGTGCGCCTGGTGCGGGCCTTCGCCCAGGAAGAGGCGGAGATTCGCAGCTTCGAGCTCGCGAACACGGAATACATTCGCCGTGCGCTGCGGCTGGTCCGGCTGATGGGAATGCTGTGGCCTACGCTGGAGTTCATGCTGGGACTTTCTCTTGTCGTCGTGCTGTTGGTTGGCGGGCATGAGGTCATCTCGCACAGAATTTCCGTCGGCGCGTTCGTGGCTTTCACCACGTACATGATGATGCTGACCTGGCCGGTGATCGCCCTGGGATGGGTGGTCAACCTGGTGCAGCGGGGCACCGCATCGGTGCAGCGGATTCATGAAATCCTGATCGCCGAGCCATCGATCTCCGATAAGACTCTGCCTGTTGAGAAACCGTCCGCAGAGGAAATACGCGGCGAAATTGAATTTCGGAATCTGACGTTCACCTATGACAACTGCGCCGTGCCCGTACTGCACAATATCAACTTGCACATTCCGGCCGGCAGCAGCCTCGCGATTGTTGGACCCACCGGATCGGGCAAAACCACGCTGGTGAGTTTGATTCCCCGCCTGTTCGAAGCCGAACGCGGAATGCTGTTACTGGACGACCGCTCTGTGATGGATTATCCGCTGGCGAAATTGCGAGAGGCCGTTGGGTTCGTGCCGCAGGAAACATTCCTTTTCAGCGAATCGATACGGGAAAATGTGGCCTTTGGAGCGCCGGGCGCACAGGAAGAGGCGATTCTGGAAGCGGCGCGCGCGGCCCACATTCGGGATGAGATTCTCGAATTTCCTAAAGGCTTCGGCACGACCGTGGGCGAGCGCGGCATTACATTGTCCGGCGGCCAGAAGCAGCGCACGGCCATCGCCCGCGCAATCGTGCGTGATCCCCGCATTCTGATTCTTGATGACTCGCTGTCCAGCGTGGACACCTATACGGAAGAGCGCATTTTGCGTGAACTCGCGGAAGTGATGCGCGACCGCACAACGATCTTTATTTCGCACCGCGTTTCGACGGTGCGACATGCAGACCAGATCGCGGTGCTGGTCAACGGGCACATCGCTGAACTCGGCACGCACGATGAACTCGTGGCGCGGAACGGCTACTACACCCAGTTGCACGAGAAGCAAATGCTGGAAGAAGAACTCGCCGTCGTCGGTTAGAACAGATTAACTGCGGCCTCATAAACAACGGTCTTCCTGCGCGAACGGAAGGACCTCGTGTTTTGCCGGCAAACCGCGAGGTTCCTCGACCTCGCTGCGCTCCGCTCGGAATGACAAATCTATTTGCGAGAACACCTCTAACGAATTCCCATTGTCTTCACGATGACGCGCTTGCGCCGCTGACCATCGAACTCTGCGTAAAACACTCGTTGCCATGTACCCAGATCGAGCTTGCCAGCGGTAATCGGCAAGGTTGTCTCATGGTGCAGCAGTAAGGATTTCAGATGAGCGTCGCCATTGTCTTCGCCAGTCTGGTGATGCTTGTAGTTGGGCCGCGCTGGCGCCAGCTTCTCCAGCCACTCCATAATGTCCTCGATCAGGCCGTCTTCCAGGTCGTTGACGTAAACTGCCGCGGTGATGTGCATGGGCGACACGAAGCAGAGACCATCCTGAATGCCGCTGCGTCGAACGATCGCCTCCACCTCCGGTGTGATGTGGACAATCTCGCGCCGCTGCTTCGTCTGCATGTGCAGGTATTCCGTATGTACTTTCATGAGACATAGGATACTGATGAGAGATCGAACGCTGCCCACCGATCGAAATTGAAGTGACCAATCGACGCTACAAAACTTCGCGCAATCCCACGAATACAAAGCCAGAGGAGCGTCTACGCGCCATGTATGCGGCGTTGCTCTCGGCGTATGGGAGCCGCGAGTGGTGGCCGGCGGATACTCCATTTGAAATTGTTCTCGGAGCCTATTTGACGCAGGCCACTGCCTGGCGCAGCGTCGAACGCTCCATCGACAACCTGCGCGTCGACAGGCTATTGACGGTCGAAGGCATCCGGACAATTCCCGAGGAAGCCTTGCGAGAGGTCATTCGGCCGTCCGGTTTTGTGCTCCGCAAAGCTGCCTCCATCAAAGCATTTGTCCAATTTCTCGATGTACATTATGAGGGATCGCTCGACCGAATGGCGACGCAGTCAACTGGCATCCTTCGCCCGCAACTGCTGGCGCTGCCAGGGGTCGGTCCCGAAACTGCCGACGCCATTCTGCTTTATGCACTGGGTCATCCAATATTTGTCGTGGATGAATATATGCGCCGAGTGACGACGCGCCATGAACTGGTTGCGGCGAATGCGCGGTATGCTGAGTTGCAGTCGCTGGGCGATCGCGCGGTCGCAAGCTCCACAGCGAAGGAGACTGCCCAGCACGGAAATGAACTGCACGCGTTGATTGTGGAAGTTGGGAAGCGGCATTGCGGCACCACACCGCGTTGTGAGGGTTGCCCTCTCCAACCTTTTCTCCCCGAATCGCGCGGCTGAAAACTCGTATACTGCGGACGTGCGCTTTACTTTGCGCGGATGGCAGGATGAAAGGACTCTACCAATGAAAATCTCCAATGCACTTGGCACGCTGGCCGCCTTCGGTCTGCTGACTGGCGGTCTCGCATTTGCCCAGGCTACAACGCTGCAAGGCACCGTCAGCGATCAAATGTGCGGTGCAAAACATATGGAGGCCGACGCGGCCAAGTGTACTCGCGAATGTGTCAAGATGGGATCTCCTTACGCGCTGGTCGTGGGTGACAAGGTTTATACGCTCAAGGGACATTCGCCGGAACTGTACAACCTGGCCGGGCAGACCGCAATCGTAAAGGGCACACTCTCGGGGACCACGGTGGACGTGTCCTCCGTCGCAGCGGCCAAGTAGCGCCCGCCAGCGAGACATGCCTCTCACGCTGTACATCGCCACCACGAACCCGGGCAAACTTCGCGACTTCGCCGCCGCCGCAGAGGCCCACGCGGGCCAGGTGGAGTTCGCTGTCCTGCCCGGGTTGGAGAATATCGCCGCTCCGCCGGAAAACGCTTCTACGTTTGAAGGGAACGCCCGCGACAAATCCCGGTTCTACAGTCTCTACGCAGCTAACGGCGTCGTGCTGGCAGATGACTCGGGACTCGAAGTGGATGCGCTGGGCGGCGCGCCTGGTGTGCGCTCCGCGCGCTACGCAGCGGATGGCGGATTCGTCCCTGAAATGGCCGCAAGCGATTCCGCGGATGAACGCAACAACCTGTTCCTGCTGAAAAATCTCCACGGCATTCCGACCGCCCGGCGCACCGGACGCTACCGTTGCGTTTTGGCTGCTGCGCAAAGCGGCGATTGTATCGCGATTGCAGAGAGTAGCGTAGAAGGAACGATCCTGGAGGCACCCCGCGGCAGCGGAGGCTTCGGCTACGATCCGCTATTTTATATAGCGGATCTGGATCGGACGATGGCCGAAATCAGTCTCGAACAGAAGCTGCGAATCAGCCATCGCGGTCAGGCGCTGCGCAGGTTGCTGGCGAAACTCTTGCTTTGAACTGGACAAAGCTTCCGTCCTAATCCGTTCCCCAGTCTTCCGCGGAAGCAATCGTGGTTGTCTCGACGTTGTCGTGCTTTCTCCAGCTACCTCCGAGATAGTCCCGGTTCATCGCGGCAATCACTTCCAGCGGAATCTCCTTGGGACATGCACCGGTGCATTCGCCGATGTTGGTGCAGCTGCCGAAGATTTCAGCATTCATCTGGGCGACCATGTGGAGAGCGCGCCGATCGCGCTCCGGCTGCCCCTGCGGAAGAATCCCGAGGTGCGCGATTTTTGCGCCGGTAAACAGTGCCGCAGAAGCGTTGGGGCAAGCAGCCACACAGGCTCCGCAACCGATGCAGGCGGCCGCATCCATGGCCTGGTCCGCGTCCTCCTTGCCAACCAGGATCGCGTTACCGTCGGGCGCATGACCGGTGGAGGTTGAGATGTACCCGCCCGCCTCAATGATGTGATCGAAGGAGCGGCGATCGACAATGAGGTCCTTAATGGCGGGGAACGCCGCGGCGCGCCACGGCTCGATGACCAGTTTCTGACCTTCCTCGAAATGCCGCATCGTCAACTGACAGACTGTGGTTGCGCGCTGAGGTCCGTGTGCCACGCCATTGATCAGAAATCCGCAGGAACCGCAAATGCCCTCGCGACAGTCGTGATCAAAGGCCACGGGTTCTTGGCCGCGTTCAATCAGCGTCTCGTTGAGAACGTCGAGACACTCCAGCATCGACATCTCGGGATTTACATTCTCCATGGGATAGCTGACGAACGCGCCCTTCTCTTTGCGGTTCTTCTGTCGCCAGATTTCCAGCGTTAGTTTCATTACTTGTAACTCCTCTGGCTCGGATGAACGTAGTTGAATTCCAACGGTTCCTTCGTCAGTTCGGGAGGATTGCCGGGACCGCGATAGCCCCATGCCGCCACGTAGGAATAGTGCTCGTCGTCGCGTCTGGCCTCGCCGTCCGGCGTCTGATGTTCCTCACGAAAGTGACCGCCGCAAGACTCATTCCGATCTCGAGCATCGATGCACATCAACTCGGCCAGCTCGAAAAAGTCGGCCACGCGTCCGGCCTTTTCAAGGCTCTGGTTCAGGTCGCTGCCGCTGCCCGGAATGGTGACGTTCCGCCAGAACTCCTCGCGCAGCGTGCGGATTTCTCCAATCGCGGTTTCGAGGCCCGGGGCCGTGCGCGCCATCCCGCAGTAGTCCCACATGATCCTGCCCAGTTCGCGGTGGAAGGAATCGACCGTACGCTTGCCATGGATGGAAAGCAGCTTGTCGATCGTTTGCTGGACGGAAGCGACGACATTTCGCACTTCCCCGTGCGCTTCGTCGACCTGCGCAAATTTATTGGTCGCAAGATAATTTCCGACCGTATAAGGAATAACGAAGTATCCGTCCGACAGCCCCTGCATCAACGCGCTGGCACCCAGCCGGTTTGCTCCGTGGTCGGAAAAGTTCGCTTCACCCAACACGAACAGACCGGGGATCGCGCTCTGCAATTGATAGTCCACCCACAGCCCACCCATGGTGTAGTGAATCGCAGGGTAGATGCGCATCGGCACCTTGTAGGGATCTTCGTCCGTAATGCGCTGGTACATCTCGAACAGGTTTCCATACCGCTCGCGGATGGTGTGCTCGCCCAGCCGTGCAATGGCGTGCGAAAAATCCAGGTAAACTCCAAGCTCCGTTTGCCCAACTCCGCGGCCTTCGTCGCATACCTGCTTGGCATTGCGAGAGGCCACATCGCGCGGCACCAGATTGCCGAAACTCGGATACCGGCGTTCGAGATAGTAATCCCGCTCGTCCTCTGGAATTTCATTCGGCGGGCGCTTGTCACCCTTCATTTTAGGAACCCAGATGCGTCCATCGTTGCGCAGCGACTCGCTCATCAGCGTCAGCTTCGACTGGTAGTCGCCCGAGACAGGAATGCAGGTGGGGTGAATCTGCGTGAAGCAGGGATTGGCGAACAGCGCTCCCCGCTTGTAGGCGCGCCAACTGGCGGTGACGTTCGAACCCTTGGCATTGGTCGATAAATAGTAGACGTTGCCATATCCGCCGCTGGCCAGGATGACCGCATCGGCGATGTCCACGCTGAGCTTACCGGTGACGAGATTCCGGGTAACGATGCCTCGCGCCTGTCCGTCGATAACGATCAGGTCAAGCATTTCCGTGCGAGGAATCATGGTGACGGTGCGCGCATGGACCTGACGTTCCAGCGCCTGGTATGCACCCAGCAAAAGCTGCTGGCCTGTCTGGCCGCGTGCGTAAAAAGTGCGCGAGACCTGCGCGCCACCGAAGGACCGATTGTCCAGTGTGCCGCCATACTCGCGGGCAAAAGGAACGCCCTGGGCCACGCATTGGTCGATGATGTCAACGCTGATCTGCGCCAGCCGATAGACGTTGGCTTCGCGGGCGCGGAAATCACCGCCTTTGACTGTGTCGTAAAAAAGGCGATAGATGCTGTCGCCGTCGTTTGGATAATTTTTCGCTGCGTTGATTCCGCCTTGCGCGGCGATCGAATGCGCCCGGCGAGGGGAATCCTGAAAGCAAAAACATTTCACTTTATAGCCCAGCTCGCCGAGCGATGCCGCGGCGGAGGCTCCTGCAAGCCCCGAGCCTACGACGATGAGGGAATGCTTGCGTTTGTTGGCCGGATTCACCAGCTTCATGTCGAAGCGGGCCTTGTCCCATGCTTGCTCAATTGGGCCAGAAGGAATTTTTGCGTCGAGTGTCATTATTTTACGAGCCCCAACAAAATGCTGATCGGGATGGAGATATATCCCAGAACAATAAGAGTGGCGATCAAAAGAGCAGCCCGCTTCAGGGTCGGCGTGTGTTCGGGATGCGCAAGCCCGACCGACTGGAACATGCTCCAAAGGCCATGGCGGAGATGAAAGCCCAGCAGGATGATCGCAAAAATATACCAGGCCGAAACCCACCACACTTGAAAGCCCGCCACCAAGTTGGTGTAGACATCGCCCGGAATAAAGGCCGCCTCGGGATGAATGGTGCCTGAGGTGAACTGCAGCAAGTGAAGAATGATGAAGGCCAGGACGATGGGGCCGCTCCAGTACATCGTCCGCGAAGCGTATGAGGAATTGATCGCCTTTTTGCGGGAGTAGCCGATTGGACGCGCTCTCTTGTTGCGCAGCGCGAGTTGCACGGTCGCGACGATGTGGAGAACCACCGAGACAATCAGCACGCTGCGGATAATCCAGAGCACCGCGGTATCGAACCGCAGGAACCGGGCATAAGCATTTATATTTTCCGGGCCTGCAAACACCAGCAGATTGCCGAGAAGGTGCCCCATGATGAAAATGAACATGATGGCGCCGGTAACCGCCATGACCACCTTTTTCCCGTTCGTGGACTGCCAGAAACTTGCGGCCCGATTCTGACGCGGGCTAATCGCAGTTGCGCTCATCGATTTTTCCCAGCCTTATCTAGGTGGATCGTCAATATGTTGACCTTTCGAGCATGTTCCGTTTCAGAAATCGCCGCTGATTGCAGTGTCTTGTGAGGCTATGCAACGACGCAGCAAAATCGACACAGCCGTACGCTTATCGAGCTGCGCGGATTAACGATACCGGCGTTGAACTGTAGAAGAGTCAACATTCATTATTCGTTCGCGGACGGGAGTGAGTCAAGGAAGCGGGCGAGGCGGTTGCGAGGAAATTCGAGTGAGGCGGGCTCAGTTTGGAGGGTTCTACTATCGGGATAGCGCAAAAACCGCAGGTCTCTCCGCTGCATCCTCACCTATGGCGAGAACCCCGGTAGAGATGACAAACATCATCACAACTCAACAAAAAGCCCAGGTTCCGAACTGTGTTCGGAACCTGGGTTCTCTTCGCTATACACCTACCGTGAACGGATCTAAACAGGCCCTATATTGCTGAACTCATCGTTGCCGGCTTCGTCCTTTTGCATCCGCTCACCCGCTCGTTTGGCGGCCTTATCCGCATTGTGCTCTACGCGGCGATGTGCTGCTTCCGCTTCACTTCCGCCAACCGCCGGCTCGTTTTTATCCAGCTTATTTTCCGGAGCATTTCTGGTTTGATCTGGAACTCCCGCCATGTCTTGTCACCTCGTACTGCTAAGAGATGGCTCGACTCCGCCCACGGTTGTCTTATCGGGCACTTTCAGGTGGCATTGCCAAGGAAAAAGGTCGGCGCGGGGACCGGGCTTTTCGTCTGTTTCCTGCGACGATCATTCACATTGTGTAAAGGCCAGGGTCGCCGCAGTGGTGCTCTCATTCGGATTCACCACAATCGATCGTCCCTGTGGCGTCGCCGTTACGCTTACACTGTTCGATACGCAATCCGCGAGACCGCCTGAGCCTGGAATTTGTGCGAACGATTCGGCAGTATAATCCGGGGTTTTGCCTTTTTCACGGACGAATGGTGCGGTCTGTTCAGAACAGGCGACGACGTTCGGTGTCGAGGACGGAAGCTGCATGGAAAACGCGGCGCAGTCTACGCCTTGCGGACAGCTGGAACCGTTTCCGGTCAGCATTGCCCCGTTGTAAGGATTGTAGGCAGGGAGCAGCGGCACTGTGATTGTGGGTCCATTATTTGCAAGTTGCTGTAAGACATCCGTCTGCACGGCAACCGGCACACCGGCGGAAGGCCTCCCGCTATTTTGCGTGGTCACCATCCCCTGCATGGTCCCTTCTCCGGAGCCTGGCACCAGTGGAATCTTCCCTGCCAGCTGTCCCGACTGGATTCCCGTCTCTATGCCCGCGGAATAAGAAACACTTGCACCATCGACACCGACAGCGACCAAATCGTAGGTCCCCTCAGGGACCGGGCACAATATAAAGGAGCCGTCGTTGCTGGCCGCAGTGCGCATCAGAATCCGATCGATACCAGTCCGGAGGTCCTTTTGTTCAAGGGCCACCATAACGCTGCCGCCCTGCAACGCCTCTCCAGTGGCTGAGCTGACCACGGTCCCGCTGATGGAACCGCCCGTCGCAGAAACCAGGCCGGCGTGCAACACCGGTTTGAATTTGTAGCCGCCGTCCGCAGTCAGCATGATCGACGAACATGTATCAAAATTTAAATCGATAGATGGCTGCTCGCCAGCATTGATTCCAATGCTGCCGTTAGCAATCTGGCTTACAGGAATTTCGATTCCGCTAGTGGTCTCGGCGGATAGCTGCAGATCATGCAGGGTATGGTCCGTTCGAACCACGCAATTCGCGTAGGATGCGCCGCAAGCGTTGTTCTGAACCGCGGACGCGGATGAGTCGGGCGCCAGAATCACGCGAATCTGCTTGTAGTCCCCTGCGGCCACCTCCTGGCCCACTCCGAGCGACGCAAGAAAGCACTTGTTGCTGGCCTGGCCAAGCAGATCCACCTGTTGCGGCGCCTGGGCCAGGTCCGGAGTAAGGTCGACGAAGCTGGAATCATTCGCCGCTGCTTCGGCGTTGGGGCTAGCTTTGACGTCGGCGATCGTCATGTAGACGTGCGCCAGCGGGCCGTTGGGAGCTTTGCAAGCTGCCGGATCGCTAACCATCACCGAAACGGAGGCTTGTTGCACAGGCGGCCCTGGATTCACAGTAACCGGCACGGTAACCGGAATAGTAACCGGCGGCGTAGATGTTCCGGAGCCTGGGCCCCCATGGAAGGGCGTAGTCCCACTGCAGCCAAACAGAAAAAGACACGACATCAAAACCGCGCATGCGGGGGGAGGTAGCGAGGAGCGCATTCGATCTCCAGTACGGGTAAAACCTACATGCAAAAGGGTGGTTGTGCGCTTACAGATGCACGCACGATGCCAAATTTAACCAGCTTGTTGCACAGAAACTAGTGTTGTTCGTAAGCTACGCTGACTAAACGGCCGGGTATTGGCGGATATGTTACTTGCGGGTTACTACTCTTGCTATTTGTTCTATTTTGGGAATCGAAGGTTACCTGCAATAACGTGTCGGAGCGGTAGTTTTTACATGCCTCTCGAGGGCAGGCGCTCCGGTCTGGCAACGGTTGTTTTCTCGGGGTCCGAGGTAATCCAATCTATTGGCGCATGCCCGTCGGTCGAAGCACGCACGGTATGTGCATGTGCCGCGAAGGGGAAACAGCCGAGCGGTGCGAAGCTACAGGTCGGACGAATGGATTCCAGCGTGGACCTGACCCGTTACAATATCAATAATGTTTCGTTCAACTCTTCGTCTCGCTCTTATCCTTTCATTCGTCCCGCTAAGTTTCTGTGCATATGCCCAGCAGGGCGCGACGCCGCAAACCGATGGCGGGTCCAGTTCCGCGACCCAGAACTCGAACGGCACACAGAGCCAGCAGGAACAGAAGATTTCGCCTCCCGGTTCATCCGGTTCTGCAACCGGTCAAAGCGGAGCCCTTCCAGATGAGCCCGGGACGACGGCGCACGTGGAGGCGGCGCTTGCACCGACAGGCCCGACCGCGGTGTTCGACACCACGATGGGCAGGATGACGTGCGGCCTTTATTCCAAGGAAGCGCCGCAAACCGTGGCGAATTTTATTGGACTTGCGACGGGCAGTAAAGAATGGACCGACCCGGGCACGCACAAAAAGATGCACGGTAAGTCGCTGTATGAAGGCACAACTTTTCATCGCGTCATTCCTGGATTCATGATCCAGGGCGGCGACCCGATAGGTACGGGGTCGGGGGATCCCGGCTATTACTTCAATGACGAAGTAACGCCAGACCTGAATTTCGACGTCGCCGGACGGCTGGCTATGGCCAATGCCGGACCAAACACCAACGGTTCGCAGTTCTTTATCACCGTGAGCCCCCAACCGTCTCTCGACCAGCACTACTCGCTTTTCGGCCAGTGCGATCCGGCCAGCGTGCTGGTGGCGGAGTCGATTACGCAGGTGCCGCGCAACGGCCGGGACAAACCCCTGGAGCCGGTATATCTCAACAAAGTAACCATCGTGCAACCTGGACAACCGCTGCCTCCACTACCTGCTGCGCCGCCGGCGGGTGGGACAACAACTCATCCGTAAGCAAAGATTCGATTCATCATTTCTATCGAGGGAGTACCAACGTTTATGAGCAACGCGCCTGGAACCTACGCAGTTTTCCATACTTCGGAAGGCAAAATCGTTTGTCGTCTCCATGAAAAAGATGCGCCCAAAACGGTAGCGAACTTTGTCGAGCTCGCCGAAGGAAAACGCGAGTGGACACACCCGACGAACAACAAGAAATCGAAGGACAAGCTCTACGATGGCACCATTCTGCATCGGGTGATTCCAAAGTTCATGATCCAGGGCGGCGATCCCGCGGGCACGGGCTTCGGAGGACCGGGCTACAAGTTTGAGGATGAGACCAAGGGCTCGCCGCACGGCTTCGACAAGGCCGGCAAGCTGGCAATGGCCAACTCCGGTCCAAATACCAACGGCTCGCAATTCTTCATCTCCGTTGCGCCCACGCCTTGGTTAACCGGCAATCACACCATTTTTGGGGAAGTCGTCGAGGGTCAGGACATCGTTGAAAAAATCTCGGAAGTGGATCGTGACCGCACGGATAAGCCACGCAAGCCGGTTGTGATTGAGAAGGTCGAGATCGAGCAAGTCGCCTGATTCGCTAAATACCTGACAAGATGTTGTCATTCTGAAAACATCTTGTCAGGTTGTGTTGGGAAAATCGAGTTCCAGCCCTCCACGATGCTTTGCAACTTTTTCCTTTTCTCGGAATCCTTAAAGCAGCGAGGTATGGAGGAGCATCGATGAAACAGGAAAAACAGGTTGCGCTGATAACCGGCGCGAATAAGGGAATCGGGCTTGAAACCGGACGCCAGCTTGGTCAGCGCGGCGTCGTTGTATTGCTAGGTGCGCG
Organism: Acidobacteriota bacterium; assembly: GCA_041690775.1. Lineage (GTDB taxonomy): Bacteria > Acidobacteriota > Terriglobia > Terriglobales > Acidobacteriaceae > JAKAAZ01. The sequence continues at coordinate 16,036 of JBEPVW010000018.1, read as the reverse complement.
CGATCTTGCCAAGGCGGAACAGGCTGCGAAGGCTCTTCAGGCAGATGGAATCGATGCCCGCGCGCTCAAACTCGACATTACCGACGCCACGGATCGCGATGCCGCCACCAAATTTATCGGCGAACATTTCGGCAAGCTGGATATTCTGGTCAACAATGCCGGAATCATGATCGAGGGCGAGTGGGCCAATAACGATACCAGCACAATCAAGCTCGAAACCCTGGAGCAAACCTTCGACACAAATTTCTTCGGGCCGGTCATGTTGACGCAGGCGCTGCTGCCGTTGCTCCGCAAGGCTTCAGCGGCCCGGATCGTAAATTTGTCCAGTTTGCAAGCTTCGCTTGCCAACCATAGCGATCCGAAATCCCCCATCTATAGCCTGAAGCCATTTGGCTATAACTCATCCAAAACCGCGTTGAACGCATTTACCGTTCATCTCGCGCATGAACTGCGCGATACCGGCATCAAGGTGAACTCGGCCCATCCAGGCTGGGTGAAAACGGATTTGGGAACCGATGCCGCACCGCTTAGCGTTGTCGAGGGCGCCAAAACAACGGTCGCTTTAGCTACGCTGCCCAGCGATGGCCCTACGGGCACCTATGTACATCTTGGCAAGACACTGCCCTGGTAATTTGCGGCGTTTGAGGTGTGTGGAACAAAGGCCCGCTCATGTGAGCGGGCTTTTATTTCCATTTGAATCGTCCGTTAGACGCCAATCACGGCGCAGAGTTTCTTCACAGAATCGGCGCTTTTTTGCAGACCCTCCTGCTCCTCCGGTGTCAGCTTGATCTGAATAATTTCTTCCAGACCGCGAGCGCCCAGCTTGCAGGGCACGCCCGCGAACAACCCGTGGATTCCGTATTCGCCTTCCAGGTACGCGGCGCATGGCAGAATCTTTTTCTTGTCCTTGAGAATGGCTTCTACCATTTCGACCACGGCGGAGGAAGGCGCGTAAAAGGCGCTGCCGGTTTTCAAGTATTCCCCGATCTCGGCACCGCCGACGCGGGTACGCTGAACCAGCCGCTCGATGGTGGCACTGTCCATCAACTCCGTGATGGGAATTCCAGCCACCGTCGAGTACCGCGGCAGCGGGACCATGGTATCTCCGTGGCCGCCCAGAACAAACGCGGTGACGTTTTCGACGCTCACTTTCAATTCTTCCGCAATAAATGAGCGGAAACGGGCCGAGTCGAGTACGCCAGCCATACCAATTACGCGCTCGCGGTTGAACTTCGACAGCTTGAAAGCCGCCTGCGCCATGGCATCGAGCGGATTCGAAACAACGATAAGAAAACAGTCCGGCGATGCGGCCACAACTTTGCTAACGACATCCGACATGATCTTGTAGTTGGTGTGCAGCAGATCGTCGCGACTCATACCGGGCTTGCGTGGGATGCCAGCCGTGATGACGACGATGTCCGAGTTCGCGGTAGTTGCGTAATCGTTTGACCCGACAACATGTACGTCACGTTTTTCGATCGGCATGGCCTCCAGCAGATCGAGCGCCTTGCCCTGTGGCACGCCTTCCACAACATCGACCAACACAATGTCAGCCAACTCCTTTGCGGCAATCCAATGCGCGGTAGTTGCTCCTACATTTCCCGCGCCTACAATCGATACTTTCTTCCTCATGGTTCTCCTTTACGCAATGTCTCCGAATTTGAGCTTTGTCGTGCCGCCGGAGAAACGCGAGGTTCCTCGGCTACGCTCGGAATGACAACCTATTTTGATGCATCCATATTTTCGATCATGCGAGTAGCGAATTCGCTGGTGCCAACTTTCGTGGCGCCCTGCATCTGCCGCTCAAAATCGTAGGTGACAAATTTCTGCTGGATGGTTCGCTCCATAGATTTTTCGATCAGCCGGGCCGCTTCATTCCAGCCGATGAAGTCGAACAGCATGACTCCGGACAGCATAACCGAGCCGGGATTGATGACGTCCTTGTCGGCGTACTTTGGCGCTGTGCCGTGGGTCGCCTCAAAAACTGCGTAGCCATCGCCGATGTTAGCGCCTGGCGCAATTCCAAGTCCGCCTACCTGCGCTGCGCACGCATCGGAGATATAGTCGCCATTCAGGTTGGACGTCGCCAACACGCTGTATTCATCGGGGCGCACGATCACCTGCTGAAAAATTGAGTCGGCGATGCGATCATTGATGAGCAGCTTCTGCTTCCACTTGCCGTTTCCATGACTGGCGCCGATGCTGTCGATTGCGTGTTTCACTTCCGCATAAATCTGGTCGCGGAATTTCTGTGGTGCATGCTCCAGGCCGGGCTCAATCAAGGCAGCGTTCTGTTCCACCGACAGGCCGGCATTTGTTTCGAGGTTGCCAAGAATCCAGCTCTCCCGTTCGGTAATAATGGAGTCGCGGAATTCGTCGACGGCAACTTCATATCCCCATTCGCGGAATGCGCCCTCGGTAAATTTTTGAATGTTTCCCTTGTGCATCAGCGTGACCGATTTGCGGCCATGCTTGAGAGCAAACTGAATCGCAACACGCACCAGGCGCTTGGTCCCCGTGATCGAGATCGGCTTGATCCCGATGCCGGAGTCATCGCGAATCTTTTTCTTCGTGCCGGCCAGCATGTCGTTGTTGAGGAAGTCGAGCACTTTTTTCGCTTCGGTAGTTCCCTGCTTGAATTCGATGCCGGCATATACGTCTTCTGTGTTCTCACGAAAAATGACGATATCGAGCTTCTCGGGATGCTTCACCGGGCTGGGCACGCCCTGGTAATAGCGCACCGGACGGATGCAGGAATAAAGATCCAGCGTCTGGCGCAGGGTTACGTTCAACGAACGGATGCCACCGCCCACTGGAGTTGTCAGCGGACCTTTGATGGAGACGCGCAGATCGCGCGCAGCTTGCACGGTGTCGTCCGGCAGCCAGTTCTGGAAGCGCGCATAGGCCTTCTCTCCGGCAAAAATCTCGAACCACTTGACCGCACGTTTGCCGCCGTATGCCTTTGCGACGGCGGCGTCGAAGACACGTTGCGAAGCGCGCCAGATGTCGCGGCCGGTGCCGTCACCTTCAATGTAGGGAATGATGGGATTGTCGGGGACCTGATATGTTCCGTTTGAGTATTGAATTGGCGCGCCATCTTTGGGAAGCGCGACACCGCTGTAACTTGCCTGCATCGAGTACTTTCTCCAATGCGAATAATGGATTTACTTATCAGGCTACCATTCCGTTTCGGCTGTCGGCAAAATCTGGCTGGTAGATGCCGCTTTCTTCACGTCGGCGTAACGCTCTGCACTCAGCTACCATAAGAGGTAGGCGTGCCGTACGACCCGCCCACCATCCAAAGGATTCGCGAATGCGTAGGACTCGAAATATATTTCCGCATACATCTCTCCGCGACTTCCCTGTCTGCTATGCGCTGCCGATCGCACTTCTTTTCGCCGCGGGAACGCTGACCTGCCGGGCGCAATACTCTGCCAATCAACCTGCAACCGGCAACGTGCAGCGGGGACTGCCCAGCTATCTGAAACACGCGGGCATCGCACAAAATCTGAACAACGAACTGCCTTTGACCGCTAAGTTTGTGGATGCTTCCGGCAAGAGTGTTTCCTTCGGCCAGTACTTTGGCAGCAAACCCGTCGTGCTGGCCCAGGTCTACTTCAGCTGCACCATGCTATGTCCGCAGGTGATGCGCGGCGCGGCAAATTCTCTGAAACAGACCGGGTTGAAGGCGGGCAAGGATTATGAAGTGGTGGTGACAAGCTTCGATCCCGGGGATACGCCGCAGCAAGCCGCGGCGGAGAAGCAGCGCTTTCTCGGCTGGCTGGGCGATCCCTTCGCTGCCTCTGGCGTGCATTTCCTTACCGGAGCGCAGCCTGCGATCGACGCGCTGACGAACGCTACTGGATTCCACTACGTCCGCGTGCAGGGGCCCGATGGCAAGATGGACCAGTTCGCGCACTCCAGCGTAATCATGGTTGCGACCCCGGATGGACGGCTTTCCAAATATTTCGCCGGAATTGAATATGCCCCGCGCGACCTTCGCCTGGCCATGGTCGAGGCTTCCAATCACAAGATTGGTACCATGAGCGATCTGTTCCTGCTGTATTGCTGCAATTACAATCCAGCGGCGGGAAAATATACGGTCGCGATTTTGCGCATTCTGGGGCTGGCGGGAATGGTGACAATCTTCATCGTGCTTGGCATCTTTTTCCTGCTCACCCGCAAGCCCAAGGGACGGCAGTTTCCGCCATCGTCGCCCACAGCCGCATAGAGGCGCGCTAGATGGGAGTCATTCCTCTTCCAGACATTTTTTGCACAGCAGAGTGACGCCAAGATGTTGCTGGCGACCCGCTTCGCTGACAACCCAGGGGCGAAGCGTCCAGGGCGGCCGATGGCGCACATGCTGAGTATGGCCGCAGGATAGGTCCGCGACCCAATCCTCATCGTCATCCTGATGAAACCCAATGATCGACTGTGGCTTGCCTTCGTTCATGCTGCAATAAGAATATCGCGGCCCGGCGGGGCATAATGAAAGCGCGACCATCCTCTGACCTGTGACTCACTCTTCCGCCAAAATCTTCGATGTACTGGTTCTCGGCGCGGGTGCGGCGGGCCTGATGTGCGCCATTGAAGCTGGAAAACATGGCAAGCGCGTCGCTGTGCTGGAGCACGCCGACCGCATCGGCAAAAAGATTCTGATCTCCGGCGGCGGCCGCTGCAACTTCACAAATCTTTACTGCAGCCCGGACAATTTCCTCTCCGCGAATCAGCATTTCGCAAAGTCCGCCCTGGCCCGCTATACGCCAGCGGATTTTATTTCACTGGTCGAACGGCACAACGTTCCATATCACGAGAAAACGCTGGGGCAGCTTTTCTGCGACCGCTCCGCGCAGCAGATCGTTTCCATGCTGGAGGAAGAATGCCGCGCGGCGGGCGTACAGATTTTCCTGAATGCCGACGTGAAAAAAGTCCGGCATAGCATCGGCTTTCAGGTTGACACCGCAGATGCCGAATTCTCCGCGGCGGCGCTGGTAGTCGCCACGGGAGGGCTATCGATTTCAAAGATGGGCGCGACGGCGTTTGGCTATGATCTGGCCCGCCAATTTGGAATTGCTGTGCGCGATTGTCGTCCAGCGCTGGTGCCGCTCACGTTCTCCGCCGATGATCTCGCCGATTATGGCGACCTCGCGGGCCTTTCGACCGGCGTTGAGGCGCGGGTTGACACGCAGAGTTTTTGCGAACAGATGCTAATTACTCATCGTGGGCTGAGCGGACCGGCCATTCTGCAGATTTCTTCCTATTGGAAACTGGGTGAGCCGATTGAACTCGATCTTGCGCCCGGAAAGGAATGGACAGCTTCGCTGCGCGATCCCCGTATCCCCCGGGATGCTGCCACGGCAAAAAATATTCTGCGCGACATACTGCCGCAACGCCTCGCAGAACGCTGGCTGGCGCTGCATCCACCGGCAGACTGGACGAATCGCTCCCTCGCATTGTGGGAACAGCAACTTCATCGCTGGACGATCACTCCTGCCGGGACCGAAGGCTACGCCAAGGCGGAAGTGACGGCCGGGGGCATCGATACGTCTGAACTCTCTGCAAAGACAATGGAGAGCCGCAGAGTGCGAGGGTTGTTTTTCATCGGCGAGGTTGTCGATGTAACCGGACACCTGGGCGGCTTCAATTTTCAATGGGCCTGGGCATCGGGATTCTGCGCGGGCCACGCGCTCGGCGGATAGCTGCCAGCGTCTCTGGCAAAAGAGGCATGGCCGAAGCCATGCCACCTTGTCGCATGCCGCGCCGTTTAGAACTTGTTCCAGAGGAACTGGTTATACACATCGTGGTGATACTGCACCTCGGGCGCCTTCACGAACGTTCCCAGTAGACGCGGACACCGGTCGGCGGAGCCCTGCTTCAAATCCGCGTACCGCGTCTTGACGTCGGTTCCCAGCAGCGTCGTTGTCCACTCCGAGTCGCGAAAGTTCTCAAGCGCCGTGTAGATGTTGTCCGGCAGGTAGCGTTGCGCCTGGCGCAGATTTTTGATCTTCGCCGTGGAGCCTTGCAGCCCAGCCTTGAAGATCGAATACAGCACCAAGTAAGGGTTCGCGTCCGGACTGACGGAGCGGACCTCTATGCGGGAACTCTTCTCATTTCCGATCGGCACACGGACCATGGAGCCCCGATCTGTGGCGGAGGTCTTGATCTGGTTGGGAGCTTCAAAGTGCGGATCAAGCCGACGATAGGCATTTACGCTGGCATTCAGCAGCAGGCAGATGTCGTTGCCATGCGTCAGGATGCGATCGCCAAAAGCCCAGGCAAACTTGCTGAGTTTCTCTTCGCCCTTTGGATCCCAGAAGAGGTTCTTCCCTTTTTTGCTGACAGAAATATTGGTGTGCATTCCGCTGCCGTTGACGCCGACCACTGGCTTTGGCAGGAACGAAGCGGTCAATCCCATCCGCGTCGCCACCTGGCGGCAGACCAGTTTGTACAGCTGGATCTGGTCTGCGGCAGCAACGACCTCGCTGTAGCTGTAGTTGATCTCGAACTGCGAGGGCGCAACCTCGGGATGGTCTTTCTCGTTCTCGAAACCCATCGCGCGCTGTACTTCCGCCGTGGTATCGATGAAGGTGCGCAACGGATCGCCCGGCAGTGAGTGATAATACCCGCCCGTATTGACGTATTCGAATTGTCCCGTCTCGTGATAGCGTTGCTCGGCGTCAATGCCTTCGAAGAGAAATCCTTCAATCTCATTCGCCGCATTCAGCGTGTAGCCTTCCTGGTCGAACTGGTCCTGCGCAAACTGCTTCAGTACGCTGCGAATATCGGCGGAATAGAGCGAGCCGTTCTTGTCGATGACTTCTCCAAAGACCAAAACCTTGCCGCCGCCAAACATATCCGCGGGAGCCCAGTAGAATGCGCTCCAATCGATACCGAGCCGCAAATCGCTTTCCCGCTGCGCGGTAAATCCGCGGATCGACGAGCCGTCGAAGGTGAGATTGTCCCAGCTTTTCAGGAGGAATTTCTTGTCGTAGTCGAGCATGTGCAGGCGGCCTTCCAAGTCGCTGAACAGGACCGTGACCGCCTTGATCCGCTTCTCATCCGTAAGATATTTGAGGCGGTCTTCCTGGATTTTGTGCGGAGCGACCCGGTTTTTGCGCTGCTCTTTGGCCCGCAGGTTCAACTGCTCCAGTTCCTCATACGAGAGCGCCAGGAAATCGCGAAGTTCGTTGGACATGAATCTCCTTAGAAAAATTAGATGAACCGCTCCGTCCAGCTTGTACGGAAGAATCGATTGTGCGGAGACAGGTTTTACTACGGAATGAATCGCTATTCAAACCTTACGTGAACTGGCATGGGACGTAAACCACAATAGAATTACTTTATTTTGTCTATAGTATTTCTTTATATCAGCGCTCCTCAACTGTTCCTCTCCGGCTTTGCCTTTTCGCCGTTTTCATCGAAGTTACAATCGAATCAATGCCGCCTTTTTTGACTCTTCATGCCGTATGGTTGACGGTCGCGTCCTTCTTTGCCGGCAGCATGAACGCGGTGGCGGGCGGCGGCTCTTTACTGTCATTTCCTGCGCTTCTGCAGGTGGGCGTGTTGCCCGTGCATGCCAACGCCACCAATACGGTCGCGCTGCTGCCGGGCCAATTCACGTCCGCAGCTGCTTACCGACGGGAACTGCGAGGCTATCGCTCCCTGCTGCTGCCGCTGCTTGTGGCTGCGTTCGCCGGTGGGCTGCTGGGGGCGCGGCTACTGCTGGCAACGCAGCAGGATGTCTTTCTCCACATGGTGCCCTGGCTGTTGCTCGCGGCGACCCTGTTATTTGCCGTTGGTACGCCTTTGCAGCGCCGCCTCTTTCGGAATAAACCGGTTGCTCACGCTACCGGGTTGCGGCCTCTGGTGCGGATCCTTCTACCCATTGGCATCTTTGGCGTGTCTCTCTACGTCGGATTTTTTGGCGCCGGCGCTGGTCTGTTGATTATGGCGCTGCTGAGTTTCGCCGGCATCGACAGCGTGCATGAGATCAATGCATTAAAAACTGTAATTACAAGCACATCGAATACCGTGGCTGCCGTCACGTTTGTGCTCTATGGCGCCGTGATCTGGCACTATGGGGTGCTGATGATGATTGCGGCCAGCCTCGGGGGATACGCGAGCGCGCATTTTGCCCGGAAATACAAGCCCCGCGGAGTTCGCATCCTGGTAATTGGAATCGGCTGCGTGGCCACAACGTATTTCTTTTGGAAAATCGGTTGATATTCCCTTGTTGCCGTTAATCTGAATTCCATTCGGTTCCGTCACGTTACAATCTCTATTAATGCTGCCTTCTTCAGCCTTTCATGCCGCCTGGCTGGCGGCTGCTTCATTTTTAGCGGGTAGCATCAACGCCGTTGCCGGCGGCGGATCCCTTCTGTCTTTCCCGGCGCTATTGCAGATCGGCGTGCTGCCGGTGCAGGCCAACGCGACCAATACGGTGTCTCTGCTGCCAGCTGAACTGACATCCGCTTTCGCGTATCGCAGGGAGCTGCGACGTTACCGGTCTTTGCTGCTGCCTTTGGTGCTGGCGGCTCTGGCGGGGGGCTTTCTGGGAGCACGGCTGCTGATGGCGACACAGCAGGAATTGTTTTTTCAGATGGTGCCCTGGCTGCTGTTCGCAGCAACTCTGATTTTCGCCTTCGGGCCCCCGCTGCATCGCCGGCTTTCTCAAACAAACCATTCTCACGTCAGCGGACTGGGGCCGATGGCCCGCATTCTTCTGCCGGTCGGAATTTTTATCGTCTGCTTGTATGTCGGCTTTTTTGGCGCCGGCTCTGGACTTCTGCTGATGGGGATACTGAGTATTGCCGGTATCGAGAACGTCCACGAAATCAACGCACTGAAAACAGTGACGATCAGCGTGTCAAGAAGCATCGCCGCGGTCACATTTCTGATCTATGGCGCTGTCCTGTGGCACTACGCTGTACTGATGATGATTGCGGCGAGTACCGGAGGGTATGCGACTGCGCACCTGGCGCGAAAACATAAGCCCCACGGTATGCGCGCGATAATTATTTCGATCGGCTGCTTTGTCACTCTCTACTTCTTCTGGAAAATTCGATGATGCCGGGCATTGTTCGTTTAACAGTCCAGGTTATTGATCTTTGAGGATACGGCGTTCATGCCTACAGTTACTCAGAAACGTCTGCTGCACCGACTGGCAACGCATCACCTCTTTTTGTTGATCGCTACCGCCATTGGTGTTTTTCTGCTCTACACGACTCGTCCATATTCCGACATCGTCACTCGGACGAGCTTTGCCACCGGTTATTGCGCCTTGCTGCTGCTGGTGATCACGCTGTGGATCGGTCCTTGGAATTTGCTGCGCGGGACACGGACGCCCGTTTCCAGCGACCTGCGGCGGGACATCGGTATCTGGGCCGGAATCCTGGGCATCGCCCACACCGTCGTTGGCCTCAATGTGCATCTTCGTGGCCGTCCATGGCTGTATTTTGTCTATCAACGAAGCGAAGGGCCACACCTGATTTCCTTGCGCCACGACCTGTTTGGCTTCGCAAATGAAACGGGCCTTCTTGCCACCGTCATCCTGCTGCTTTTGTTTGCCACGTCGAATGACTACGCACTTCGTGCTTTGAGCACCCCGCGGTGGAAAAAACTACAGCAATGGAACTATCTGCTTTTTGTCCTGGCGATTTTGCACACTGTCGCATACCAGGCGATGGAAAAGCAGCACGTGCCCTTCGTTGCTATTCTTGTAGTAGGCACGGCGATTACTTTGTGCCTGCAGGGGCTTGGATTTCAGCGGCGGCGGAATCACGCAAAAACCAACTGAAGTCAGGCATACAAATACTATGAGCCATGAGGGAATCCGCTTCGTGCCCGAGGATGCGGCCCGCAAGGCGACCGCACAACAGGACCGGGAACGACCCTCCGACGCCATCCATCCTGAGCATGTCCGGGTAAACCAGACGGAAGGCACCGGCGTCGAGATTGACTGGAAAGACGGCCACTCCAGCCACTGGACGTTTGCGTTTCTGCGCGATGCCTGCCCATGCGCCACATGTATTGAAGAGCGCGAAGCCACCGGCAGAGAACCGGGCCAGCAGAAGCCGCAGCCGAAAACTGCGCTGCCCATGTTCAAGGCGGCTCTGCGTCCCAAGAAAGTTCAGACGGTTGGTCGATATGCGATCGGCTTCGACTGGAACGATGGCCACACCAGCGGGATTTATTCCTGGCATTACCTGAGGTCCATCTGCCAGTGCCGCGCATGTACAGAAGGTTCCGCTACGCCCGCTGCAAAATCGTAAGGACTTCCGCAACGCACGATGCCCGCAAGGCGTTACTGCGGTTCTCCGGCTTCAAGAATCCCTCCACCACAGCGTGATCGAGCATCGCAAACAACGATTGCCAATACTCCTCTGTGTCGAGCAAAATCACGGGCTTTTCGTGCAATCCCAACTGCGCCCAACCGAGCACCTCGCATAACTCGTCCAGTGTGCCGTAACCGCCGGGCAGCGCAACAAAAGCGTCTGCCAGCTCCGCCATCAGGTATTTGCGCTGATGCATGGTGTCGACAATCTGCAATCCCGTCAGGCCGCGATGCGCCACTTCGCGATCGACGAGATATTGCGGAATAATCCCGATGGCCTCGCCGCCCGCGGAAAGGACAGCATCGGCAACGATGCCCATCAGTCCGACACAACCACCGCCGTAGACCAGCCGGAAACCCGCCTGCGCGATTGCGGTGCCCATCTCGCGCGCGGCGTTGCGATAGACCTCACGCGATCCGTCAGAGGAACCGCAGTACACACAAATTGTTTTCAGTTTCGACATCTGCCCTTCAGGATATCGCGGAAAAATTGCGCCTTGCAGCGCGATACACTGGAGTGTTGCCGCGGTCTCGCGCATGGTTGCGGCGGAAACAGCAGGAGTCTTCCCTTTCGTGTCCCGATTGCTTGAAAACATGAATCCGCCGCAACGTGCGGCCATAGAGAACGTAGACGGGCCGCTGCTGATCCTTGCCGGCGCGGGCTCGGGCAAGACACGGGTGATCACGCATCGCATCGCCTATCTGATTGAGGAACGCGGCGTGCCTGCCGATGCGATTCTGGCGGTTACGTTTACCAATAAAGCTGCCGCTGAGATGGCGGAGCGCGTGGAGCGTCTCCTGGACCATCGCAGCCTGGCGCGGCCCCTGCTCTCGACCTTTCATTCCTTCTGCGTGCGCGTGCTGCGCCGCGATATCGAGGCATTGCGTCGCCCTAGACAAGAAGGACAAGGCGGCCGTGGCCGCACGAAGGATTTCGTCATCTACGACGAGACGGAGCAGCAGGCGCTCGTCAAGCAGGCCATGCGGCGTTTGGGACTCGACGACAAGCAATTGACGCCACGCATGGTGCTGTCGCGGATTTCCTGGGCCAAGAACCACATGCTCGATCCCCAGGAAATTTACCTTCAATCGCAGGACCCGAAAACGGAGCGCATCGCCCACCTGTACGACATTTACAGCAAGGAACTGGAGCGCGCCAACGCTCTCGACTTCGACGACCTGCTGCTGGAGGCGGTGCGCCTGCTGCGCTCCGCACCGGAGGTCCGCGGCTATTACAACCGGCGCTTTCGCTACATCCTGATCGACGAATACCAGGACACGAATCGACCGCAATATGAATTGATGAAGATGCTGGCGGGCGAAGAACACAATATCTGCGTGGTCGGCGACGAGGACCAGAGCATTTATTCCTGGCGCGGCGCGGACATCAAAAACATTCTGGAGTTTGAAAAAGATTTTCCGAACACGAAAATCATTCGGCTGGAACAGAACTATCGCTCGACCCAGGTGATATTGGAAGCGGCCGGAGCGGTGGTCGCGAACAACATCCAGCGCAAAGGGAAAACGCTGTGGACCTCGCGCGATGGCGGCGGCCAGATCGGCTATTACGAGGCGCTCGACGGCGAAGGCGAAGCGCTGTTCATCGCCGACTACATCCAGAAATATATCCGCCAGACTTGCAACGACGCCGATCCGCCGCGCATCGCCGTGCTCTATCGCACCAACTCACAGTCGCGCCTGGTGGAAGAAGCGCTGCGCCGTTACGGCATCCAGTACACCATGGTCGGCGGATTTTCTTTTTATGACCGCGCGGAAATCAAGGACATGCTCAGCTATCTGAAGCTGGTGATCAACCCGAGCGACTCGATTGCCCTGCAGCGTTCGATCAACACTCCGCCGCGTGGTATCGGCAAAACGACGCTAGAGACAATCGAACGGCTGGCGCTTGAAACCGGCGTCAGCACCTGGGACGCGATGCGGGAAACGATTGCGCAGCGGTTGGTCTCGGCACGGGCAATCGCGGCTCTTGAAGGATTTCGCCGCATGATCGAAGATGCACGGGCCATGCTGGCACCCGGATTTGCGGAAAAACTCGAGCAGGACATCGCTGCGTCCAGCACCCATGCCCCCGACGAACAAATGAATCTACCGACAAGCAGCAGTGCCGACACCAGCTTTGAGTTTGGCGGCTTCGACGAGGGCGGCAGCGACAACGATCTCGCCGCGGCGTTCGACCCCGCGGAATTCTCGCCGTTTGCCAGTGCCGCCAGGCCGATCGCCGGTAAAGTTTTGTCCGCGCAGGACACGAAGTCAGCCGCGCTCCCATCGACCGAAGAAAGCGCCTTCCGCAAACCGGGCGGTCCCGCCACGCTTCCGGAACTGCTGAAATTCCTGATTGACCGCAGCGGCTACATCCGCGTGCTGGAAGATGAAGCGACTCCCGAGTCGCAATCGCGCATTGAGAACCTGCGGGAGCTGGTCAACGCCGCGCAGGACGCCCACGAGCGCGGCGAAACGCTTGCCGAGTTTCTCGACCACGCGGCCCTGGTCAGCGACACGGACAAGTACGATCCCGAATCGCGCGTCACCCTCATGACGCTGCATGCGGCCAAGGGGCTGGAATTTCCTCTCGTTTTTCTTTCCGGCATGGAAGAAGGGCTGTTCCCCCATTCACGCACCATCAACGACGGCGAAGGCCTCGAAGAGGAACGGCGTCTCTGCTATGTCGGGATCACGCGCGCCATGGACGCACTGCTGGTCACGCGCGCGCGTTACCGGCGGCGCTATGGAAACGATTCGCCGGAACACTCCACGCCATCGCGCTTCCTGGGTGAGATTCCCGGACATCTGATCGAAGACCTGAGCGCTCCGGTTCCAGCCGACACATGGGGCGGCTACGCCGCGCAGTCCACGCGCTCGCCAAATCAACGGACAGCGACCGGGTCGCATTGGAACTACGAAGACGAGGACCAGAGTTCAGACTCGCCGGAGCAGGTCGCAGGCGGACCGCGTACAGGGCCGCGGAATTCCCGCGTTCAGAACGGCGGCTCAATCGACAACATTGCTCAATTTTTCGGTGCCAGGGGACAGAAGTTTCCACGCCCCAAATTGCCGGTCGCGGAGCTGTCCGGCGTCACCGGCTTTCGCAGCGGCCAGCGCGTTCGCCATCCCAAATACGGCGAGGGCGTGGTCTTCCGGCGCGAAGGAGACGGGGAAGACGCGAAAATTACGGTACAATTTTCTCGGTTCGGAGTAAAAAAGCTGGTGGAGAAGTTCGCGCAACTGGAGCGTGTTTGAACGCTTCCATTTTCTAGCGTGTGTAGCAGGATTTTAAGAATCAAATTAGCTTAAAAAAAGAGAGAGAGTTTCCCAGGCAGATGGCAAATACAAAGACGATTACCGACACAGCGGAACGGAAAAAAGTAAAGCGGACGGCCCGCAAAAAGGCCGCCCCCAAGGCAAAGCGCACCGTTCCACGCGGCTCCAACAAACAGAAGCTGAAGAAAGCGGCTCGCGGGGCTGCCAAACGGTAGAAACGGTTTTGATTCACGATTGACGTTCGTCATTCTGAGCACAGCGAAGAATCCAGAAGATAATGGCGCCGCGTATCGGGCGAATGTCCTCTGGATTCTTCACTCCGCGGCGCTCCGTTCAGAATGGTTCGCTCGATTCCGCCTTACGGAACGAGACGCACTTCCGGGAGCCACGCCCTGTCGAAACAGATCTTCGCCACAAAATCCATCGACAAGCTGGTTCTTGACTCCGAGAATCCCGAGACTCGGCTGAAGAAAACCCTCGGCCCGTTGTCGCTCACCGCTTTGGGCATCGGCGCGGTCATCGGCTCGGGCATTTTCACCGTCATCGGCACGGCAATTGCCGGCCAGACCTCCAGCGCCTCCTCGGTGCTGAACACTCCGGTGCTCGATTTTCTGGTGCATCATACCGCGCTCGCCGGGCGGCCAGGAGCGGGTCCCGCACTGGCCATTTCGCTGCTGATGGTTGCGGTTGTCTGCGCTTTCACCGGCCTCTGCTACGCCGAGATGGCCTCCATGATCCCCATCGCCGGCAGCGCCTATACCTATACCTACGCCACCATGGGCGAGTTGATTGCGTGGATCATCGGCTGGGATTTGATCCTGGAATACGCGTTTTCAAACATGGCGGTCTCCGTCGGTTTCGCAGCGCATATGGTCGATCTGATGGACTGGGTCGGCATTCATCCCGCGCTGCGCTGGATTTCTCCCGCATATCTGCCGGGCGGCCTGCAGGACCTCGCCGGCCGCACTCTGTATGTGCCCGGCTGGCACTTCGGCTTCAACTTCCCGGCGTTCATTATCGTGATGCTGTTGACGGTGATTCTGGTGCGCGGCATTCGTGAATCCGCCGAGACCAACAATATTATGGTGCTTCTCAAAATCGGTGCGATTCTTGTATTTGTGGCCGTGGGATCGCACTTCATCCACACGTCCAACTGGCATCCGTTCGTACCCAACGGATGGTCGGGTGTGCTGACCGGCGGCTCGATCATCTTCTTCACGTATATCGGCTTCGATTCGGTTTCAACCGCTGCGGAGGAATGCAAGAATCCGCAACGCGACGTTCCCATCGGCATCATCGCCACGCTGGTGGTCGCCACCATCCTGTATGTCGGCGTCGCTGTGGTGCTCACCGGCCTCGTCCCCTGGCACACACTGATGGACGATGCCGCACCCGAAGTCAACACCCTGCGAATGCTGTCACATGCCACCGGCAGTTCCCTGCTGCACTGGACGCATTTGATCGTGCTGATCGGCGCGCTGCTGGGCATGATTTCGTCGATCCTTGTGTTCCAGATCGGCCAGGCGCGGGTGTGGTTCGCCATGTCGCGCGATGGCCTGTTGCCCACCATGTTCAGCAAGGTGCATCCCCGCTTCCGCACGCCCGCCGTGGCCACGTGGATTGCAGGCATCGTAGTGGCGCTGCCTGCCGGGCTGCTCGATATCGGGACATTCGCAGACCTCTCAAATATCGGGACTCTGTTCGCGTTTGTGCTGGTTGCGATTGGCGTGATTATCCTTCGCTATAAAGATCCTGGCCGGCATCGCGGCTTCCGGTGCCCGGGCGGCCCGGTCGTTCCCGTGCTCAGCGTAATCTCCTGTGTGCTGTTGATGGCCGGACTGCCTGTACTTACATGGATTCGATTTTTTATCTGGCTGGTAATCGGGTTATTGATCTATTTCTTCTACAGCCGCCATCGCAGCGAATTTGCCCCTGGCAAGCGGACCAATCGCTAATGCCATCCCGGCGACAATCCGGCACTCCGCACGCAGCGCTAATCGCGTGGATTCGCGGGCTGCCCAAAGCCGAACTGCATCTGCATCTGGAAGGCACCATCTCCCCCGAAACGCTGGTCGAGATGAGCGAGCGCAACGACTCCCATCCGCTGACCCTGGATGCGGCACGCAGGCTTTACCAATACGAAGACTTCAGCGGATTCATGCTGGCCTTCAAAGCCATCACAGAGCGACTGCGCACGCCCGAGGATTATGAGCTGATCACATATCGCATGATGGAAGCGCTGCACGCGCAGGGCGTCCTCCATGCCGAGGTTTATGTGTCCGTTGGCGTCGTTTATTACTGGCGGCATATTGAATTCGAGCCGCTGTTCGCCGGGATGGAGCGCGGCCGCCTGTGCGGGGAGCGGGAATTTGGCCTCTCGCTGTACTGGATTTTCGACGCCGTGCGGCATTTCGGCGTGGAGGA
>JBEPVW010000017.1:0-33107 GCA_041690775.1 Acidobacteriota bacterium | reverse complement strand
CATTCGAAGGCGTCATGATGGTGATAACACCGGGCGCGCGCTGAGCCTGCGCAGTCCTCATTTTTGTTATGCGCCCGCTCCCCACTGTGCTCAGCACCATGACAGCGTATGCGACATTCGGCACGTCGAATTCCGCTGCGTACTTTGCGATACCGGTGACTTTCGCCTTCCCGTCTACTCGTATGATCGACTCACCGATGGTTGTCATGCCTACCCCCCAGCCACTGTAAACGCGCGCACAATCGTATGCTTCGCCAGTTCGATTTTGAAAGTGTTGTGCTCGTAACCATGCGCGCCGGTAACGGCTTCGTTAGCGGCCATGCGAAAGGTCTCGGTGCTCATGGGCTTTCCGGCAAGCATCCGCTCCGCGTTTTCTGCACGCCAGGGTTTGTGGGCCACGCCGCCCATCGCGAGCCTGGCGCTGCGTATGGTGTTGCCATCCAGATCCAATGCCGCGGCGACTGAAACCAAAGCGAACGCATAGCTGGCGCGATCGCGAACCTTGATGTAAGTCGAGTGCGCCGCGTACGGCGATTTTGGCAGATCGATGGAGAGGATCAGCTCGTCCGGCCGCAGATTCGTATCGATCTCCGGCGTCTTCCCGGGCAGCCTGTGAAATTCCGTAAATGAAATCGTGCGCTCGCCTCGCGAACCGCGCACTCGTACGCTTGCGCCCAGCGCACTTAGCGCCACGCACATATCAGAGGGATGAGTCGCGATGCACTCCGGGCTGGCTCCCAGGATGGCATGGATGCGATTGAAGCCGTGAATCGCATCGCAGCCGCTACCAGGATTGCGTTTATTGCAGTTCTCAAATGCAGGATCGTAGAAATAGTAGCAACGCGTTCGCTGCAACAGATTGCCGCCATTGGTGGCCATGTTGCGTAACTGTGGCGAAGCACCCGATAAAATCGCCTGCGCCAGCATCGGATAATTCTTGCGGACCAGCGGATGATCCGCGGTGTCGGAGTTTCGCGCCAGCGCGCCCAGCCGCAAACCGCCATCTGGCAATTCCTCGATCGCCGCAAGCTTCAGATGATTTACATCCACAAGGTGCGATGGCTTCTCCACTTCCTGTTTCATCAAATCGACGAGATTGGTTCCGCCCGCAATCACCTTCGCTTTGGGAGATTCAGCGAGAGCGCCGATCGCGCCTGTGGTGCTTTCCGCACGTTGATATTCGAATGGTTGCACGGCTTCTCCTAACTTTTGTAAGCCTGCTGAACTGCCGCCACGATTCCGGGATAAGCGCCACAGCGACAGATGTTGCCGCTCATGCGCTCACGAATTTCCAACGTGGTCAGATCGACGGGACCAGTCTTCGTCAGGTCCGTGGTCACATAGCTGGCGCTGCCCTTTTTCGCTTCGGCAATCAGGCCCACCGCCGAGCAGATCTGCCCCGGAGTGCAATATCCGCATTGATACCCGTCGTGCTCCAAAAAAGCCTGCTGCACCGGATCGAGAACATCGCCCTTCGCAATACCTTCGATCGTCGTGACATCGTCTCCCTGATGAACGACGGCAAGAGCGAGACAGCTATTCACGCGTCGCCCGTTCAGCAGCACCGTGCATGCGCCGCACTGTCCGTGATCGCATCCTTTTTTCGTGCCGGTCATCTTCAGGTCTTCGCGAATCAGGTCAAGCAGGCTGGTTCGGGGATCGATTGCGAGCCGTTTTTCCTCGCCATTGATTGTGAGCGTCACCGGTACCTTCTTCACAGGCGCATCCACACCCGCCTGCGCCTGCATGTCGCTTGGGAAAGCGGACCACTCCAACATCGCCGCACCTGTAACCGCTCCCGCGCCCTTTACAAAACTGCGCCGCGATACTGTCCAGCCAGGCTCGCCGTCGTCCAACGGGTCCCCAGGCAATTCGTCACCGATGTTGATGATGTCGCGCCGCTCTTCCTCTTCCATGGGCCAATCCGATTCTTCATCCATATCGATCCTTCCGCCGGGTAATGCAAACCATCTAAGCTTTGATCGACTTATTGAGAATTTGGTGGCTTCGCTTCAATAACTCGTTGCAGCCGGGCCAAACGTCTCCGATTTGCCGGCGACAATCGCACTCAATCCTGCATGATCCAAAGGCCTGACGGCTTCGCTGCGAACTGGCGTGTTGCATGGAGGGTTTTGCCCATGGATCGAACGTGCCACTGCGGGTCTGGGGTCAGCAGCCTATCGAAGCCGAGGATCTGGGGGAGATATTCGTTGCGGTGCAAAAGCCGTCAGGGGATGCGGTAAAAAGGATCGGGCAGCAGAAAATCCTTCTCGGAATGACCACCTGCGAGGTCCGAAGGCTGATCGCCTATGTTCGCGATGATGGTATAGCCGGCGTTCTCAATCTTATTTCGGATCGGCGTTTTGTAGTCTGCTGCTGAGGCGTAGTGCGATCCGTCCGCGACCATATAAAGATGGGCATAACCAATATAACCGGCGGCACGGAGGTTTTTTTCTGTGGCGCGGCGTTGAGACACAGGTCTCCCAGTGATGAAAAAGACGGCGACATGCTGCGCTCGCGCACGTCGAAACGTCTTGAGGGTAGGAGAAAGAGCAGGATCGCGGCCGAGCATATCCCATGAACGCCAGCCGCATGGGCCAGCCGGTAGGGTTGTGCATTGACCCGGGATGATACGGCCAAAGTCATCGGCCTTGATAACCACCCAATTCGACAGGGCAGTTTCGTCGATATCAAGAACGAGGGCCGGACGTCGGACCTGCGGGGCGCGCTGCGCGATCCATACATCGGCCTGGGCCGCGACCGATGCCAGGTCACGTAGATATTCACCAGAATCATGGTAGGCAGTGGCACGGATTTTTGCATCGCCGACGTTGGCTGGCTGCGCGGATATTCCGCTTGCCTGCTGATAAGAAGCGGTCGTCTCCGTCTGCGCGCGGGAGGAAAAGCAGCAGATCAATCCGCACAGCAACCAAGCGGAAAGAAGCCTCACGAAAGGAGTGGAACCCGACGAAGTCAACGCATTTCCAATCTGCCACCAAACGGTTCTCTACTATTTCTCGATGGGCGAAGCGTGCTCTGAATTGACAGCGGCAAGCCGCAGAACTTGGTGCGATACTTTCCTGAATCAGAAGCTTATGGTCGACCGTTGATTGTAACGCTTTGATTATTTGCTCTAAGCGCCCTCGCCGTTCGACAACCAAGATAGTAGTTAATTCTGAATATGCAAGTCGCAGAAGCCGAACGAGTACTAGAATGCTTACTCGATTCGTTAAGATGAAACAGCATTGGCCAGCATTGCCCGCATTTTGCGGGGCAGTGCTGGCCAATGTTCCTGGTGCGAGTTACTCGATTGCGCCGATGCTGGGCGGATTGGGCCGCGTCGCTCCGGTGTAATCGGTTGTAATTCCCGGAATGGCTATACCGGCGCCAATCGCGGGGCTGCTAGAGGAAGGATCGAAATTGAAGTTGTCCAGATCGTACTCGTGAGAGATCGGCGACGCTGGCTCTCCTGTAAACAGAGGATCTGCGGTATCGCAGGTTTCCCCGGTCTGGAGCGGAGTCGGGCACCATCCGCTCCGCACGTTATAGAAAAGGTTATGGTTGCGAGTTTTCCACCCGTTTAACGATGGCATGTCGGTCGACGTAAAATTCGACTGGTTTTGCAGGTCCGGATTTCCCAGATAGAACAGTGCCGGTATCTGCGCACCGGAATCCGATAACAAATCCAGATATCCCATCGTTAGATTGTTCTGGAATTGGGCGTTCGCATTGGTGCAGAAGTCCCAGCCTGCTTCACAACCTACAGAGACGGGAGTATCCGCATCGGAGGTTTCGACAATGGTATTGTCCTGAATCGCAAAGGTTCCCACGTTGGTGAAGTGAAAGGAGATATTTCCGTTGGCACGGCATAGGCTATACAGCAGTCCCGGAGGTCCACCACCCGGAGTCAGCGCACTCGATGGCTCATCGCCGATCAGCTCACCGAGACGGAAGCAGTTCGCCATGGCAATATTGTTTTGGAAAATAACATTGTCCGCCGACCCGATCTTGAAGGCCTGCCCCTCATTCCCCTGGCTGAGGGAATTGGTCACCGTAAGGTTCTGCATCCCCGAGTGCGCCAGATCCAGACCGTCCTGGTAGTTGTACTGCCAGATATCGTGGTCGAAGTACCAGTCACCGGTGGTGCTGGCCGTCCCCAACCCATCTCCGAGTGCGCCTGTTGGCTGATCTCTACACTCAATGTATGGATAGTTATGCGTGACCGGATACTCTTCCACGCAGCCGCTAAACTCCGTGGTGGAGTTGGTCATGGTAAACCCTCCCGCCACTGAAATATTTTGGTTACCCCACGGAACATCGTCCATATTGATGCCGCCGTTGCTGGGCATGGCCCGCAGGTGGACATAGTTGGCCACCACGCCTACACCGGTTGCACCAGTGATTCCCTCTTCTCCGAGTCCGTGGATGAACAGATCGGTATAGTTCACATAGCTGGTAAGCGCCGATTCACGAATTCCGTAAGCACCGTAACTCAAGGTAGTGCTGTTGTGACAAGTGTTTGTGTAATTAGTATTAGTGGCGCATGCCGCCTCGTCGGTTACTTCAAAACAGGCAATATCCACGAACTGGGAATCCCTGACATCGAATGCCGTTGAAGCTCCCCAGGAGACATTCAACCTTGTCTTGGCGGAATCCGCATGGCAACTGGCGTAGTTCTTGCCCAGGATTTTCGTGTGCTGGCTCGCCGTTCCGGAAGGAATTGTAGGCATATTGCAACCGCCCTCAGTTCCCCGGCAGTTTACGGGACTCCATGTACCTGGATAGTTATCCAGGCCTGTGTTATAGCCGGCCGCATTCTGGGCCACAATCACCGTATCGCCGCCGTTGATTACCCATTTCATTTGGTAAGTAGTATTTCCGTCGGCCCATAGATAACGGATACTCCCCGCGGCACAGTTCCCATTGGTTCCACTGCCAGGATAAGGCGCATCCGTCTTGCCGCTGCACTGTCCGCTGGTATTGGTTGAAGAATAGAGTGTGCCGCCATCCGGGCGAACATACCAGGTTGTATTGCCGGTGCCTCCGTTGACGACCGTGAGAGCCACCGTGTCACCGGGGGATACCCATCCCCCCGCGTTGCTGGTGGTGCTGAAATTGCCATTGCCGGCTCTTCCGCACGTAATGGTGACCGAACCAGGCGAAACGCCGGTCACCTGGCCATGACGGTCCACGGTCGCAACCGACGGGTCTGAGCTGGTCCAATTACAGGTAGCTTGAAGAGGTTGACCCCTACCCGTATTTGCGCTGTTAATAACGAATCCCACTCCCGCGGTGACCTTAGAACCCACCGCAACATCCAACGGAAGGTAGAGGTTCTTAACAATATTTTTGTAATTGTGGAAGTCTGGCGTTGGATATTCATACCAGGTATCGCCCGGTATCTGACGGTAGACATCGGCCTTGTCGGATAGACCAGCCGCCGTAACGACTGCGTAGCTCTGGTCCGCGGTAGTTCCGACCAGGTTCCAGGAGACGCCCCCGTCTAGAAACCCACATGGAGGACAGGGACTGTGGTCGCGGTCATTCCAGTAGTTGTTTTCGACGAAGGCGCCGCCTTCGCTGTCGGTGCCGCCAGGGGTTGGCCAGGTGATCGAGGCGCCGCTGGTTCCCGCCACTGCCGCTTGCTCTATATAGCCATTTGTATCGGTAACCAATGCACCCAGGGCATACGCATGCGAGGCCTGCCATGCTGGTGGCGTGCTCTCAGTAAACACGCCGGAGGTGCTGATGGAAGACACCGTGGGACGACTTACGCTCCACGTTGCCCCGCCAGCTGCCGCGCAAGTGTCGTGAGAGGAATCGGAATAGTTGCACTGCACTGTGAATGGCAGCGTCGTCGATCCGGGCTGCAGGACCCCGCCCTGCGGAGAGATCGCAATCGACGTCAATGTCTTCCCAGTGATGGTGTAGGCAGCCGATCCGATCGCGCTGTTGGTATAGCCCGACTTCACTCCCAGCGCCTTCACTCTCTCGCTGACGGAAACTGTGATCGGACTGGAGTAGACCGGCGATCCTGTCGTCGGAGTGCTGCCGTCGGTCGTGTAATAGATCGTTGCGCCTGCGGTAGCGTCGCTAATGGTCACCGTTTGCGGGGTACTGTAACTGCCTGCTCCGGGACTAAATGTTGGTGTCGCCACGGTAGCGCCACTGATGACATAAGCCGCCGAGCCGATCGCACTGTTGGCATAGCCCGACAATACTCCCAGCGCCTTGACTGTCTCGCTGGTGGAAACTGTGATTGGAGTAGAGTAGACCGTCGATCCCGTCGTGGGGATACTTCCGTCGGTTGTGTAGTAGATCGTCGCGCCCGTGGTTGCGTCGCTGATCGTTACCGTTTGCGGAGAAGTATAGGTCCCTGCTCCTGGACTGAAGGCGGGCGTGGCCACTGTGGCGCTGATGGTGTAGACCGCCGATCCGATGCCGCTGGTCGCATCGCCGGTTTTCGTGGCAATGGCCTGGACAACCTGGCTGGTGGAAACTGCGATCGGGCCGGAATAGAAATGTGTGTATGACGTCACGTGCGTCAACGGGGCGGTCCCATTGGTCGTGTAATAGATCGATGCGCCCGAGGTGGTATCGTTGATGGTCACGGTTTGCGCTGAACCATAGGTTCCCGCTCCGGGACTGAACGTCGGAATCGCGGCCGGCGCCGGTCCACCATTGCACGATGGCGCGCAGTCGGCCTGAAACGAAGCGAGAGCATAGACGGAGGAATTCCTTGTATCCACCATAACGGCTGGGTTGCCTGCGGCAGGAAACCCAGTGAGACCGGGCCCGCTGGCACTGAGACCTGTGGTGACATCCAGGCAGGTAAGGGTCGTTCCCGCCACGGACAATTTAACTGTGTCGCCGCTCGCCACCGCGGGACAGATAATGCCGATACTTCCAGCGGAAGCGCCGTTAGAGAACCCATTAACATGCAAATTGTCTACCTCCCAGCAATACCCGCCTCCGGATAAACTCATCTGTACGCATGGCCCCGTGGTGCTACCGGCTGTGGAATGCGCCACAAACTTTACCTGGGAATACTGGTCGGCGTTGAATGAAACCGCGGTGTAGATCGCCAATCCCCACGGATACGTGGTGGGCGGAGAAGAGGCGCCAGGCACGACCTTACCGCTGGCCTGCACCAGCGGGACAGGCTTAAACGACAGGACGGCACCGGCAGTCGTGTTGGTCCAGTTCGCGGAGAGCGCGCCCGACCCGCTGAACGTATCCGTTACCGGATAGGTGGTGCCCCACGCCGGGGCAGTTATCAACGTCACAAGCACCAGAACAATCATTGTCAGCCGGCATTTCATCGTATTTCTCCCCTATATACTGCGCAGTTTCAATTCCTATCGGGCTTTCAAGCTTTTACAGCACAGGTCATCGCGCCGTGATCCAGATGGGTACTTGTAACTCCTTCCGAGAATAAAATGCAAGAACAAAATAATATTGAAAGGTTTTAAATCGCTGAATACAACGTTTTAATAAAGACATTGATTGCGAAGTAACCGAAGAGTTTGAAAGCTCCACTTCACTACGAATGGTTTCAGATAAAGTTGTCGAGCTCCGTTTCCATGGCTGAGACACTATCCGTCCAAGTAATCTGATAATTTTCACAGATATGTGCTACGGGTTACCAACATCCTGCTGGTTGATGTCCATAATTGATGTGACGAAGCCCAATCCGTGTACTTATTCCTTGCGTTAAAAACTCCGACAAAAAAGCAGCGCCACACAGCATAACGCTGCATGGCGCCGACGGTTCGTTCGTATTCTGCCGAGTTACTCGATTGCACCGATGCTGGGCGGGTTGGGCCGCGTTGCTCCGGTGTAATCGGTTGTGATTCCCGGGATCGCTACTCCGGCGCCGATTGCAGGGCTGCTGGATGAAGGCTTGAAGTTGAAACCATCCAGATCCGACTCCGCTGAGATTGGCGAGGCTGGTTGACCCACGAACATGGGATCGTTCGTGCAACTCTCTCCCACCTGCAACGGAGTCGGACAATACCCGGATCGCGTGTTGTAGAAGATGTTGTGGTTGCGAGTTGCCCAGCCTTGATTGGGAGGCATACTGCTCCCTTCTTCATAGAAAAGTCCCGGCAATGCCCCACCGTTGTAGAGCGGATCGGAATACCCCAGGAATAGATTGTTCTGGTACGTCGACGCCGCATTTTGGCAGAAGTCCCAACCTCCTTCGCAACCGAAGTCGAAGGGAGTTGCAGCATATCCTACGAAGGTATTGTCCTGAACTTTGTAACTTCCCAGATTTGTAAAGTTGAACACCATCCAATCTCCACCGGCACGGCAGGTTGAGACTCCGGGCACAATGGCACTTGCAGGCTCATCCCCAATAACATAAGCAATCCGGTTGCAATTGACCATGGCGATGTTGTTCTGGAAGATTACATTGTCCCCGGACCCGATCTTGTAGGCCTGACCATCGTTGCCCAGGCTGAGGGAATTGGTGACCGAGAGCTCCTGCATTCCGGAGTGCAGCAGATCCAGGCCGTCCTGGAAGTTGTATTGCCAGGTATCGTGATCGAATATCCAGCTGCCGGTGGTGCTGGCCGTTCCAAAGCCGTCGGCATAGCCGCCCGTATTTTGGTCTCTGCATTCAATATATGGATAGTTATGCACTACCGGATACTCTTCTACGCAGCCGCTCCACTCCGTTATCGAGTTTGTCAGAGTAAATCCTCCAGCCACCGAAATATTCCCCGAGAGCCATGGATCATCGTCCATATCGATGCCAGCTATGGGCATGGCCCTAGCGTGAATATAGTTTGCTACTACGCCCACACCGGTAGCTCCATGGATGGCCTCACCTGCAAGACCGTGAATAAATAGGTCGGTATAGGTCACTGAACCTGTAAGTGCGCTTTCAAAGATACCGTTGTTGCCAAAATTATCACTACCGCCGCAGTGATTCGTAAAATTTCCGTTGCCGCCGCATGCCGCTTTATCCGAGACTTCAAAACACGCGATGTCAACGAATTGAGAATCCTTCACATTGAACTCTGCTCCAGCCGCGTACGAGACATTCAGCAAGGTCTTGGCCGAATCTGCATGGCAACTGGCATAATTCGCCCCCAGGATCCGCGTGTGACGCGCCGCCGTTCCCGAAGGGACCGTCGGCATAAAGCACGCATAAGAATCTCCGGCACAGTTGACCGGCGTCCACGAAGGTGAACCGCCAGGACCATCCAGGCCTGTGTTATAGCCGGCAGGGCTTTGCGCAACCATCACGGTATCGCCGCCAGAGATTAGCCAGTTTTCCGTGTAGTAGGTAATTCCATCAGCCCAGAGATAGCGAATATTTCCTGCGCCACAAGCCTGGTTGACTCCCGTTCCACCGGCTGCCGCATAGGTTTGATTTACCTTGCCGCTGCACTGTCCACTGGTGTTGGTCGACGAATAGACTGTTCCTCCACCCGGCAGTACGTACCACGTGGTATTTCCGGTTCCTCCTGTAACTACGTTGAGAGCAATCACATCACCGGGAGATACCCACCCCGAACCCGTGCTGGAACCAAAGACAGCATTCCCAGCTCGTCCGCAGGTTATGTTGACCGAGCCGGGTGAAACTGCGGTTGTCTGACCGTGCCGATCCACGGTCGCCACAGCAGTGTTTGAGCTGGTCCAGTTACAGGTACCCTGAAAAGGTGTTCCTGTGTGGTCTCCAGGGTTGGGGTCGTTGTCAACGATTGCCGATCCCATCGTGACCGTGGAGCCGACGACAACATTATTTGCCGGAGAGGACGTCTGCGGCGTTGGGTATTCGTACCACGTGTCGCCGGGGTGCTGCCCATAAACGTTCGCATTATCGGAGAGTCCTCCCGCCGTAACGACTACGTTGTAGCCCCAGATATTGCCCGCGCCTGGGTCCGTATTCCAGGTCGCCAAGCCGGAGCTGCTGACCGACATTGCCGTCAACGCAGACGAACTCCATGTCGCGCCACCGGCTGACGCGCAGTTATCGGTCGAATGGTCGGAGTAAGTACAGACCACGCTGAATTGCAGCGTTGACCCGCTCTTCATAGCTCCGCCCTGCGGCGAGATCGCAACTGCCGCGAGCACCTTTCCGACGATCGTGTAGGCCGCCGATCCGACCCCGCTATTGCTGTAGCCCGACTTGACTGCCAGTGCCTTCACTGTCTCTGAGGTAGAAACCGTGATCGGACCGGAGTAGAGCGGCGAAGATGTTGTTGGCGCTGTGCCATTGGTCGTGTAATAGATCGTCGCACCCGAGGTGGATGAACTGATCGTCACAGATTGGGATGAAGTATAGGTTCCTGCTCCGGGACTGAACGTTGGTGTCGCCACTGTCAGATTGAGGGTGTAAGTCGCCGATCCAACAGCGCTGGTCGTATAGCCGGCAGCTGTAGCAATCGCCTTCACCGTCTCCGTCGTGGAAACCGTAATTGGACTCGTGTAAACGGTAGACGCAGTTGTCGGTGTGGTCCCATCCATCGTGTAATAAATGGTGGATGACGGCGTCGTGTCGTTGATCGTCACCGATAGCGTCGTAGTGTAAGTACCCGCTGCCGGACTGAAGGTTGGCGTTGCCGCAGGGCTAGGGGATCCACCACCGCAGGAGGGGACGCAGTCGGCCTGGAAAGCGCCAAGGCCATAGCCGCTGGGACCTCTTTGATCCACCATGATGCCGGGATTTCCGGTTGTGATAGACGAGTCGGTTACAGATGCGGAGGTACCCTTGGTTACGTCCTTGCAAGTGATCGTTGTTCCCACTGCACTGATCTGGACGGTGTCACCGCTGGCAGCGACAGGACAGACTTGCCAATGAATGATGACGGTGCCGGGGACACCGTTCAAAATTGGCGCGCCCGCCTTCAGCGCCCAAACCTGACCGTTCTGTGGGTAGTAACAGTAGCCATCTCCGGCGGTATCTGTGCGCACACATGGGCCAGTGTTGTTGTTGCCGGTGGGTGAAACCGGCAAATAGGTCGTCTGCGAAACCTGATCTTTTGTGAACCCAGCTCCGGTATAAGTGGCCAATCCTACCGTTCCCGCAGGCGAGGGCACCGCTTTTCCGCTGGCCTGAACCAGCGTGCCATTAAAATCGGACGTCTCCGTCGTATTCGTCCATTTCGAGGACAGTGCGCCCGATCCGCCGAATGCATCGGTCTGCGGATACGTGCAGGAGGGGACGCAGTCAGCCTGGAAAGCACCCAGACCATATCCGCTGGGACCTCTTTGATCCACCATAATGCCGGGATTTCCGGTTGTGATCGACGAGTCGGTTACAGATGCGGAAGTGCCTTTGGTTACATCCTTGCAGGTGATCGTGGTTCCGACAGCACTGATCTGAACTGTATCGCCGCTCGCACCGACAGGACAGACTTGCCAGTGGATGATGACTGTACCGGGGACGCCGTTCAACACCGGAGCGCCAGCCTTCAATGCCCAGACTTGTCCGTTCTGCGGGTAGTAACAATAGCCGTCTCCGGCTGTATCTGTGCGAACGCATGGGCCGGTGTTGTTGTTGCCTGTAGGAGTAACCGGCAAATAGGTCGTTTGCGACACCTGGTCATTGGTGAACCCGGCTCCGGTATAGGTCGCCAGGCCTACCGTTCCCGCAGGCGAGGCCACGGCTTTTCCGCTGGCCTGAACCAGCGTGCCATTAAAATCCGAAGTCTCTGTCGTGTTGGTCCAGTTCGAGGATAGTGCGCCCGATCCGCTGAATGCATCAGTGATGGGATAAGTTGCGGCCCACGCCGGGGTTGTCATTAAGCCTACGAATACCAGAAGTATCATTGTCAGTCGGTATCTCATCGCATTTCTCCTCTAACCATTACTGAACGTCGCAATTCCCGATTTGTATCTCCAAATTTCTACAGCGCAATCGTTGCGCCGCAATTCGAGATGGATACTTGTAACCGCTCCGACAGGAAAACGCAAGAATAAAAGAAAATAAAATCCACATCGTTAAACGATTGAACCTCAGATATTAAACGTTTGAATAAATGCGGAGACGGAACCGCCCGGAGCTTAGCTAAAGAAAATTACGAGCATTTCGTTATATTTATGGTGCAAAGTAACTATGCACATATCTTTGAAAACACTCACGTATCCTTCCACTCGATCAAATTATTACTAAAGGGCTGGCTACCGGGGATGTGGGCGAGTTAAAGACGTTGCACACAAGTCTTTTTCCTAACTGCAAATTGCAAAAACCACAGCCGCTTTGATTCGTCATTGTGCCCGGATACCGGATAAACTGGGTGCCGCTTTGCTATGAGTTTGAATCGATGGCGGAATTTCCGCCTAAACTCCGACGTACTGGCGACAGATTTTTCAGCCCGGGTCAGCACCGTTATGAAAAAGAGGGACGTGATCATAGTTGGGGCCGGGATGGCAGGTTTATCGGCGGGACGTGCCCTTGCAGAGGCTGGCGAAAATGTCACTCTGCTTGAGTCGCGTAACCGCGTCGGCGGCCGCGTCCATACACTGCGCGCCGGTGACGAGACATTCGAACTCGGTGCTGAGTTTGTCCACGGACGGCCGCCGGAGTTATGGCAGATCATCCACGATGCGAATCTGCGGACGGAGGAATTGAACGGCAGGCAGGTCTGCTACGAGCAAAACCAACTGGATGATTGCGGTGCTCGATGGGAGCGGGACCTGGAACTGATGGATGGTCTGAAAGAATGGCAAGATTCTGATTGCACGTTTGCCGACTATCTCAATCGCCACAAAGTAAATGGAGAACGCCGGGAGCATCTTACCTCCTATGTAGAAGGCTTCAATGCAGCCGACCACAGGCAAATCAGTGTTCTGGCGCTGGCGAAGCAACAGACTGCGGAAGATGCAATCGAGGGTGACAGAATATTCCGTCTATGCGACGGCTACTCGCAAATTCCAGAATTCATGGCGAAGAAGATCCTGCTGGCAGGCGGACAGATATCACTGAATAGTCATGTTCAGTCAATTTCATGGAAGCCTGGCCACGCAAAAATCGCTTATTCCGTAAACGGAGCGATCAAGCACTCTATCGCCGATTGTGTCGTCGTCACGTTGCCCTTGGGAGTTTTGCAGCGACGTTCTGTGACATTCAGTCCGGAGCCGGCTGAGATCCTCGAAAACGCGGAGCAATCTCGTATGGGCCACGTCAGACGGATCGATCTATTGTTCCGCGAGCGATTCTGGGCGAAACTGCAAATCCGGGATTCGCACGCCCAATTGGATGACTTGAGCTTTCTGTTCGCCGTTCGCGAAATTCCCACCACGTGGTGGACACAGTTTCCAGGTCGAAACGGCCACGTAACAGCATGGGTGGGCGGACCCCGCGCCGACGCTCTGGAAGGAATCCATGCGACCGAACTTGGCAGGACAGCTTGCGACACATTCTCGCGCATGTTCAAGCTTGACCGTGCGGAAATCGAGACGCTGCTGCTGGAGTGTCACTCGCATGACTGGCAACGCGATCCATTGTCCCTCGGCGCTTACAGCTATCTTCCAGTCGGCGCTATTTCAATTCCGGAGCAGATGTCTGAACCGGTGAACAACACTCTGTATTTTGCCGGCGAACACACGGATATAACCGGGCATTGGGGCACCGTACACGCAGCTTTGCGCAGCGGCTTGCGTGCAGCCAGACAAGTACTAGATAGCTGAAACGTCGCGAATCGTTGAATCCGCTAGCTCTCCCGGACGATCTCCCGAGGATTTTTATCATCCCGCAGCGCAATGAATTTTGTGTGTCGCAGATGATCAGACCCGCTCCATTCAAGAAATTCAATCTGCGCCACAGCCTCGGGCCGAACCCAGACGCACTCTTTCATTTTTTCTGCCGTCAACCCTGGACCCCAACGTCCCGGCCCGGTTTGCGGAAGATTTACGAAAGGACATTTTGCTACTTTGAGTAACTTGATCTTCTCAAACACCTCCCGGCGCGTTTCCGGAACAAATCCACCTCGAACACGGGCCGAAAAGGTAAGGTCCTTCCCTCGATAAAAGCCAATGATCAATGCCCCCACGCCAAGGTTGCTGGGGATATAGCCTCCGATAACGAATTCCTGGCTCATATTGATCCGATGCTTCACCCACAATCCGGTACGCCGGCCAGGCTGGTAGATGCTGTCGGAGCGCTTGCCCACGACTCCTTCCAGCCAATTCTTTTTCGCGAATCGCAGCATCGCCGCCGCGGAAGTATGTCCAACCTCTGAGAGGCGAACGTGTTTATTGGGCTCCAAAATGAAATGAAGCAATGCCCGGCGTTCCGAAAGCGGTAGCTCCGTCAGGTCTCGATTCTTATGAACGAGAAGGTCGAACGCAAAATAAACAATGCTCGATTCCGCCGAACGAAAGCTCTGCAACAGTTTGAAGTCCGAACGGCCATCGGAAGTGAGCGCAACCAACTCGCCATCGAGCACAGTGTTATCAGGCAGGCTCTCAAGAGCCGTTGCAATGTAGTGGAACTTACGATTCAACACATTTTTGCGGCGGGAGTAGAGAATCGTCTTGCCCTTCGACCGCACGCATTCAAGCCGAAAGCCGTCCAGTTTGATTTCGTAGGTCCACTCCGGCCCTTCGGGCAACTCTTTCACCGGCAGGCATTCCATCGCCTCAATAAAGGCGGCGGTATGAAGCTGCGATTTAGATTTCTTTTCCATCTGGTACTACGATGACAAAATCGCGAGTCGCGGAATCAACAACGCGATATCCATGACTCACAAACTACTCGACCTTATTTCCTCAAATACCGCTCATATTTGCGCTCTTTGTTCCTCAATGGCGAACCAGAGTGAGAATGATATTCTCGGGGCATGTTATTCCGCGCGAAGATAGCGGCATTTGTTTTTCTTCTTGCCGCGCCACTTCTCGCTCAGCCGCAAGCTCCCAGGCCGGTGTCGGTTTTATCGATCCAGGGATTGGGCCAGGGCGCGGTCGAACTAGACGGCCCTTGGCAATTTCACACTGGCGATGATCTGCGCTGGGCCTCCCCATCCTTTGACGATTCCGCTTGGGAATTCATCCACAGTTCAAGTTCCTGGGGCAGCCAGAATCATCCCGGCTATACCGGCTTTGCCTGGTATCGCCGGCATGTCCAGGTCACCCCGACCGTCGGTGGCAAAGCAAATTACGCTCTGCTGATGCCGCAGGTGGACGACGCATACGAAGTCTATTGGAACGGCAAACTGATCGGACATTGCGGTAAGCTGCCTCCTCATGCGCGCTGGTACTACAGCTCGCTGTTCCGCACATTCGCCGTGCCCACGGCGGATTCGGGCATCATCGCGATTCGCGTCTGGAAGTCCCCCCTCCTCTTTGTCGATCCCCCATCATTAGGCGGCATGAATGGCCCACCACTGCTCGGAGATGCCAATACCATCTCTGCACAGCTCGCGGCCATTAACTCTGAATCTACGCAACAGGTCTTGTACGCCTACACTCTGCTCATTCTGTACGGGTTTGTTACGCTGCTCAGTCTTTTGCTATGGACCCGGGACCGCAAGGTAAGATTGTTTCTCTGGCTTGCGGTCTTCACCGCGACTCCTGTCCTTCTCTCCATCCTCCAGGGTCTGTTTCTTATACCGATTCCTTATGGTCTGGGCAGAGGATTGAATCAGCCAATCTACGCGCTGAATCATATTTCTCTCTGGTTCCTGCTGCTCTGGCTACTGCGGCTGAATAAGAACCGCACGCTTGTCCGCTGGACGAACGGATTGGCGATCTGCACGCTCGCTGCGGGCATTCTGGACGGGACCCTCGCATTTTTTTGGAGTGGTGCTGGCCCCTGGATGCAGGGGATGGACGCGGTTTTAACCACGATCATTTTGATGGTCGAGGTTTTTCCATTCGTCATCATCGCTATCGGCGTACGGCAGCGGCTGGAGCCTTCGCGCTGGTGGGTTGCTCTCAGTGCCCTGCTTTCGCAGATGATCGACACAATTGCGGATGCCAGCGCAGCGGGTCAGCGATTTACGCATTGGACACTTTTCGACATGGTCAACACGCCGTTGTTTACGATCGACGGCGTAAGCTTCAGGGCCTCTAACCTTACGGCAATCGGTCTGTTCATCTCGATTCTTTATGCCGTTTATCGGTACAGCACCGAACAGCAGGCGCGGCAAAGCGTGCTGGAGCAGGAGATGCAGAGCGCCCGGGAGATACAACGGGTGCTGATTCCAGAAACGCTGCCATCGCTGGAGGGCTTTGCGGTCACCAGCGCCTACCGGCCTGCATTGGAAGTGGGCGGGGATTTTTTCCAGATCATCCGCGAAGACAAAGGATCGACCATCGTCGCACTGGGAGATGTGAGCGGCAAAGGCTTGAAAGCGGCGATGAACGTCTCGCTGATCGTGGGCGTCCTGCGCTCCATGTCCGACGGAAATTTCAGCCCGGTACAGATGTTGGAAAGACTGAATCGCTGTTTATGCGGACGCCTTCAGGGGGGCTTCGTCACGGCCATCATTTTGCGCCTGCGACTGGACGGCAATATTATGCTGGCAAATGCCGGTCACCTACCGCCCTTTCTGAATCAGCGCGAACTTGAGATGGAAGGGTCCTTGCCGCTCGGACTACTGCCCTCAGCGGCTTATGACGAGCACCCGATACGGCTCCATCCGGGAGACCAGCTCAGTCTCTATACCGACGGACTGGTGGAAGCTCGCAATGCCACCGGAGAACTCTACGGTTTTGACCGGATGCAAACCTTGTTTGCATCCAGGCCAACTGCCCAGCAGGCGACTGACATAGCCATCGCCTTCGGTCAGGACGATGACATAACCGTGCTGACGCTCACCCGACTGGCGGCGGGGGAGCGGTCAACAACTTCGCTGACCGCCCCGTTTCTGGAGCCTGTCGCGGCGAAGTTGTAGCCGCGCAAAAATTGCCGTCCGTTTCTAACTACCCGCAACATTAAGTGTGACGGACGAATTTCCGGTTGAGTAGTTCGCGCCTCCACTATAACGGGCGCTCAGTGTATGGCGGCCCTTCGACAGTGAGGATGCGGGCACAGTTATCGTGGCGCTCCCAGTGGCGCTGACCGGTACAGTCGCCAACGCTGTATTGCCATCGTAGAAAGCTACCGTCCCAATCGCGTTGGGCGGTCCCGCGCTCCACGACTGAATTGCGGCATTCAGAGTCAAGTTTCCCCCGGTCACATACCAGCTTGATGGAGTCAATTGGACAATGACCGGCGCCGGGGTCACAGTGAAATGTGTAGTGCTGGAATTTGCGGCTGCATAGTTGGTCTGCGCCGCATACCCCACAACCACACTATGCATACCCGCCGGCGGCTTTGCCAGCACAAACTGCGCATTGCCATTTTGAAGAGTCAAGCTTACCGGACTTCCCCCATCGTAGCTATACGTAACGACACCCTGGGGCGGTCCGGCGTTGGAGCTGGTGTAGATTCCGCAGTGGTAATCCGCCCCATACGGAAAGTTCGCATTCCAGCAGGATGTGCTGAGTCGAACCGGAACCGGGGTCACACTCAGTGTCACCGGGACGGAGCTGCCGCCGGGATTGAAAGCATCGCCCGCGTAGACGGCGGTTAATGAATGGACACCCACCGACAGACCCTGGATATAGAGGTACGCTGCGCCATTCCCTTGCAGTCTCGACTTTTGCAAAAGCGTCGCACCGTCGTAGAGCTGCACTGCGCCGGTTGGAGTATGGCCATGAGCGGCACCAACGCTGATGACCACGTTCGTCCCTTGAGGATAGGTGACCGTTTGGCGGCTCAACTTAATCTGGATTGCTGCGTCATAAGCCGTGACTACATAGCCGACGGAAGCGGAGGATTGATTGCCGGCCGCATCCACAGCCACAACGGTGAAGGTCTTTGTACCGGGAGAAGTTGTATCGACCGGGCTGTTGATTGTGCCGGTGTTCAACGTTGCCGCGCTGGGCGAAAAAGTCGAGCTGCCGCAGCGAACCACGCCGGAACGTTCATCCATGCAGCTGTATGTAGCTGTCACGGGTTGACCCATCGCATACGAACCTGCGCTATTTGGAGACGGCGAAAGTACCGGACCCGATGCCACTACTGGCGCCATCGTGTCCACATTAATTGGATAGGTGTAATAGGAGGTGGACCAACTCGCGCCCGAATCCTGGGTGAATTTCAGCTCCTCGGTTCCGGCACAATCCTGGGCGAAGTAATGCAGCAGATGATTGCCGTCCGCCAGTCCGCTAATCGTCTGTACTCCTGTGGCAAACACCGCTGCCGGAGGATCGAGCGGATTGGCTGGGCTGGGACACGGAGCAGTATTGTCAACCACCGTATCCGTCGAAGGCGACGTCCCAGGCAAGGGTACACTGCTCGCCAATGAGATGCCGTACGTGATGCTTTGAATCGGCGAAGCGACGAACGCGGCTGAGCCGGGAAGGCTCGTGCCCGCGAGCACAGGCGGCTGGCTTGAGAGCGTCACATTTGCAGTTGAATTATTGATCCAACCGCCCGGTTGCTGGCCCGCGACTGTAACTGTGGTCAAATCTTCCGGAACTTGCGCCACGGGAATGAAGGTCGAATTGGGGTGAGACGTATGGCCGGTCGCCACATAAAGGCCTGGGCCGCTGAAACTGGAGAGTAGGTTTTGCGGGCAGGAAAGGTTCTGTAGGCCGGATGCTGGATCGAAGGAACATGGGCCGCCAGTCCAGCCCTCGCTTGCCATCAGGAAGCCGACGCCTTCATGGAAGGTCACGCCATTGACAGCACTGATATCCGACAGAGTAAAACTGGGGCCGTCAAAAATATCTTTGAATAATTCGTTGGGCAAGGAGGAAACCGGGCACTGGGCGCCGCTTTCGGTTGCGCCGTTATCGTCTGTACACTCCAGGGTAAAAAGCTTGCAGGCAGGCACACCGTTAATGAGTTCGCCCGAGTGAATCAGACAAATAGAAGTAGCGAAGGAGGTATTGGCGACGTAAGCAGATTGGAACATGCTCGCATCCACCGGTTGATCTTCTGTTCCCGGAATAGTCCCAGGTGTGATCGACAAGCTACCTGCTGCCTGGGCTTGGGAAAGGTCATAGACAAACTGGACCTGTTGATTTGTTGTTGGATTGAAGGCGAAATTCTGCGTCAACTGCGCCGGAGTTGGATCGTTCTGCGAAATCGGATTGCCGGTGATCGCAGCCGGGCCTGTAACTCCGTTTTGCGAACAGTTGGTATTGAGGTAAAGAGTCGAGCTGGTAAGATAGCCCCCTTCATCCCGCAGATCTATTTTGATCTGGACTGGTCCCGGCTGTAGGTTGCTGCTAATGTCGATGGGCGCGACACCGCCCGTACCCACGAATGTATCGGGGTTCTGGCCAGTAAGGCCGCCTGTGCTCGCCGGCGACGAATAACCCGACGTGAAACAGTTCTGCGATAGGCCTTCCGATGTTGAATCCGCTGTTCCACCACGGCAGACGTTAACAGGGCCGGAGACAGTGGACCCAGAGGTCACCGTGACATCGATGTTGTTATCGACCAGAACATTTCCACTGTTGTCCGCGGAAGAAGAGAGCACAGCAGTGATCGGAGAGGCGTTGCAATTCATGTTTAACGTCGAACTATTGAATGTAACGGCATTCCCATACCGTGCACCGCTCGGGGATGTTCGGACGTTGACAGGGCCAAATATCTGAATGGAATTCTGGGCGGTCAGCGACGGGACGACGGCCATCCATGCCACGATCGCTGCGTAACGCAGAATCAATGATGTTCTCATTGGAACCACTCCTTGGGTGCCGCTGCGCATCGCGCGGAGGAGTACCCGCCGCAGTGATGCGCCAGGCGCGGTTTCCGCATCTGGCGTGGATTAGAGAATGTTGGATAAACGGCCAAGAAGGGAGCTTGGTCTATTGCTACGGCTGAAGGCACACCGAAACGGCTACGATCCTATAGCGCCGAATAATCCGTGTCAACGTGGAGCCCGCAGTGGCGTTTTTGGCCAGCGGGTGAAGTTCTCCAACGGTTTGAGCACCCATCGTTTCAGTGGGGCTGCAGTACGAGTGTTCGCTCCAGCCGAAACCGCAGGATGGCTTCCGCTGGAACTTTTACCTGCTTGCCACGTGTGAATAGCTGCGTCACGGCGCCTCCGCCGCCTCCCGCCAGGGCCCCGATTCCAGCTCCTCTGCCACCGCCAAAAATACCGCCCAGCAGCGCGCCGAGAGCAGCGCCTCCACCGGCGAATTCCGCAGTGCGGCGATTGGCGCCGAGCCCCTTCCCGTTACTCCTATCCACATTCGAGCTAACGACTCTATATTCCCTTCCATGAATGGTGATCGAGTACAGGTCGAGCACGAGTTCCGGGCTATGCACCGCTCCGCCCGTTGAAATTTTTCGGACCAGCAACTGCGCCCGCGAACCGGCGGGGATGGCAACATTGGCCGCCGTGTCCTCGACATTTTCGGTGATCGAAGCGGAATACAGTTGTCCCGGCTGCGAGTTTAAGGAGTCGATATTCTCGTTTGTATGCACGGAGAGTTCACTGTCGATCGGAATCACCTTGGCATTCTGCGGTACCGCAACCGGAGCGGCGGCGCTGTTGAACACAACCGATTCGACATCTCGTCCGGGAAAACGATAATGGATTCCCTGAGAGCCGGCAAAGGACATTACGGCGGGACCGGTAAAGTGTCCGGAGTAGCTTTTGCCGCTGCGCAGCGTTACTGTGTCGCTGGAGGGTGTAAGTACCAGCGACTGCACATCGCGCCGCGGGAATTGATATTGGATTCCCTGGGAGTCGGTGAACGTAACGTTGGTTCCCACTTCCAATTGCCCCGTATAACTCGTTCCATCGCGCAGGATGATCGTATCGGCCAGCAATGGTAGTGCCATGCAGAAACACACAGTCAATGCAACGAACCGCATTTTCATTCGTCACTCCTGGACCTGGTTTATTGGGTCTGTAACGGGAAGCGTTGTGCAGCATGATAACCCACATTTCACAGATACCGGCACAGGAAATATGCGTCACGCGAGGGAACTAGTTCCTCGCTCAAGGTCAGCGTCAGATATGTGAACGGGGCGGGTCGCCGAAATCACGGCTGCTGATTGATAACCGGCAGTACGAACTTAACAGAATCGCTTGCACCGGTCGTTTTGTTCTCAACTTCAATCGTTACGTCATATTCGTTCTTCGTCGCAGCCCCGACAAAGCCCGAGATCACTCCATTTGCATCGATCGAAAGCCCCTCTGGCGCTCCCGTCATGTGGAAATTCAGATCGTCACCAGACCGGAATCGAAGCTGGTACGACAGGCCATTCTCATCTGCTGAAACCAGATGACCAATCGAAGCGCTGATGGCAATTGGCTGGCGATAGAAGCGTGAGCGGATCGCCGGAGAGAGTCTCGCAGTAGCAATCAGCGGGTGTGAGAGCTCCGCCAGCGCCGATGGACCGCTCACCCTTCCCTGTCCGTCGATGGCCACCACGCGGTAATAGGGACGCCATAATTCCGCTGGAACCTGGACTGATCCATCGGTGCCAGTTGTTTCCAGAAGGAGATTCGGGGGCGCGTGCTGAGTTCCTTTGAGTCCATCGTTATATTCGTAAGGCTTGTCGTTGGCGGTAAATCCCCGTTCCTCGCTGCCGTAGATGCGGAAGCGCACCGGACCGGTTCCGTTCTTGCCGCGCAGCCATGTCAGCCGCACGGTGCGATTGGCTTGATCAAATTTCGCTGCGACATCGAGAGGCACCGCTGGCGCAAGCGCAGAGAACGAGTACGTCTTCGACCACGGCCCCCATACGCCATCCTGGCTGCGTCCACGAACGTGCCAGTAAGAGGTCTGGCCAGGATTCAACAGCCCGTCATAGGGCAGCTCATAGGATGCGGTACCTCGATACGCGGTACGGCTAATCAATTTATGAAAATTCGGCGATAACGGCCAGCGCATATCCGGAAATTCACTCAGCGCAAACTCATAATCCGCTGCAGCCACATCCGAAGTCGCCCACCATTCAAATTTGACTCGCGTTCCCGAGTAGGTCTTTCCATTGGCTGGGGTCACCGCTATAGGAGCAGCGGGTACGGCGATGCCCCCGTCGCACTCGTTCCATACTTGAGTGATCTTTACTTTCCTGGCTCCGGGCGAGTTATCGGTATAGATAAATTTATTTTCGCCTAACACCCCGCCAGGCATAGCCAGCGGAGCCATCTGCAACGTGGAACGGAGATTGAAACCCTTCAGGACAACCTCAGGCTTCGCCGACGCGCTCCGGAGAGTGAATCGAAGCGTGTACGCATATCGTGCTGGATCGGTCTTCTTGAAAAATGGATTCAGGTCGACATACATGCGGTCGTAATCGCTGGCCCAGCTCGTCTGCACATCTTTCCAACTCTTCTCTCCATCGAAGCTGATCGAGACGGCGATCTCGTCGTCCTTCAAGTCCTGTCGCGCCAACTCGACCTGTAGCCTGCCGCCCACCACCGGGTAGGCGCTCTCGACGGGTACATCAACGGTTCCTGTCCTGCCTGTCAAATACAAGCCATCCCCAAACTGCCCTGGGTCGCGAAGCTGGACGCCCTCCGTCCGCAGATACCGAAGCGTCGATGCCTTGCTCAGATCCGGATCATAGGTCATGTTGCCGTCCATCGCATGCGCGATGACCCGCCAGCGCTTATTCCATTGGTCGAGGTCGGTAGAACCCGCATCGGAATGGTATTGGCTTGCGTGATAGCGGCCCGCAGGATTCCAGTCCCAGGCGATGGACTCTCCGGGACGCAATATGAAATCCATCGTGTGCTTTGTAAGGCTTGGCTGCTCGCCCGATCGTTCCCCCTCCCAGTAGATCAGCGCTGCGCCCCCCTCATCGGACATCCTATTGTCAGGCGCCAGAACGCCATAGGTATGGGTGCGTTTCATCAGGTCGTGATCTGCGACGATCTGCGGCTCGGACGCGATGGTCTCGTTGTCCCGCAGTAGCGAAATGATACTTTCATCCGAGTCGAGTTCATGCCAGGCGCCCTCGTAATAAACTTCCGCAAGACTATGGCCATTCGGATATCCCTGGCGCACTTTGAGTCCCGCCGCGCGCCACAGATCGCTCAGATCCTTGCTCTCGTCGTAGCAGAGCGTGTAGCCATACACATTCACGCGCTTCACCACGTCGGCGACCTCGTCGTCCTGGGTCGTCGCGTGAAAGCGGTTGTTAATTTCAAACTCCCATAGCCGCCGGGCCTTTTCTTTATCGCTCATCCCAGGCTTCACGATGGAAGCAACGATGGACTGCAGGCTGCGTGTATCTGGCGTTCCAACGCGCTGCAGCCATGGATTGATCACAGCGGTGTCGCCGACGTTCTCGATGCGGACCTCGACGTTCGGCTGCCAATACTGGTCATACGCCCAATAACCGATCGGGTCGCGAGTCATTGGCCCGTCGATCTTGCCACTCATGTTTACCGAGTACGCGAACCGGGATGAATCGACGTTTTCAACCTGTCTTTTGGTATTTGCTCCGCATTGTGTGCGCAAATCGGCACCCACTGCGCTTCGCGCTAATAGGAAGCCGCAAACTAAAACCGTCCAACATGTAAGCTTCATACTTCCACCCGTAACCGGTTGACTACGCTAGAGAGCGGATGCCGCTCAACTCATGGGATGTGGGTGCGGTACCACCGTAATTGTGATCTTCGACGGATATTGGGTCGAGTGGTGGACCTCATTGTGAGCCACAACGCTCTTGACCTCGTCGTGGTTGTTGCCGCCCGTGTTCAGGTTTCGGTCGAAACGCGGAAAATTGCTGCTCGAAATCTCGACCCGCAGCGAGTGGCCAGCAGCAATGTAGTCGCTGGTATCCATTGGCTGGAACGTCACCTTATACACGTTGCCCGGCTTCATCCATGCCAGCGGTTTGTCATATCCGTTCCGGTACCGCATCCGCTGAATATTTTCATCCAGATTGTAAGCAGGCCCGTTGGGGGCAACGTCGATCAGCTTCACCGTGAAATCTGTGTCTTTCGCGTCCGACGACACATAGAGCGTGATGTCGATTGGGCCGCTTACCTCAGTCCCTTCCTTAAAAGGATCCGTGGTGTAGACCAGGATATCGTTGCGGGTCTCCTTCTCGCGCTGATCGAAAGCTCCGGGATGAACGGCATTCCCTTCACAACAGAAATTTCCGCCCAGTGAAGTTACAGGGTTCATTGGATCGTAGGTAAAACGATCTCTCTTGTCCTGAGCGGGTGGAGCGGCGGACAACGATCCGCCGCCGTAAAGGCTGTTGGCTTCTCCGGCACTCGAAAGATAAAAGCTCATCGGTTGCGCGCCTTCCGGCGGCCATGTGTTCGATGTCTCCCACCGGTTCTCCCCCATAACGTAATAGCGGACCTTCGGCATGGTTTCGAGCACATGGTTGTCCTCTCCCTTAAGGAAGTGATCGAACCAGCCGTAGGTAAGCGCGTCCATATTTAGTCGCGCATCGCCCATATCTCTCTGGCCGACGACGGTGTGCTCAGTAGCACCCGCATAACCGCAATGGCCTGTCGGTGCGATGACAGCATACTGCTCGTTGGCGATATCGGGCTTAGCGGTTTTACGCACAAAGTTGTATGCCGCCAGATTTGGTCCCGTTGCCAGGTCGTACCACGACATGAACCACAATCCGGGTACGTTGATCTTCATGCTGTCGTTCCAGAGACCGCCTTTATACCAGGCCGGATCGTTCGGTGTGCGCTCAATCATCGCGCCCCCGGTGGCGACCGGCATATGGACGGCGAAAATTCCCTTCGGCCCATCCACGGCTTTGATAATGTCCATCTCAGGAAGATGCCAGAGAGCCTTCGACCAGTCCACCGGCGGGTAATGAGCATCGAGGTCAAATGCTCTCGATGCGCCGATCAGGTCCGCCTGCGACGTGTTCCGAGGAAACATCGGCCTCACAGTGTTCTGTACTCCATAAAGCCAGTCGATAAAAAGCATCTGAACTGCGCCGCCACGGTACCAGTTTCCCTGCTCGTAATACGGACCGACGCGACCTACACCAGCGCCAAAGCCTTCCGGAATAAACGCCGCCTCCGCCGGGTTCCCCATTGCGGTCACCGCAAGCTGCCATTCGGCTGTTGAAGAGCATCCGATGGTGCCCACCTTGCCGTTCGACCAGGGTTGGGCGGCGATCCATGAGAATTCGTCATATCCGTCGCTCAATGGCGGCCCAAGAATGTCGTAGTTCCCCTCAGAGAAAAACTGGCCGCGCTCGTTGATCTCGACATAGGCATAACCGCGCTTCACAGCATCCAGTTCCGCGCTCATATTGCGCGGCGCGCCCAGAGAGATGCTCCAGTAATTAAAGTCGTAGGGTGTGCGCACAAAAATCGTGCCGTATTTTTTGGATTCATCCTTGGGCCGGTAGACATCGGCCGCCATGCGCTTGCCGTCCTTCATGGGAATCATGACCTTGCGGTCGATGATCGCCACCGATTCCAGTTCCGTTTCGATCGCATTATTCTTGACAATCTGCGCCGGAGTGGACTTATCGCCAGACTGTGCAATCGCACCCGGAATAACACACATTGTTCCGGCCAGGACGACGATGGCAATGAAGGGGCGGACGATGTTCTTTGGCATGTGAGATCCTCCAGGAAAAGGGACTGACGCTCATCTCGACGAATAATGACAATACTTGCTCATTATCTCCCGAGAAGCAGCGATTGCTCTGACCGGTATAATTCGTGGGCGACAATCGAACAACAGATTTACTGTTTGAAAGTTCGGGCCTGCCCCAGAGGAGCTACCGCGCATGAAACATTCTCGCCGTCAATTTTTAACGGGACTCGGAGCAATGACCGCGGCGGCAACAGTTCCTGCCACGGCGGCAAATTTATTGGGAGCTCCAGCGCGTCTCTATCCGCCCATGGATCTGTCGTATTTCAACGTTCCCATTCCTCGCGGTCCTTCGGTCATCAAAATTGGGTACGCGTCGATTACGTGGGATGGTAACGACAGGCAGGCCGTCGATGACATCTCAGATGTTGGGTATCCCGGGATTCAACTGCGGGCAAATGCGTTGACGGAATTCCCTGACCCGCACGCGCTGAAAGACCTGCTTGCAAGACACCGTTTGACGTTTGTCGCGCTTTCCAGCGATGGCGGCGCGCCACTCGACCCTGGTCTGAAAAATAAATGCATTGCAACGCATGTGAAGAATGCCAGATATCTGCACGAGGCGGGTGGAAAGTATCTGCAGGTGGTGGGACCCTCCAATAAAGGCCAGCATTTTACCGCGGCGGACTATAAACGAGAAGGCCAATTGCTGGCCGAGATTGGCAAGCGCGTCTCCGACTTCGGAATCCCGATTGGATTTCACAATCACATGGGCAGCATTGCGCAAACGCCCGAGCAGTTGGACGCGATTCTGGATGCCGCCGATCCCGGATACGTGAAGCTGGAACTCGATACCGGGCATTATTTCCAGGGCGGCGGCGACTCGGCGGCGGCCATCCACAAATACGGCAAACGTCTCCTGTTCCTGCACCTGAAAGATGTAGAACCTGCCGCCACTCACAGCGGATATCAGTTTACGGAGCTGGGTCAAGGGAAAGTGAATTTTCCTGCGATATTTACGGCGTTGCATGACGTTCACTTCCGTGGCTGGGGCATCGTGGAACTGGACGACGAACGGATTGGAGTTAATCGATCTCCAAAGCAATCCGCCGAAATGAGCAAGGAATATCTAGCGCAGAAACTAGGAGTGTCGGTATGAGCTGTCCCTTTCGCCTGGCCGTTATCAACGATGAAATTACCCAGGATTTCGGCCGCGCATGCGAAGTCGCGTCAAAAGACTTTGGCCTCAACTGGATCGAACTGCGCGGAATGTGGAACAAGAGCCTCGCCGATCTGGATGCAAAGGAAATCGCTGAGGCACGCAATATCCTTGAAAAAAACCGCCTGCGGGTAACCGATCTCGCCAGTCCATTGTTCAAAGTAGACTGGCCCGGCGCGCCGACCTCGCGCAGCAGCGAGCATCGCGATCAGTTTCATGCGGACTTCGATTTCAAGCAGCAGGACCAACTACTCGAGCGCCTGATCGAACTCACAAAAGTCTTTCAGACGGACCGAATCCG
The DNA here is from genome assembly GCA_041690775.1 of Acidobacteriota bacterium. Classification (GTDB taxonomy): domain Bacteria; phylum Acidobacteriota; class Terriglobia; order Terriglobales; family Acidobacteriaceae; genus JAKAAZ01. Next base: position 6,081 of record JBEPVW010000017.1, on the reverse strand, counting down.
CTGCTTCGATTTCTGGCGGCTGGACGATCAGAAACCGTACCGCGCCGCCATCGACGATAAGCTACGCCAGGCAGCGGAGAAGTGCGGTAAGAGCCATAATATCCTCCTGCTCGAAAACGAAATGTCCTGCAATACGGCGACGGGGGAAGAAGCCGCCGCAGTACTGAAGGCAATTCCGAACAAGAATTTTATGCTGAACTGGGACCCCGGCAATGCGGCGATGATCGGGGCAACGCCTTATCCAAACGGCTACGACCTGCTGCCAAAGCATAGGATTGGGCATTGTCACTGCAAAGATGTCGCAATCAAGCCGGACGGCAAACGAGACTGGGCGCCCGTGGGCGGCGGCATCGTGGATTGGGTAGGCCAGTTCCGCGCACTCAAAAAAGAGGGTTACCACTACGGCGTCAGCCTCGAAACGCATTGGCGGGGAGCCGGAACGCCCGAAGCCTCTTCCCGCATCAGCATGAAAGGCTTGAAGGACACTCTGCGCAAAGCGGGAATCGTGTGCTGATGCAAGCTATTCAGTGATCTTCATCGACCCCATTCCATCAATCACGGAGAACTCAACGGATGTCGCGAAAATGCGGCAGAGGAGAATTGCAGCATGAAAGAAGAAAGCAAGAAAACCAATCGCCGGGAGTTCTTAGGTCAAGTGGGTATGGGCGTCGCGGCTCTCAGCGCGTTGCCGGCAACGCGCATGTTTGCAGCGAACAGCCGGATTATCGGAGCGAATGATCGGATCCGCATCGGGATCATTGGAGCCGGCGATCGCGGACAAGAGGATCTAAAGAACGCGTTGAAGCAACCGAACGTGGAGTGCGTCGCAGTGGCCGATGTTTTTTCGGATCGCCGCGACCAGGTAAAAAGTTATGTGCCTGGCGTCACCCCCTATGTAGATGCCCGGCATCTGCTGGATCGCAAAGACATTGATGCCGTCATCAACGCAACGCCTGTCTTTTTGCATGCAAAGTATTTTCTCGCCACGCTGGCCGCGGGCAAGGATCTTTATTCCGAGAAAACGATGACTTGGGATATTCCCGAAGCAGTCGCCTGCCGCGCAGCCGCCAGATCTTCGAAACAGATTGTGCAGATTGGCTTGCAGCATGAAAGTTCCGGCGAATTGGCGGATGCAAAAAAATGGATTCAGAACGGCTCCGTGGGCAAGGTCACGATGGTCGAATCATGGATGAGCCGCAATACACCCATCGGAAAGGGTCAATGGGTACGGCCCGTGCCGAGCGATTGCACCCCCGCCAATGTTGACTGGGACCTGTTTCTAAGCGGACGTCCGAAAATGCCTTTCAACGGATATAAATTCATCAACTGGAGATTGTTCTGGGAGTTTTCCGGCGGCAATCTTACGGAAAATATGATTCACCAGATTGCATGGATCATCAGCGCAATGAACCTGCAGTTGCCTAAAGCCGCGACCATGATGGGCGGCGTCTTTTCAGTGAAGGACGGACGTCAGGTTCCCGACACGATAAGCGTGACCCTCGAATATCCGAACGACCTGCTTGTTGCCTGGCAATCCACCTTCAGCAATAGCCGTTATGGACTAGGCGAACATATTTTAGGAGACAAAGGCACCATCGAGCATGTAATGGGCGCGACCGATATGGTATCCGGAGAATCTGCTACGACCATTAAATACTTTCCGGAGAAAATTAATAATCCTCATGCCGTAGCCATCGAGGGGAAAAATCCGGGCGTCGATCACATGGCCAACTGGATGGCCTGCATCCGCGACCGCAAGCAGCCGAATGCCTCCGTCGAAAACGGATATCTCTCTGCGATTGCGGTCCACATGTCGAATCTGGCCTACAGGCAAAAACGCCGGGTCACGCTGGAAGAAGCCATGGCCGCTAAGCCGGAAGCCTGGATGTAATCAGCGAGATTTAGATCCTGCGTGAAGCCTTGCCAGCCGGCAAAGCATCTAAGAATTCAACCTGATGATCAGGGCCGGTGCCTCAATGAAGGCACCGTGCCCGTAATGATCGTGACAAGGAACTCTGAGGAAACCTCCATGAAGAATGTCCAGCTTCGCCTGACTGTAGTTTCACTCTGTTTGCTGGCTGGCACCGTGTTGGCCCAGGATTCCGAGCCATCCGAAACCGCGAACGTCCGCACCGGACAAAGCGCGTTTACGAATTTCCAGCAGGAAAAGCCAGGCGTCTCCCGCAAAATTACGCTGGCCGATCTTCCCGAACCATTCGCCACCAAGTCTGTGGACAATGGCGCAAATGTCGTTCCCCGCCCTGCCAACGTATGGCCGCAAACACTTCCCAATTTCAAGGTGGAACAGTATGCGACCGGCCTGCATAATCCCCGCCTGATCCGTACCGCTCCCAACGGAGACATGTTCGTTGCTGAGAGCGAGGCGGGAGACATCCGCGTCTTTCGTGGCATTCGCAAAGATGGTAAGCCTGAGAAGTCCGAAATCTTCGCCACTGGATTGACGATGCCGTTCGGAATTGCTTTTTATCCGCCTGGTGCAAATCCAAAGTGGATATATATCGGCAATACCGATTCAGTCGTGCGTTTCCGTTATCACAACGGAGATCTGAAAGCCACGGGCCCCTCGCAAATGATCGTCCCGGATATTCCCGGCGGAGGCCACTTACGCGGCGGCGGACACTGGACGCGCGATGTCGCCTTCTCTCCTGATGGCAAAACCATGTTTGTCTCCGTCGGCTCGCATTCGAACCACGACGATGCCGATACCCACCCGGAAGAGCGGCATCGCGCCAATATCCTGGCATACACGCCGGACGGTAAGAATTTCCGGATTCATGCCTACGGCATTCGAAATCCTGTAGGACTCGCCGTGAATCCCACGACCGGTCAACTGTGGGCATCTGTCAACGAGCGGGACACGCTGGGTAACAACCTGGTACCGGATTACATCACCCACGTCGAACCAGGCGGATTTTACGGCTGGCCATGGTTTTACATGGGTGGCCATTGGGACCCGACGCTGAAGGGCAAGCACCCGGAACTGAAAGGCAAAGTCATCACGCCGGACGTTCTGCTCCAACCGCATTTCGCTTCGCTTGAAATGACCTTTTATGAAGGCAATCAATTCCCCTCCAAATATCGCGGTGAAATTTTCGCCGCCGAGCATGGCTCGTGGAACAAGAAAATGCGGGCGGGATATGAAGTGGTCCGCGTGCCGCTGAAAGACGGGCACGCCTCTGGAGTGTATGAAGATTTCCTGACTGGCTTCGTGCTTCCCGATGGAAATGTCTGGGGCCGTCCCGTAGGCGTTGCGACAGCAAAGGATGGGTCCCTGATGGTTACTGATGACGGCTCAAATTCGATTTGGCGCGTCAGCTATACGGGCAAGTAGTATCCTTCATCGAGAGACCCTGGTATCGATGAAATCCCTCAAGCAGCAGTTCTTTCGCGCATTGCTGTGTCTCGCCACGTTGCTGCTGGTGGCGGGGCCCTGCGCTTCTACGGCGAATGCCTATTCGGTGCTCTCGCACGAAGAGACGGTCGATCTGGCATGGACGCCCCACATCGTCCCATTGCTGCGGGAGCGCTATCCCAATGCCACGCCGGAAGAAGTGCAAATCGCGCATTCGTATGCCTACGGCGGCTGCATCATCCAGGACCTGGGCTATTACCCGTTTGGCAATCATGAGTTCAGCGACCTGCTGCATTACGTTCGCACCGGCGACTTCGTCAACAATCTTTTGAAGGATGCAAACGATATCAACGAGTATGCCTTCGCCCTGGGCGCGCTGGCGCACTACCGGGGAGACACCGTCGGGCATCCAGCCATCGGCGCCGCAACCGCACGCGAATATCCCCAGCTGGCCAGCAGGTTCGGCCCGTTTGTCAGCTACTACGATTCCCCTAAGGCCCATATCCGGACGGAATATGGCTTCGATGTGGTCCAGGTCGCTCAAGGCCATTACGTAAAAGACAATTATGACAATTTCATCGGCTTCAACGTTGCCAAACCGTTGCTGGAGCGCGCCTTCAAAGACACCTATGGAGTCGATCTCAAAACCGTCCTGAAACATGAAGACCTGGCGGTGAACACCTACCGCTACTCTGTCAGCACTGTTATTCCGGAAATGACTCGCGCCGCCGTCCTGCATTATGGCAAGCAGATTCAGCAGGAGGTACCGTCGTTTGATCGACGTACTTTTGTTTACCGGGTCAAGCGGGCCGACTACGAACATCAATGGGGCAAACAATATCACCGGCCTGGCGTTGGCGCATATCTGATTGAGTTCATCATCAAGATCATGCCGAAGTCCGGCCCATTTACTGCCCTCAAGCTGGAAATGCCCAATGCGGCGGATCAGAAGTCCTACTTGGACAGCATGCAGACCACGGCAAATCTCTTCGAGAAGGACCTCGACAAGCTCAAGGCAGAATCTGCGCCCGGCAGCACGATCCCGTTGGAAAATCTTGATTACGATACGGGAAAACAGACCCGCCTGGGAGAATACCCGCTGGCCGACCAGAGCTATGCTGAGCTGCTGAAGTCAATGACACATGAGAAAAATACCGATATTTCAAGCGACCTTCGCGCCTGCATGCTGGATTACTACTCGAGCTTCAAGACGCCCCGGAGAAGGCGCACGTATTACTTACTTCATCCCCGCAAAGACCGCGACCAGAAGCTGCTGGAAGCAAACCTTCGCCTTCTGCGCAGCCAGCAGCCTGCAACAGTGAATGTCGCCAGTAATCTCTCAAAATCCTCAACGGCAGCCGAAACGCGTAAAAAGCCGCCATCTCAGACGGCTGCATCGGCCCTTCATAACAGTCCCGCGCCGGCAGTGCGGTAAACTGGTACAGGGATCAGCACGATCCCTCAGTACCTCAGTCCAATCCCAGAATTTGCCGGTTGGACTGGCCAGTTGGACGTGCCCAGCCGTATGGACGCTGGCATTCCCCAGCCTACCTCTATTGAGTAGGAATCTACTTATTTTGCTTTAGACAGGAAACTTCATTCATCGTGTCGTCCGTTATCCGTAATATCGCCATCATCGCCCACGTCGACCACGGCAAAACCACCCTTGTCGACGCCATGCTCCGCCAAAGCGGCACTTTCCGCTCCAATGAAGCCGTAACCGAACGCGTGATGGATTCCAACGATCTGGAGCGCGAGCGTGGAATCACGATCCTTGCCAAGAACACCGCGATCGTTTTTCATGACGCCAAGATCAACATCGTAGACACACCAGGCCACGCAGACTTCGGCGGCGAAGTCGAACGCGCGCTGAAAATGGTCGATGGCGTCATGCTGTTGGTCGATGCCAGCGAAGGCCCTCTGCCGCAAACCCGCTATGTTTTGTCGAAGGCCCTCGAAGCCAAGTTGCCGCCAATTCTGGTCATCAATAAGATCGATCGCCCCGACGCGCGCCCGCAGGAAGTTTTGAATGAGGTTTACGATCTCTTCATCGATCTGGACGCCGCGGAAGATCAACTTGATTTTCCCGTGCTCTATACCAATGCAAAGCTGGGCACGGCATCGACAGACGCGAAGATTCCGGGCTCCGATTTGCAGCCTCTGTTCGAGGCCATCGTTTCCACGATTCCGCCGGCCACCGGCGATCCCGCCGGGCCGCTGCAGATTCTCGTCACAAATCTCGATTATTCCGACTACCTCGGACGCCTCGCCATTGCGCGTGTCTTTAACGGAACGCTTCGCACTGGAGAAGAAGTCGCCATTGCCAAGCGCGATGGATCGCTTGAAAAGACAAAAATCACCAAGCTGTTCAGCTTCAGCGGACTGAAGCGCACCGACATCGAAGAAACGACCCTTGGCGATATCGTCGCCATCGCCGGCATCAGCGGCATCACTATCGGCGAGACCATCACTAGCCTCGAAACGCCGTCGCCGTTGCCGACAATCGCCATCGATGAACCAACCATCGCCATGCAGTTCTTCGTCAACAATTCCCCGTTCGCCGGGCGTGAGGGTCAATATGTCACCTCGCGCAACCTGCGCGAGCGCCTGGAAAAGGAGCTGCTGACCAACGTCTCCATCCGCGTCGAAGATACAGGCAACGCCGACAACTTCAAGGTCCTCGGACGCGGCGAATTGCAGCTCGCCAT
>JBEPVW010000016.1:0-33347 GCA_041690775.1 Acidobacteriota bacterium | reverse complement strand
TAGGCTTCTATGTGGAAACGGCTTTCAACCCCGCTCCTTTCGGCGGCGCCACGTATTCGATCAGCTCGGATCATCCGACGATCATTCCCACGCAGTCCTTCACCCTGGCGGCCGGGCAGAGCAATGACTTCGGCAGAAACCTGACCACCAATACCGTTGGCAGTACGACAACGGTGAACATCACGCTGAATTACAACGGCGCTCTCTGGGGCGCTGCCATCACCGTCACTCCGGGGGCGAATGCGCCGGCCAGCATTGCGGTGGTTTCCGGCTCCGGGCAGAGTGCGACGGTAGGCACGAACTTCACCAATCCTCTGGTAGCGGTGGTGAAAAACTCCAGCGGCGGCGTGGTCTCCGGTGCCACGGTGAGCTTTGCCGGTAGCGGCGTCAGCTTTCCCGGCGGCGCCACGGCGGTGACCAACAGCAGCGGGTTGGCTTCGGTAACGGCGCAGCCCACTACCACCGGCTCGCTGACCGTGACGGCCAGTGTCGCGGGAGTGGGCACGCCGGCCAGCTTCTCCGAGACGGGCACATCTTCCGTGGCCATCTCTTCGATCACGCAGGATAGCCCGTATCAATCGGGAACCACGGTACACCTGACGGCGGCAGCGCCGGCGGGCGGAGTGGTGGTTTCGCTCAGCACGAGCGATTCCAGCATCCTCTACACTCCAGCATCGGTGACGGTACCGGCGGGAGCAACTTCGGCCGAGGCAGGCACTCTGCTGGGCAGCCTGTGGGGACAAACTCCTACGTCGAAATCGGCCACGCTTACCGCCATCGCCGGGGGAGTCACCAAGACACTGGCGATGAACGTTCCTTACACCACCCTCCACAGCTTTAATCCCAACACCAGTGTTGTCGGCGGTCAACCGCTGGGCTTCTACGTGGAAACAGCTTTCAACCCCGCTCCTTTCGGCGGCGCCACGTACACGATCAGCTCGGATCATCCGACGATCATTCCTACCCAGTCGTTCACTCTGGCGGCAGGACAGAGCAATGATTTCGGCCGAAGCCTGACCACCAATACCGTTGGCAGCACGACAACGGTGAACATCACACTGAACTACAACGGCGCTCTCTGGGGCGCTGCCATCACCGTCACTCCCTGACACAACCTCCACCATCGGGCGGCGATTATGTTGACCGCCCCGATGTTCTCCTCCCAAACAAAGAGGGCCCCCACAGGGGCCCTCTTTGTTACTGAAAAAGTGAAGGGCCAGTACGGGCCCATTCCTTGCGCACACGAGACAGATGAGCGCTAGATCCGAAGCGGCAGAACAGACTCAGATTTGCCTGGAATTTCCGAACGGGTGTTCAGGGCCGAATGCGGCTCAGGTTGATTTCCTGGACGGGTGCTTTCCCAGCCACGGCATTGACGGGCGGCTGCTTGAGCAGCTGATGGTGCAGGCAATACAGTGCAAGCTCCAGACGATCCGAAACGCCGAGCTTGTCGTAAATCTTCCGCAGATAATTTTTGACAACCTGTTCCGTTGTGCCGATCTTGTAGGCGATTTCCTTATTACGCATTCCCTGTGTAACGCAGCCGATGATGGAAAGCTCCTTCGGCGAAAGACGCGGCTGCAGGCGGGGATTCGTCAACGTGCTTGCCTGGGAGCGATACGCCTCAATCACCCAGCTGACTGATTGATTGTCGATCCATGTCTCGCCTTCGGCAATTTTGCGAATGCAGCGGACCAACAAATCGGGTGAGATGGCGCGCGAAATGACGCCACGCACTCCGCGGCGATAGAGGTCGACAATAAAGTCTTCGCTGTTTTCGCTTACCTGTACGACCAGCTTGGCATTGGGCGCGCGGCGAATCATATCGGGTATCGCGTCCGGCACTCCGGAAATCATGCCTCCGTCCAACAAAACAATGTCGGAAGGGAACCGTTCCAATGCGGCCAGCAAGCCGGGATAATTCTCCGCCTGTGCCACCACGCGCATGTCATCTTCTACTGCGAAAATCTTGCGTATACCCACGCGATAGATTGCCTGTGAGTCCGCGAGAAGAATGCGGGTGCCCGGCGTTTCCTCAGACGGCATCGCCACGTTCTGATCCGAAGCGAGACTCGGACGGCCGTCGGAGGAAAAGTTCTTTTTTGTAACGTCAGCAGAAGTAGCAGGCATAGTGCCTCAGGAGAGCATTTCGTAGCTATCGATCACCGTGGCAATTTCCACCTGTACGGGACCCTTTCGATAGGACCGTATCACGCGGCCTTGACAATGTAATCGGACATCGTGGGATGTTCCCAGCGTGTTTGAGGGCATAATCATATCGACCTCAATTGCACTGCCCGCGTCCAGCGGACGGGAGAACGCAAACAATACACCGCTGGCCGAGACGTTAATTGTTTCCGCGTCTTCCTTGCCATTGACGGTTTGAATCTGAACCTTCATCCGGACGGGAAAACGCACGGACGCCCGCAATTCCAGCAACGAGCCCGCTTCTACGCCGTGCCCTATCGATCCATCCACCGAATAACTCCAGTTTTTGAGGGATTAGGGCTAACTACGTTCCCTTCCTCAAAGTCGATTCGCCAGTTCAGCATACACGGCTTAGTCACATTTGGCACGTTACTTTTACAGGTCACAAAGGTAATCGGAAAAGTTATTACTAAAGAATAAAATATCGCTCCTGAAGAAGAACTCTTGAGTAGACGTAAATTCTGCTGTACGACTACAAAGTCGCCAGGATCAAAGACGAACCCGCCAGAAATGGTTCAGCGGCCCGTTTCCTTGCCCGATGGAATAGGCGTAGCGAAGAGCTCCCGTGACATATTCCTTGGCAGACTGGACAGCGGCGGAATCATTGTCGCCGAATGCGAGCCGTGCAGCCAGGGCAGAGGAAAAGGCGCAACCGGTGCCGTGGGTGGAATTCGTCTCGATATGTTCCCCTGGGTACCATTGGCAACCGGCAGCGGTCAGCAGCAGATCGTCCGGCTTTTGCGCGTGCCCTCCCGTGGCAACGATTTTCAATCCCGGATTCCCTCGCTGCGCCGCCATTTGCTGAAGCCGCCGGGCTGCATCTTCCGTTTCCGCTGAAGTGGAGGGGACAGGCACTCCGGCCAAGGCTGCCAGTTCCGGCAGGTTGGGGGTGATCCAATTGGCGCGTGCCAGCCACTCCCCAATCAGAGCATCGCGGCCCTTGGCATCCAATAAGTCCTTCCCTGAGCTGGACTTAACCACTGGATCCAGCACAACGGGGATCGCCGGACGGCTTTGAAGCCAGCACGCCACGGCCGCCGCCACCCGATGGCCTCCAAGCATTCCTACCTTAATAGAGGAGAGCGAGACATCCTCTGCCAGACAATCGAGCGTCTCAATCACGATGTCAGGGCTTAGGGCCTGAACCCGGCGGACACCCTGGCTGGACTGCACGGTCAATGCCGTGACACACGCGACGCCGTAGACGCCCAAGGCGGCGAAGGTCTTCATATCGGCCAGGACCCCGGCACCGGCTGAGGGGTCATATCCGGCAATGGAGAGTACCGCCGGAGGAGTTGAAGCGGGCGTAGAACTTCGAACTGATTGTGAATCGGGTGTTTCGATATCGGGGTTAGAGGAGGCCACGCGGGTATTCCGTCGCTGAAGATAAGCATTCAGCGCAGACACAAGAGCTAACACAATTTCGCCTGGATTGCAAGGTAAATCTTAAATAAGTCTTTTTATTTCTTTGACTTAGCTATTGAAGAGCCGGTAAACTTAGAGATGTTCCAACTATGAGAATTCTTAGCGAAAATACGATATTGAATCTTCACACTCCGTCCGCAGTTCGCCGCGCTGCTTCCATCGCGGCGGGCCTGTTTTTAGGAATCACCCTGAGCATCACTGGCCTGCATACAAATAGGGCCGCCGCTCCAGCGGTCGCCGAAGTATCTGGCGGCAGCCACTTGTCACATGCCATTCCGGTTCCTTCGGCGGTCAAAGCGACCCCGAAGAACCCGCGCGCCTGGCACCAGATTGGGCTCGCGTCCTGGTATGGTCCCCAATTCCAGGGAAAGGAAACTGCAAACGGGGAAGCCTTCAACATGTATGACCTGACCTGCGCTCATCGGTTTCTTCCGCTGGGAACGTGGGTGAAAGTGACGAACCTCCATACCGATAAATGGATCGTAGTGCGGGTCAATGACCGCGGGCCGGTGCCGGAGACAAGAATTGCGGATCTCTCCTCTGAGGCCGCCCATATGCTGGGGATGCGCGACCGGGGCGTCACCCGTGTCCGGCTGGACGTAATCGATCCCAGGCAGGCGGTTGAGATCGCCCGGCTCGACAAATTGCGACTCGCCCGTCTGGCGGCGGAAGCGGATCAGGCCCAACCCGGCGAGTGAGCTCACTCCTGCGGTGGATGTTCTCGCAGACTCACCCGTAGTCTGCGACGCAAGGTCTAAAATCAAGTCGATGACCCGTGCGAGTTCTCCCCAATTCCCGCTGGCACTGCCTGGGCAGGAACTGACTCCGACAGATCGCCTGATCGTTGCTCTCGACGTGCCGACGCTGGCTCAGGCGCGGACGCTTGCCAAACAACTTCGCGGGATCTGCCGATGGGTCAAAGTCGGACTTGAACTCTACTTGACGGCGGGCAACGCGGTTGTCGAAGAATTGGCGAGCCAGGGCTACTCCGTTTTTCTCGATCTTAAATTTCACGATATTCCCAACACGGTCGCTGGGGCCGTGCGCTCGGCATCATCAGTCGGGGCCTCTTTGCTCACGGTCCACGCTGCCGGCGGGCCGGCAATGCTCACTGCCGCTGCGGAAGCCGCCGCAGCCCTGTCGAACTCCCCCCATTTGCTGGCGGTGACGGTGCTGACCAGCATGGACCGGCCTCAGCTCGCCGCAATCGGAATTCCACAGTCTCCCGGCGAACAGGTCCTGATGTTGGCTCGAATGGCGCAGGCGAGCGGTATTCATGGCATGGTCTGCTCAGCGGAGGAAGTCACGATGCTTCGTCAGGAGCTTGGGGTCGGCGCTCAGCTGGTCACTCCGGGCATTCGTCCCGCCGGCTCCACAGCCGGGGACCAGAAACGCGTGGCAACTCCGGCAATGGCGATTCGCGCGGGCGCAAGTGCGCTGGTCGTGGGCAGGCCGATCACGCAGGCATCCGATCCGGCACAGGCGGCGCAGGCGATTCTCGAAGAGATTGGCGTGGCTTTAAGCCTGCCGTAAACCTGCCGATTTTTCCCCGCACTGCTTCGAGAAGAATCCTTCCTGACACACTCTTCATCCCTTCTATATGTCGTCAATTGCTACCGCCGTTACATTATTTTCTCCATTACAACTTGGTCCCTACGAACTACGGAACCGGGTTGTCATGGCTCCCTTAACCCGGAACCGCGCGCAAGCCGGGGACGTCCCCGGCCCATTGAACGCCGAGTATTACGCGCAGCGCGCCTCTGCTGGGCTGATCGTCTCGGAAGCGACACAGATTTCCCGGCAGGGCCAGGGCTACCCCAGCACTCCCGGCATTTACACGGCGGAGCAAGTTGAGGGTTGGCGACTGGTGACGGAAGCCGTCCATACCGAGGGCGGTCGCATCTTTTTGCAACTCTGGCATGTGGGCGCGATTTCACACTCTTCATTCCAGCCTGGCGGAACGCTGCCAGTCTCTCCCTCCGGGGTCGCGCCCCAGAGCGGGAGTGCTGTCACCGCCGACTGGAAGACAGTTCCATTCGAAAAGCCGCGTCCGCTGGAACTGGCGGAGATTCCGGGTATTGTGGAGGACTATCGGCACGCAGCGGAAAATGCTCGGGCGGCGGGTTTCGATGGCGTCGAGGTCCACGGAGCGAACGGTTATCTTCTCGAGCAGTTCTTATTGGGGAACAGCAATCTGCGCAACGACCACTACGGCGGCACCATCGAAAACCGGTCGCGTCTACTGCTCGAAGCCATGGATACCGTAATCGCCGTTTGGGGAGCGGACCGCGTGGGTGTTCGGCTGTCTCCGTGGGGCCGCGGCTACACTGGAGAGGCGGACACGATTCCGCTCTACACACACGTCATGCGCAAACTGGCGGAGAAAAATCTTGCCTACGTGCATCTGATCGAGCCACATCTCCGGGAAGGAGCTGCGCCCATTCCAGAAGGCGCGCTCTCGCCGCTGGTCACGTTTCGACCTTTCTACCCGGGAGTCATCATCTCTGCCGGTGGATATACGCGGGAAAGCGCGATCCGGGCAGTGGAAAGCGGACTGGCGGATGCCGTAGCGTTCGGCAGGCTGTTTATCGCCAATCCTGACTTGCCCCGCCGACTGGTGGAGAACAAGCCGTTGAACCCCTATGATCGCTCCACGTTCTACGGTGGAAAGGAACACGGCTATATCGATTATCCCGAGTTGGAAGACTAAACCGGAGCTGCGTCACGTGCGAATCCAATAAAATCGGGCGACCCAAAAGGGCCGCCCGATTTTATTGTGCACAGCGCGAGGATTTCAAAAATCAATGCGGTATGAATCCGGCAGCAGCAATATTGCTGAACGGAAGCACAAGGTTGAACTGCGTAATTGCGTTCGGTTGGTTGGTTACCATCGTAGGCAAACCGATAAACAGGTTGCCCTTGATGACTGCGGGGGTAGTGAGCGGCGGCCCGTTCGAGGGAGCGGCGCAGGTGGTGCTGTCAGGATTGGCGCACGAGACATTCACGAACGCATTCGAACCGGACGTGTTGTCATCCACCACAATATTGTTCAGAAAATGCAGGTCCTGGTGTGGAACTGCATATTCCGGATCGGACGGCGCGTTGTCGAACACATCGGCGAAGATCATCAGGTTGTTATTGCCCAGATTCGGATCCACTGCGGCGCTGTAGATCTGGTTGCCTACGACATAGGTGGTCCCCCCGAGTGGAAAGTCCAATTCGTAACTTGTGTCTCCGACCTTGTCGCTGATCTGGTTGTAGTAGATGTTGTTGTAAGGCGCGCGAGTTTTGATCAGGTGGCCCACATACGAGTCGCGCGTCTTTGAATATCGGAGCGTGAAGTGCATCGTCAAATAGCCGTCGAAGCCGATGTACATATTATGTGTCGACCCGGTGCCGTCTCCGTTGCGAGCGAAGTCGTCATATTCAAACAACAGAAAAGGATTTGGCGAAAACCATGAGCCGATGCCAGGCCCCGAGTTGCCACTGAGGATCCCGTCGCCGTTGTCGTGGATGTAGCAGCGCCGGACCGTGATGTTTCCGCCAGAGGGCGCGCTGTTGGAGCCATCCTCGATGCGGATGCCAGCAGCATTGCCGGAGCTGTTCGGGTCATTGATGAGTTGAGCGTTTCGGAATTCGAAATTATCGACCACAATGTCATGGCCATCGAGGACAAAAATTCCCTTCTCGATTAGCTCTCCTGCGGCGTCGAGCACGGGGCGGCCCTTGACTCCTCGGATGGTCAAATTGTTGTTCGTGATCCTGCAGTCCGATCTGCCTTGATGGCTTGGATCCGCGGGTTCAGTGTATGGAACGCCGTGATTGGCGTCCACCAGCACAGTGTCTCCGTCGCTGACACTGTGCAGGGCCGCACATGGTGTGGCATATTGCCCGGTAGGGCCTACTGTGAGCGTGGCGGCGCCGGCGATCGACGCACCCAAAAACAAGAACAAGGACAACTTTGCGGACTTCATGGTCTTCTCCTGAAAAAGTTGAAACAGTTATCTACCCCGCATTGGGTTAGAGCTAATTCTCAGCTGGCCAGAGAAATTTGGCTTGCTGCCTATCCACGATTTGCGTTTAGATGCGATCCCCGATGTAGCGGTTTATCTAAAGCAAATCATTTTGATTCCTCCTTCACGAATTGCCGCGGCGTCAGCGAATTGCCGATAGCTGATAATTAAGCGCCGCCGCTGATTCACTGTCAATACAATTTCGCACAATGGAAAATTGGCGCAGAGACTACGATTTTCCTTCTGGGAGACCGATACGGAGGGACAGGGATTGATAGGCACTTATTGATCCAGCCCGATTGAAATGGAGCGATCATCCCACCGTAGCGCAAACAACGCGGTCAGGATAGGGCATCCGCCGCAACACTTTCGGTCCGGAAAGATAGAACGAATGCAGGCAGAAAAAACCCATCCTCATTGCAAGGATGGGGCTCTCAGAATCCATGGAGTGTGACGCGAAATCAGGAGTGCTCGCGCTACAGTTTTTCGTGGAATTCGCAGGCGGAGCAGGAAATATACACTCCACCCGGTGCTCCGCGCTCGCGGTCTTTTACGCGCTTGACAATGCGGGTTGGCTTCGAGCACTTCGGGCAATCTGTGCTCTTGGTGGTGTCCATTTCTTTCTTACGGTCGCCGGTTTTGGCAATCTTGGCCATGACGTTTCCAATCTCCTTCAGCTTGGTACCCGATGGTGGGATCGCTCCCATTCTATTCGCGCGGCTTCCCCCAGGGCGTTGCCGCCGGAATTGAAGCACAGATGCGAATCGATCGATAGAGAGATCGGCCCTGAATCGAGCCAGAGCGCTTACGGGTCGCTTACATCCACTAGTTTACACGAACTGCCAACACCCCACCCCGATCGAACTTCCCGGCGCGTGGGTCCATCTAGTCGCTGTTTGACCGACCGAGGCTGGGCGAGTCCTGCACTGCGGCAACCGTAGGCTGAACCGGCCGCGCCGAGGGCTCAGAGCGATAGGAATCCATGGGAATGCCAGCGGGTCGAAGTTCCGGTTGAGTGTACTTCCACGCCAGGTCGCGAGTGACCCGGACCAGGATGTACAACCCAATCCACAGCACAATAAGAGTAACCACACTGCCTTCCGGACCGTACTCGCCGCCGGTCAACCAGTTTTGTCCGTCCACATAGCTCCGGATCACGCTCGAAGCCTTGCGGCTGCCAGCCAGCGGTTGACCGAACAGAATCCCGATGCTCGCCAGCCACGCAAAATGCAGGCCCCAGCATAACCAGAGCGCACGCGTTCGAAGATACGCAACCGACAATAGCACCGCGGCCACGCCGCTGACCCACATCGCTGCCGCAGTGGCCCCCGGAGTTTCCAGCCGCAGCAAGCCAAAAAATATTCCGGCCAGAATCGTGGCGGCGAAGGGGCCCGTCGCCTGGACCAGTCGCTGAAATGGGTAGCCGCGGAAAGCAATCTCCGACGCCAGCGAACCAGCCGCCAGAATAACAATCTGTAAGACGAGTGCACCCCAAGCTCGCGGTGTACCGCTGAGTCGCACGTAGAAATGCCCGGCGAGCACGATGACCAGAAAAACCGCCGCTACCATCCCCCAGCCGAGTGCCGCACCGAGCGCAAATTCACGCGAACCGTCGGGCCGAAACACCAGGCCCATGGAACGCAGCGGCTCCCGTGCATTGTCCCAGGCCATTTCCATATAGCTGTAACCAATGATCAGCAGAAAAATCTCAAATACATTGCGTATCAATGGAAAGGCCGCGCCGTGGCTGAAACCGCGGGCTGCTCGGTCCGCTAGAAAATACACTGCGACCAGCCACACGACTGCGAGCAGAAAGCGGAGAAAGGCATGTCTGCGCCCGGGGCCGCGAAGCAGGCTCATATCCGCTCTCCAGCCGAACGACGATGCAGACCGACGAAGATATTTCCGAAGATAGCTGCGCCGCGGCTTAGGCGAATGGGGTCGTCAGTTCCACCGTGAGCGAAAGCAGTACGCATAAATGTTCGGAGCACGTCTATCCTTCGCTGTAAAACTGTGCGATCTTGCGGAACCTGGCAAGCCGATTGCGCACCAGTTCCTCAGTGGGGAACTTTTTCAGCTCATCCAGGTGATGCTGCAGCACATCGGCAAGCAACACGCCTGCCTCTTCGGGATTCTCGTGCGCGCCGCCAGCGGGCTCCGGCACAACCGCATCGACACAACCCAGGCGCAGCACATTTTCAGAGCTGGTCCGCAGCGCCTCGGCGGCCAGAGCGCGCTTGCTCGCATCGCGCCACATGATCGACGCACAGGCCTCGGGTGAAATGACGGAATAGACGGCATTTTCCAGCATCAGCACGCGATCCGCGACTGCCAATGCCAACGCACCGCCGGAGCCGCCTTCACCGGTAATGGTCGCGATAATGGGAACGCGCAGACGGGCCATCTCCCGCAGGTTGCGGGCAATTGCTTCCGCCTGTCCGCGTTCTTCCGCGCCCAGGCCGGGATTCGCGCCAGTCAAATCAATAAATGTAAAGATCGGCCGCTTGAATTTCTCGGCGAACTTCATCGCGCGCAGCGCCTTGCGGTATCCCTCGGGATTCGGCATGCCAAAGTTCCGATGCACCTTCTCCTTCGTCGTGCGGCCCTTTACGTTGGCGATCACGAGAACCTGCTCGCCGCGAAAACGCGCCATGCCACAGGACATCGCGGGATCGTCGCCAAAGGCGCGATCGCCGTGGATTTCGCTGAGGTCGGTAAATAGCGTCTGAATAAATTCCATGGGATAAGGACGCTTGGGATGCCGCGCCAGCTCCGTCTTCTGCCATGCCAGATTGGTAATTTCGGCTGGCGCTTCTGTCGGCTGGCCTGCTGGATTTTCCGCCATCATGGTCAAGCTTCGATTCTAGTGGCCTGAGGCCCGACGCACAACCGTTGGATGTGATCCATTCTCAACCTGGTTTGCAGGCAGGTGGCTGGATGACCATCCCTTGAATCGCGTAGCGTTACGAGATACACTTCTTGAGTGATCAGGAGCTTTCGGCATAAAGGAGTTAAGAACTTCTTCGAAACTGGTTCAAAAGCAGGCATTCAACCGGTCCACGCCGCGCGTCTTCGACTTCAATTGACCAGACTGAATGCTTCCACCGCACCGAGCGATATGAATGTTCCAGGATGGAACCTTCATCCGCTGCAAGCCAATCTGGCGGGCCACTGGTCTGTGAATGTGGATGGAAACTGGCGTCTGACATTCGCCTTTGAAGGAAACGATGCCATTCTTCTCAACTATCAGGACTACCACTAGGAGCACTTTATGCGAATGCACAATCCAGCCCACCCCGGAGAAGTTCTCCGGGAACATCTCGGACAGATGCCGGTTACAAAATTTGCCAGCCATCTCGGCGTCTCCCGGGTCACGCTTTCACGCCTGTTGAATGGCAACTCCGGCATATCGGCGCAAATGGCGCTCAAGCTGTCAGAAGCGCTCGGCACATCGCCCGAACTCTGGCTCAATATGCAGAGCCAGTTTGATCTTTGGAAAGCATCGCGAGAGAAACGCAAGAAAGTAGCGCCTCTGCGCACCGCCGCCTGAATTTCGCGCCGCAGCGTTTCTCGGTCGAAGCGGATTGCTTTTCTGTCGTTGATGGGATCAACCCAGCACTTCAGGTTCCAGACAGCCGTCGGGCATTTAGCGCGAATCCTACAGATTGCACAAAGCTGCCATTTACGCTGATCGTTTCAGAGGAAAGAGTTCGAATGTCCAAGTTTTTTCGTCCGGTCCTGTTTTTTCTTTTTCACCTTGGATATTTTGGCCCGTTCTTCATGGGCATCCTGGACTCATCTTTCCTTGTGCTGCCATTTGGCAACGATCTTCTTATCGTCGGCCTTGTGGCGCACAACCACCACGGACTTCCCTTCTATGTCCTCTCCGCCGCCTGCGGTTCCACAATTGGAGTCTTGTCACTGGCGCTGGTGGCCCGCAAATTCGGCGAAGAAGGAATTCGCAAAGTTGCAGGTCAAAAGCAATTTGACCGACTCAAAAAGCAGATTGGCGAAAGATCGGGCATCGCTGTAGCCATCGGCTGCCTCGCTCCCCCACCGTTTCCATTCACCATGGTAATCGCCGCCGCCAGCGCGATGGGCTACTCACTGTGGCGGCTGCTCGCAATCAATTTCGTGTCGCGCGCAATCCGTTTCACCATTCTGGGATTTCTGGCCATCAAGTTTGGCACTCAAGTTCTGCGGATTGCGCATTCTCCGGCATTTTTCTGGAGCATGGTTGCATTCATCGTGCTTTGCCTTGTGGCCAGCGCGTTTTCCATTTGGCACTGGGTCCGCTCCACACGTTCTGGCAAAAAAGCATGACGGCCGACGAAATCCTCCAGCGGGAAGAAAGCCGGACAACTTCGCCTCAGGACCGGAAGGCCGCCACGAGCCGAGCGCTTCACCGTGAAACTGGTTGACTCCGCTTTTGGTAACGATGTTGACAACGCCTCCCAAGCCGAAACCGTACTCGGCCGAAAATGCATTCTCAATAACGGTCATTTCTCCGACCGCCGCCATTGGAATGTTGGTGAAAATGGTTTGCCGGCCCCAGCTATCGATGCCATTGCCGCCATCCACTTCAAACCATGTCTGGCGTCGTCCTGAACCGTTCGTGGTGAAGAGGTTCTGGTTCATGAACGCATCGCCCTGGTTGAGCGCCGGGCGATTGGCGGCATTGAGTAACGGCAAGTAAGTAATTCTACGGTTCAGCAGCGGAGTCTCTTCCATCTGATGCGCGCCCAGGCGATCGCCCAACTGCGGCGCGTCCGCTCGCACTTCCCCGGCCACTCCAGTTACCGTGACGCTGGTCAAACTGCTGGCAAGATTCAGATGTAAGTGGATGTCCGCAACAACGCCGCCCACCAGGGTGATCTCAGAAAGATGAGCTTCCGCGAACCCCGACTTTACAGCGAGCACATCATAGCTGCCGGCGATTGGAAGTCCGGACACGGAAAACTTTCCACGCGTGTCCGTTTCCACAGTTCGCGCTAATCCGCTCAACGTGTTCTTAACGGTGATCGTGGCCCCAGAGACTGCCCGGTGGTTTGGATCGTCGATCTGGCCCTGGACAGTGGACGTATCCGGCGTTTGCGCCGGAAGTATCGTCGATATTCCGAAGGCGAGCACGGCCAGCGCCAGGAAAACTGCGCGCAATTTATTAATGAGCTTCGCTGTGCTTCTCGAGGTGCCGAATGTGTCGAACCACATTGAGTATCTGCGGATGGTCCAGCCGGTCTTTAAAAGCCGGCATGGCTCCTTTCCCTTCACCGATAAACCGCGCAAGCTCGGCGTTCGATTGCTGCTGCACCTTGGCCGAACGAAGATCGGGCGTATGCAAACTCTTCCCTACCGCGCTTCCGCCGCCGTCATCGCCATGACAGACGGCACAATTTGCCTGGAAGACGCTCGTTCCACTTCCAGTTGAGCCAAGTGTGTCTGCCCCCCTGGCCAGGACTGGTTGGGCGAAAACAATAATCGCGGCAACCGCAATTGCCGACTGAAAAGCTGCTCGTCTCATTCGTATATTCCTTCACTAGGGTTTGGCACTGATATTTCATCCATGCTGCACATAAAATATTTGGACGGATGAAGAGTCTTCGGCGAGTAACCTTCTTAATCTAACTGCATGCTACTGGTTTACGCCGCTCGCCAGGAACCCGCCGTCTACTACAAGAATTTCGCCGGTCACAAAGGAAGCAGCGTCGGACGCAAGATAAATGGCAGCTCCAACCAGTTCCTCGACCTTGCCAAAACGTCCCATTGGAGTCCGCATCAGGAATTCTTTTCCACGGCCGGTGTTGTCCAGCAGCTCGGTATTCAGCGGAGTCCGAAAAACTCCTGGGGCAATCGCATTGACGCATACTCCATGACGCGCCCACTCAATCGCAAGCGATTTTGTCAGTGAAGCCACAGCCGCCTTGCTGGCTGCGTAGGCAGCAACTTCATACAACGCGACAAAACTTGAGAGCGACGCGATATTGATGATACGGCCATAGCCACGTTCAATCATGTGGCGACCAAAGATCTGGCAGCAGCGCAGAGTGCCCGTCAGGTTCGTGTCGAGAATGTTCTGCCAAAGTGCTTCATCCAGGTCGAGCGTTGGAGTTCTCTTTGTCATCCCGGCACAGTTCACCAGGATGTCAACTCTCCCCAGGCTGGAAATTGTCTGGTCTAAAACGTGTCGCAGAGAAGCGCGATCCCCAACATCGGAAGCGATGGCGAGTGATCTGCGACCGGTCGCTTCAATGAGGGTTGCGGTCTCCTGCACTTGCTGGGCACGGCGCGATGTGGCCACCACGTCTGCTCCCGCCTCGGCAAGACCAAGTGCCAGCGCTTTTCCAATCCCTGAGGTTCCGCCCACCACCACGGCAACTTTTCCGCTTACATCCAATCCTTTAAATGCCATCTCGTGCTTTGTCTCCCATAGTAGAATGCTGCCTTCATCTATATAGATAGCACGCGGATTGTCAGCGAGGAAAACCGTGGCCCTCCTGTTCTCCTCCCTTCACCTGGCCATACTCCAGCAGAGTTACGATGATAACTCCACCGGTAATATTGCCGAGGACGGCAGGCAGCAGCCAGGCGAAATACTGTGACGCCGGAACTCGATGCTGGAGAACGGCTGCGAATATTTCGCCGCTGCTTGCGATGCAGTGCGCAAACCTGCCCAGCCCTACGAGAAATGTCAGCAGCCAGATCAACATCACCGATCCTGTAATCGAATGGCTCCCGCTGACCAGCCAAGCGACGAGCGCGATGATCCAGCCCGCGATAACCGCGCTCCAGAAGACATGTCCCCAGGGCACGCGCGCGGTTTCAACGCCGAATTCGACCATGGCGCCGACATACTCCGGCCGCAAGCCGCCACTCCGCGTGGCCAGCAACCCAAATAAAAACGCGCCCAGCACATTGCTGGGCAGCACGATGGCCCACAGTCGCAGCGTGGTCCAGACATGGCGTCGTTCCGCGAGCATCAGGGCGACTGGGTACAGGGTATTTTCCGTAAACAGCTGCGCCCTGCCGAGAATTACGGCGATAA
Source organism: Acidobacteriota bacterium (assembly GCA_041690775.1). Taxonomy (GTDB): domain Bacteria; phylum Acidobacteriota; class Terriglobia; order Terriglobales; family Acidobacteriaceae; genus JAKAAZ01. The sequence continues at coordinate 18,659 of JBEPVW010000016.1, read as the reverse complement.
ATCCAATGGGATAAATCAGGCCCGCGATAAATCGAGAGGTCGTGCCGGGGCCCAGCTCGCCAACGACCACGGAGACTCCAAGTGCTGTAAGACCCATGGTGATTCCGCCAGCGACTCCGGAGATGGCGAGTGCAATGGCGGGACGATCCAGCTCATGCCGCGCATTGCGCGAGACCTGCTCATAAATTTCGTCGGCGGTTGGCCGATCCAGTTGGCGCTGCGTGGCCTCGGCTTCCGCCACCGGCTCCGGTCTGGAATTTGGATCAAACTCGTGAGATTGCATTTTTGCCCCATTCCATCGATGACCTGCGACAGCAAAATTTATAGCGACAATCTCTCGTGTTCGCCTACTTGCGAGCTATCGTTCGTCATCACAGCTTTCAATAGGTGATAGCTCCGCACAAGAGCATTTCCCGGGGTCTCCCAATATTCCGCTTCGTCCACTATGACCTTGATGGCTGTAATCTCCGGATCGCGCTTGCCCTGCGAAAACCATATTGCGTCCTTCGGCTTCCACAGCGGGTCGATCGCTTCGCGATCCTTCGTCAACTCCGCGTGTCCCGACAATGCAACGAACGCATGCGCGTCGTGATTGATGTAGGTCAGGCTTACATGCGATCCATGTTGGATTGCATCCACTTTGCCGGACTGCTGGCTGGTGATAAACCACAGATTCCCGTCAAACTCAGTCTCCTGCGTAGCCATTGGCCGGCTTCTCAGTTTCCCTTCCGGACTGACGGTTGTCAGCATCGCGATCCGGACATCCCGGATCAGATCCCAGATCTTTGTCATCGCTTCCGAGCTGCTCATCTCGTTTGCCATCGCATTGCCCCGCAAGCTTAGATGCAGGAGAATCTTCCATGCGTCTGCCGGGTGACGATGTCCCCGAAATTTCTCGTCGGCTCCGTTCATCGCAATGAAAGCCTTACTATGGATGAACAGGAGGCATGTCTTCGACCATGTTGCATCCGAATCGACTCTTTCCCGCCGATCCATCGACCCGCCAGATTGCCAACCGGCTTTACACCGGCGTGAAGGACTTGCCCATCCTCAGCCCACATGGTCACACCGAGGCGCGCTGGTTCGCTGAGAACGAGCCTTTTCCAGATCCAGCCACTCTGCTGATTCAACCCGATCACTATATTTTTCGCATGCTCTACAGTCAGGGCATCCAGTTGGAGCGGCTTGGAATCGGGGAGCATCCGATTGCCGATCCCCGGGCCGTATGGCGGTTATTTGCCAAACACTATTATTTGTTTCGCGGAACACCCACGCGGCTTTGGCTGGACTTTGTTTTCGAGGAGTTGTTTGGGCTGAATATGAGGCTGTCGGAAAAGACAGCGGACGCCTACTATGATGCGATCCAGGAGAAACTGGCCACGCCGGAATTTCGACCGCGCGCCCTCTTCGACCGCTTCCGCATCGAAGTGCTGGCTACAACGAATTCTCCGCTGGAAACGCTGGCGCATCATCGCGCTCTGCGGGAGTCGGGCTGGAAGGGAAAGGTTATTCCAACCTTTCGACCGGACTCTGTGGTCGATCCCGATTTCGATAAATTCAAAGAAAATGTCCGGAAGCTCGGCGAGTCTTCCAGTGAGGATGTCTCCACCTGGAGCGGTTATCTGGATGCGCTGCGCAAAACTCGTGACCGCTTTCGTCAGTTGGGTTGCACCGCTACCGACCATGGGCATCCAACACCCGCTACCGCCGATCTAACGGTTGAGAGCGCATCTCCTCTTTTTGAGCGCGTTCTGTCGGGCCAAGCCTCCGCAGCGGAAAAGGAAATGTTCCGCGCACAGATGCTGACCGAGATGGCGAAGATGAGTCTTGACGACGGCCTAGTGATGCAGATCCATCCAGGCTCCCGGCGGAACCATAACCAAATCATCTATCGGAAATTTGGCCGCGATATGGGAGGCGACATTCCCACGCAAACCGACTACGTTCGCAATCTGCAGCCATTGCTGAACCGGGTGGGCAATGAACCGAAATTAACCATCATTCTTTTCACCCTGGATGAATCGACATACAGCCGCGAACTGGCGCCGCTGGCGGGACACTATCCCTGCCTGAAGCTGGGACCGCCCTGGTGGTTTTACGACAGCCCGGAGGGGATGCTGCGCTTCCGCGAAACAACCACAGAGACAGCCGGCTTTTACAACACGGTGGGATTCAACGACGATACACGCGCTTTCCTATCCATTCCGGCCCGCCATGATGTAGCACGCCGTGTGGATTGCGCCTATCTCGCAACGTTGGTTGCGGACCATAGGCTGGAAGAGGATGAAGCGCACGAAGTAGCTTTAGATTTGGCTTACAGGTTGGCAAAAGCGGCATACAAGCTCTAACTGATCGACAGGATATTTCCTAGGCGATTAGCTTCAGATAATCCGGTTGATCTGCAATCGTGCGATATCGGAAAGAGCGGACAATCCGGCGCTCCCGCAGGAAGAACACACCCGGCATCTGGTGAGCATCCTCATGGATAATGCCAATGCCATAGTGGCGGATCGCACTCCGTAACCAACCCTTCCAGACCGCTGGCCGCAGAAAATGGAGAAAAGGATTTATGCGCCGCAACCCGAAAACTGGATCTGTGTAGAGCAATGCATCGGGATTGCTGACGCGTTCGGCATCGGAAAGCTTGTAGTAGTCAAAGTAGGGCTTCGCCCGCTCCGGGGTACCCAGATGGATGAACACTGGCAGCACGCCTCGCGCCCGCAGTTGATCCTGCACATTGGAGACTCGATCCAGCGCTTCCCTGCAAAAAGAACATCCAAAATGGCGAAGGAAGATCAACAATATCGGCGATTGATCGAGGAGTTCCAGAAGCGTCCGACCGGACTCAGTTCGGAATTCCTGGAGAACAGTTACTAGTTCCGCTTCCCTTGCAGGTCGAGCTGATACTTGCGGCATTCTCTGGCCTCTGCAATGGTTGCTGGAACACAACCACGTCTCCATCATAGGCCACGCTTGTCAGACATGCGGGCGGTTCAGCACGCGATGTTTGTCAGCTTTTGCAAGCGATTCCGCAGCTGGTACGTCACGTCCCGGTGACACGCGAGGCACAACGTGCGGATGTTTTGAAGGTCACACTCGCCGCCGCCTTCGCACACCGGGAGAATGTGGTCCGCGTCCCAGAGGCTTTTTCGAGTGACAGATTTCAATCCCCAATAGTCCAACATCACTTTTCGGCTGGAGCCGCGAGCGCGCTTCAATCTGCGGAACGCTTCCACCGCGTCGATTTTGCAAAGGGAACAGCAGCCTCGATCGCGAGCGAACACCTGTTGGCGAAGATAGCTTGGATCCGTCCGCACGCGCCACTCATGGACGCACCAGGCGGAACAAAATGTCAGCCGACCGCGAGGAACTTCCAGCGAGCACCAGCGACACAGCGCGCGTCCGGCTGCACCTTTGGGAAGCTCGGAACGAACGGCGCGTCCGCCGGGCATGGTTCGCTGTGTACTCATGGAAACAGGAGCCGAATTTCCGTTTCACCCATATCTTGCCTGGGATAGAAGGAATGAGGGAGGGCTGAAATTAGTGTGCTGGCGCGTTGCCCGATGAACAAGGTTTTTGTCGAGCTGGGAACCTTGAAGGTCAATATTGTTTCAGTGGTTGATTCGCAGGATCGACTCGAAAAACAGCAGCGTATCCGAAATATGGGACCGCCAATATGGCCAGGAATGGTCGCCGCTGTTCGCAACGAATTCATGGGATATGCCCTCGCGCTCCAGCTCCCCATGCAGCGCGCGATTGGAATCAAACAACAAGTCCTCGGTTCCGCAGTCCAGGCGGATCGGCGGAAGCTGCTCTCGATTCAAGCGCATCCAGTGCAGGATGTCCGGTTCTTCCAACGACATCCCGGCCCGGTCGATTGGCTCACGAACAAAGTCATCTAACTCGTCGATCCGTGTAACCGCTGAATGCGCGGAAATTCCTTTGAACTGGCTGGCGTATTTCGCGCCGAGCCGCAACGCTCCATAGCCGCCCATGGATAAGCCGGAGATAAATGCCGGGCCGCCTGCTGTGCATGGAAACACTTCGCGGATGCAACCGAGCACGTCTTCGCTGATCCATGTCTCATAATTGCGGTCGCGTTGCGGAAGATAGCCCGTCCCGTCGCCAGCCAGGCCGTCGGAAGGTGAGATCAAGAGCATCGGACGAATGCGGTTCTCTGCAATCAATTTTTGCGCAGTGCGATGTACCCCTCCGCTGAGAAACCACGACCAGTGGCTGCCATAGACACCATGCAGCAACAGGACAACAGGCACCATGGAAAGCGGCTCGCATTCCGGTGGTACAAAGAGGCTGACGTCGCCTCTTCCATGCAGAGCCGAGCTATAAAAAGCCAGGTTGCGCACCTGATCGTGCTCATATTCCTGGTCGGATAATTCGATCGGCTCGAAGCGGCCGAATTTTTCAGGCGGCGGCATTGGGGATCAGCACTCCTTTCGCATTCAGGCCTTGCCTCATGTGCTCAAAAGCCTGCGCGAGTTCCGACAACGCATACGTGCGTGTAACCATTTCATCCAGCTTGAGCTCCCCGCGTGCATACAGCGAAAGTAGAATCGGAAAATCCACAAACGGCCTGCACTGTCCGTAGAGCGGGTTGATGTAGCGCTTGTCCCATTCGAACAACTCCATATCGACGCCGACAATTTGCTCGATGCCGCTGACCCCCACCGCCATTCCGCCGTTACGGACCATTGCCAGCGGGGCTGCGGCAAGCTCCGGCACGGCCGTACATTCAAATGCATAATCGGCGCCGCGCTCCGTCAATTCGCGTACACGTGCAGCGGCCTTCAGCAAGCCAACGTCTTCCTTGTATGCAAGCACCACATCCGTCGCGCCGAACTGCTTCGCCAGCTCCAGCCTATTGGGATTCAGATCGACCGCAATGATTTTGCGCGCACCGGCATGCACCGCGCCCTGGATTACGCTGAGGCCGACGCCGCCGGTGCCCAGTACAACGACGGAACTTCCCTTCTCAACTTTTGCGGCGTTGATCGCGGAGCCAAAGCCCGTCATCACTCCACAGCCGAGGATGGCAGCTGAAGCGAATGGGATTTCGATATCGATTCTGACAACTGCCTGCCAGGGGACAACTGTGTGAGTCGCCATGGTGCCGAGATTGAAAGAGGTTTCGATGAACGAATCCTTGTATCGGAAACGTTTTGCAGGCACGGTCGGTTTTTGCTCACAAATATTTTCCGCGCCTCGCAAACATTGAAAGCACGCGCCGCACGGAATCGCCCAGTTCAATAGGACCCGGTCGCCGGGTTGGACATTTGAAACCTCCGGCCCACACGCCAGCACAACCCCCGCGCCTTCATGCCCCATCACGCAGGTCTTATTCCAGCTCATGGAATCGAAATCCGTGTGACAGACTCCGCTTGCCTTCATCTCAACCAGCACCTCTCCCTTTTCAGGATCGCCAAGCTCAATCTGGTCGAGAAAAAATCCTCCCTTGCCGTCCGTGATAATCGCCTTTGCCGTCGTACTCATTTGTCTTGTTTGCTCCTTGAAATCAGATGATAGCGGGCAGTTTCCGTGTGCGTAGGCCGAGCTGAATATAAGGCCACGCGCAGCAATGCCCAGAACGGGCTTAGCCTTCGGCATTGCTGCTAACCAGTTTGTCTCTATTGGCGGCAATCTCCGCCGATTTTCGCCGCAGGATGATGCCTTCATCCCTTGTGCAGCATGTGCTTGATACCGCGCAACGCCTGGCGTGTGCGCGCTTCATTTTCAATCAGAGAAAAGCGGACGTGACCATCTCCATGCTCACCAAAACCGATTCCCGGACTGACGGCGACCTTGGCATCTGTCAGCAGCTTTCTTGAAAATTCAAGAGAGCCCAGCACACGATAAGGCTCCGGAATGGGAGCCCATACAAACATGGTTGCTTTTGGTACGTCGACGTGCCAGCCCATCTGGTTCAAGCCTTCCGTAAGCACATCGCGCCGCCGGCGGTAGTTATCGCAGATCTGCTGCACGCATTCCTGCGGCCCTTCCAAAGCCTGAATCGCGGCTACCTGGATCGGCGTGAACGTTCCGTAATCGAAATAGCTCTTGATGCGACCCAGCGCGGCGACCAGCGTGGGATTGCCGACCATGAAGCCAACTCTCCAACCGGGCATGTTGTAGCTTTTCGAAAGCGTAAAAAATTCTACTGCAATATCCTTTGCTCCCGGGACCTGAAGTATCGAGGGAGCACGGTAGCCATCAAACACCAGGTCCGCATAGGCCAGATCATGCACGATATAAATGCCGAATTTCTTGCACAGCTCCACGACCTTCTCGAAGAAAGGAAGATCAACGCACTGGGTCGTCGGATTGGACGGGAAGTTGAGAATCAACATCTTCGGCAACGGAGACATGGTCGGAAGCACGCGCTGCAATTCCGCCAGGAACGCATCTGCGCTCTTGATCTCAAGGCTATGCACGTCCGCCCCGGCAATGATTGGTCCGTAGATGTGAATCGGGTAGCTCGGATTCGGAACCATGACTACATCACCGCGGTCCATCGTGGCGAGGCATAGATGCGCGATCCCCTCCTTCGATCCGATGGTGACGATCGCTTCCGTCAGCGGATCGAGATCGACATCGTAGCGGCGCTTATACCAACTGCAGATCGCCTTGCGCAGGCGCGGAATTCCTTTTGACAGCGAATAGCGATGCGTTGCCGTCTTGCGCGCCGCCTCAATCATCTTCTCCACGATGTGCTGCGGCGTCGCGCCATCGGGATTTCCCATTCCGAAATCGACAATATCTTCACCGCGCTGGCGTGCCGCGGCCTTCATCTCGCCCGTGGTGTTGAACACGTAGGCTGGCAACCGGATTAGTCTAGAAAATTCTTCCATGGAATTGGATGGCAATTACGATGTCCGTTCTGATTTTTGAATGGCTATGCGAGCACCTGAAAAGAGCTCAGTCGGCGCGCCTTGAAAACTCATTCTATCGTTTCCATAATGGCCAGCTGTTATATATGCAAATTTTGTAGGTTTTTAACCAGCGGAAGATTCGCCCGAAGCTACTCGATCCGTTCATGCCGGTATTTGGCTTCGTCCAAAGCCTTCGCTATGGCGGCGATGTGCGAGGGGCCGCGCGTTTCAAGCGTGATATCGATCGCGGTGTCGCCAAGACTCACACCATAATGAGAACGGTTATGTAAAGTCTCCACGATGTTCGCTTGTTGTTCGTGAAGAATTTTCGTCAACTGGTGCAACGCTCCGGGCCGGTCGGTCAGGCGCACTCGGATACGCACCCGGCGGCCATCCTTGACCAGGCCGCGCTCGATAATCTTCGCCAGCAGGCTGACGTCGATATTGCCTCCGCAGACAAGCACCGCGGTTTTTTCCCCGCAGAGCGATGTCTTCTTCTGCAGCAGCGCCGCCAGCGCAACGGCACCCGCGCCTTCCGCCAGCGTCTTTTCCTTTTCCAGCAGGATCAGGATCGCATTCGCGATCTCCTCTTCGTCAACCGTAACCAATTCGTCCACGAAGCGCTCCACCAACGGCAAGGTCAGCTCCCCTGCACGGCGAACCGCAATCCCGTCAGCGATGGTTGCATCCGCCGGTACGGTCACAGGTTTTCCTGCCTCTGAAGCTCGCAGCATCGACGGAATGCGGTCCGTCTGTACTCCAATCACGCGAATGTTCGGATTGCTTTCTTTGATGGCGCACGCCACACCGCTGATCAATCCACCGCCGCCGATCGGCACCACGACTGCTTCCAGCCCCGGCACTTGCTGCAGCAATTCCAGGCCGATGGTTCCCTGACCGTTAATGACTGCGACATCGTCGAAGGGATGAAGAAAAGTAAGCCCCTCTTCGTCGCAGAGGCGCCGCGCCTCGGTATACGCTTCGTCATAGTTTGCGCCATGCAGAATGACCTTGGCTCCAAACGCCTGTGTCGCTGCAATTTTGACCAACGGGGTCATCAGCGGCATTACGATCTGCGCGCGAATGCCGCGCTTGGTCGCATGGTATGCCACAGCCTGGCCATGGTTCCCAGCGCTGGAGGCGATCACCCCGCGACGCTTCTCTTCGTCGGTCAAGGTAAGTATCTTGTTCAGGGCGCCGCGTTCCTTGAAAGCGCCCGTCCGCTGCAGGTTGTCGAGCTTCAAATAAATCTGCTGCCCCGTCATTGCGGAGAGCTCCGCCGAATGCTGGCATGGCGAAAGGTAAATGTCGTTTCGGATGCGCTGTTCCGCACGCTTGATTTCATCCAGGGAAACGCTCTGAGACTGGATCGTAGACTCGGTCCGCATGCGATGATTCTATTCAATCTACGGAGTCACTGCCGGATTTCTGTGCCGCTTGAAAGCATCGATCGATAGCTCATATGAGCTATCGAATAGGATACAATGATCCCAGTGAGGCACTTATGATTCGGCCTGAAAGCATTGCGGATGTAATGGGCGGAAAGGCAATCCTGGGCCGCCGGATACGATCCATTGGAGATTTGGAAGAGACCATCTCGGTTGGCCTTCCCAAACGCGCTTTGCGGCTGACAGTGGAGCGTGTCTATGCCGTTGCGGGAGAAGCGCGCCGGGCGATGTTCCGCATTGTTCCAGAAGCGACTTTCAAACGCCGCACCCGGCTCTCGCCTGCGGAAAGCGAACGCACGGAGCGCCTGGCCCGCGTGATTGCCGCCGCGGAACATGCCTGGAACGACCGCGAGGATGCGCGCGAATGGTTGACCAGGCCGCACCCAGAGCTTGGCGGGCGCACGCCGTTGGATTCGGCTATGACAGAGCTTGGAGCGCGCCAGGTCGAAGACCTGTTGGATCATCTCATCTACGGCATTCCTGCCTGATGCTTGCGTTTCGCATCGCCGATCGTCGTTTTCCAATCTTTGACGGCACAGGAGCGCGCTTAATTGGAGGCCGCTGGAACTCACCAGGGAAGCCTGTCATTTATGCAGCGGAGACCTTCGCCGGAGCCCTGCTTGAAATCCTGGTACATGCCAATCTCGGGCGAATTCCGAAGACACAGGCCGTTATCGAGATCACGATCCCAGAACGCATTCCGATAGAAACGGTGACAGCGAGCAAGCTTCCCAGATGGGACGCGTACGATCGGATTGTCAGCCGGGCATTTGGAGATCGCTGGCTGATGGAACGGCGGACAGCCGCCCTTCTTGTGCCAAGCACGGCCACTCGCGGGCGCGAACACAATGTCTTGCTCAATCCAGAACATCCCGACTTCCGCAAGATCGCAGCCAGCAAACCACAAGACATTATTTGGGATCAAAGGCTCTTTCAACGTTAGAGAATTTTCCTGCGTCACGCACATGAGATGATGCGGATAGCAAATTGACGCTCCTTAATATCGAAACGTATAACTACCGGAGGATTCTGAACATGTCTCGCCCGGATTTCCCCATGAAGAAAGCAGTTCTTATCACTAGTGGAGACTCCCGCCAAGCAGCAAATGAAGCCTGCTGGCCGGCGCAGGAAGAGCTGGAACGCAAACTCACGGATTGTTTCCGCAACCAGGGTGTTGAGCTAACGCGTGCGTTTCCGGTGGATCCTGACAAGAAACATGGGTTTATATCCGGCCAGCGAATGGGGATGGATATTTTCGCGGGTATCGATCCAGAGGCAAACCTCGTCTTCGCTACCGCGGCGTGGCAATACAGCCATCATGTACTGCCTGGCATGCGCACCCATCGTGGGCCGATTCTTACCGTTGCGAACTGGTCCGGCCAGTGGCCCGGCCTTGTCGGTCTTCTGAACCTGAATGGGTCGCTGGTCAAAGCTGGGGTGAAGTTCAGCACGCTATGGAGCGAACGCTTCGATGACGAGTACTTCCTTCGCGGGCTGCGGGAGTGGATCAATCATGCAACGGTGACCCACGATCTGACGCATGTCCGGAATCTCAATGTGGGTGCCCTTCCTGCAGACGCGAGGAAGACCGGAGAAGATCTGGCGGAAGACCTGCAACGGCGCAAGGCGATCCTCGGCATTTTCGATGAAGGCTGCATGGGGATGTATAACGCCATCATCGATGATGAGCTCCTCAACCCAGCAGGCGTTTTCAAAGAACGGCTCAGTCAGTCCGCACTTGTCGCCAGGATGCGGACTGTACGGGACGTGGAGGCACGAGCAGTCCGCCAATGGCTGGAAGAGAAAGGAATGCGGCTGGTCCTCGGCACGGATGAACGGACTCAACTGACGGACAATCAGGTTCACCAGCAATGCAAGATGTATATCGCTGCGGTTCGAATGGCCGATGAATTCGGCTGTGATGCGATTGGAATTCAGTATCAACAGGGATTGAAAGACACCGTTCCGGCATCGGACCTGGTGGAGGGTCTGCTGAATAACTCTGTCCGCCCGCCTGTGTACGATGAGCGTTCCGGCAGGGAACTTTACGCCGGCGGTCCGCTGCCCCACTTCAATGAGGTGGATGAGTGTGCCGGGTTGGATGCCCTGGTGACGAACCGCTGCTGGACAGCACTTGGATTGGATCCATCCACAACGCTGCATGATGTGCGCTGGGGCGAACACTACACCGGTGACGGCATCGACGATTTCGTCTGGGTCTTGCAGATTTCCGGGGCAGCGCCGCCGAACCACCTTGTAGACGGCTATCGCGGAGCCTCCAGTGAGCGACAGCCGCCGATGTATTTTCCGCTGGGCGGAGGCACTCTGAAGGGCGTTGGCAAGCCGGGAAAAATTGTCTGGAGTCGTGTTTTCGTCGAAGAAAATTCATTGCATGTAGATATCGGACTTGGATCCGTTACCAGGCTACCCGATGAAGAAACCGAGCGGCGATGGAAGCAGACAACGATCCAATGGCCCATGGTAAGCGCTATTTTCGACGGCATTTCGCGCGACTCATTCATGGCGCGCCACCGGGCAAACCACGTCAACATTGCCTACGCTCCAGACCCCAAAGCCGCTGCCACAGCACTTTCCGTGAAAGCCGCAATGTTCCACGCGCTCGGCGTGCAAGTACATCTCTGCGGCGATACCGGCTTCGCCTCATGAAGACGGCTGCGCATGGCTCTCGACTGGCGGTTTGCCTGTGAATATCGTTGCCGGTGCAGACTTTGGAACCTTAAGCGTCCGTGTGGCGCTTTTTGACAAGCACAAGGGGAGGCTGGGGTTTGGAGTTGCCGAGTACCCGCTGAACCGCTTGCCGCAGGACCCTAACTTCGCCACGCAAAGCCATGCCGCGCAAATGAATGCACTCGAGAGCGCGATGCGCAAAGCGCTTCTTGCAAGCAATGTGCAAGGCGACCAGGTCAAAGCGCTTGCGCTCGATACAACCGGTTCCAGCGTGATTCCGGTTGGAGAAAACCTGCAGCCGCTGGACGATTATTATCTGTGGTGCGACCACCGAGCATGGCGGGAAGCGCAGGAGATTACTGCGGCCGCACACGCGCAGGGGCTGGAAGCGATCGAATGGTGTGGAGGCACGTATTCCTCGGAATGGGGATTTTCGAAACTCCTGCATTGGCTGCGAAACAACCCTGAAAAACGCGACCGATTTGCCACGGCACTCGAAAATTGCGACATGGTCGCGGCCACTCTTTGCGGCATTACTTCAGTCGCGGACGTGCCGCGCAGCATCTGTGCGATGGGCCATAAGTGGATGTGGAACGCCAAATGGGACGGCCTTCCCTCACAGGATTTTCTTACCTCTGTCGATCCGCTTTTCGCGGACATCCGGCAGAAGCTCGCCGGACGCTATCAGGCATCGGATCAAATTGCAGGCGCGCTCAGCGCGGAGTGGGCAAAGCGGCTCGGCCTGCGGGCAGGCATCCTTATCCCGGTCGGAGCGCTGGATGCGCACTGGGACGCAATCGCCGCGAACATTCGCCTCGGGGACGTAGTGAACGTCATCGGCACATCGACATGCATCATTGGCGTGAGCGAACAACAAACGCTTGTGCCGGGTGTGTGCGGCGTCGTGCCCGGCTCCGTGCTGCCGGAATATGTCGGCATCGAAGCCGGACTTTCCGCGGTTGGCGATCTGTTTGACGGGATCGCCCGAAGGGCAGGCTCAAACATTTTGACCTTGAGCAAGGATTTGGAATCGTACCGGGCGGGACAGACCGGACTGCTGCGCATGACATGGGACAATGGGGACCGCACTGTTCTGGTAAACCCCAGCCTGGGCGGCGTCACGCTTGGTTGGAACCTGATGAGCAGCGCCCAGGATGAGATGTTCGCAGCCATCGAAGGGACCGCGCTTCACACCCGCATCATTCTCGAACGCATGCAGGAAAAGGGCACGCCAGTGAACCGCATCATCAACGGCGGCGGCATTCCGCAGAAGAACAGCGTGCTGAATCGTGTGTATGCGAATGCGCTGAACAAGCCTGTACTCGTGCCTTCCGGCGATGTCACCAGTCTTGGGTCGGCGATCTTCGCCTTCATTGCCAGCGGAGATTATGCATCTGTGGAAGAGGCACAGGACGCGCTCTGCCCTCCCTACAAAACGTATTTGCCTGATGAACGCGAGGCAGCTGTGTATGACCGGCTTTATCCGCTGTTCCGCGAACTCTATTTTTCGCTCGGCATGCCGGAGGCTCCAGCCGCGCGCATCGGGCACATCCTGCCAACCCTGCGTCAGATTGCCATCGATACTCAAGCTATGGAGCGTTCATGACTATTAACTCCCACGTCATAAAAAGTACAGTTGTCGGCGCGCTAGGCGGACTGCTGTTTGGGTTCGATACCGCGGTCATCTCCGGAACCACCCACGCTTTGACAGAGACGTATCATCTCTCCCCCACATTGCTCGGAGTCACCGTCTCCAGCGCTCTGTTAGGGACAGTCCTCGCAGCGATGACCGCAGGCATTCCCGGGCAGCGCTTCGGCCGGCGGGACAGCCTTCGCGTGATGGCCATTTTCTATCTAATCTCCGCGCTGGGATGCGCGTTTGCCTGGAACTGGACGGCGCTGATCGTATTTCGATTTATCGGAGGCATTGGGATTGGGGGGTCGTCGGTTTTGGGCCCCATGTACATTGCCGAAATTGCCCCCACCGAGTGGCGCGGACGTCTTGTCGGCTTTTTCCAGGTCAATATTGTCGTCGGCATTCTTCTTGCCTATATGTCAAATTTCGCGATCGGCAGCCTGCACCTCGGTGCTCACGAGTGGCGCTGGCAACTCGGCATCTCCGGAGTACCGGCGATTCTTTTCCTGATTGCGCTGTTCGGTATCCCGCGCAGTCCACGATGGCTGGCCACGCAAGCAAAGCTGGATGAAGCGCTGAATGTGCTTCGCCTGACCGGAATTCCAAACCCTGAGCAGGAATTGCAAGAGATCGTGGCATCGATCCATCTTGAGCGGTCCGCGTCCGCCGAACCACTGTTCTCCAGGAAATACCGGAAGCCGGTTTTCCTCGCGATCACCATCGGTATGTTCTGCCAGTTATCCGGAATCAATGCGATTCTCTATTACCTGAATGACATCTTTGCTCTTGCCGGCGCGTCCCGGCTTTCGGGAGACCTGCAGGCAGTCGCCGTGGGGGCCACGAATCTGGTGGCGACGCTGCTTGCCATGTCGGTGATTGATCGGATTGGCCGCAGAAAATTGCTGTTGATCGGAACCGTGGGGCTGACGGTGTGCCTGACGGCGATCTCAGTCGTCTTCTTCACGCATAGCCATCTGGGCTGGCTGGTCTGGCTGCTGATGGCGTACATCGCCTGCTTTGCCGTGTCTCAAGGCGCTGTGGTCTGGGTGTACATCAGCGAGGTGTTTCCAACCACTGTCCGCGCCAAGGGGCAAAGCCTGGGAAGCTCCTCGCACTGGATCATGAATGCCATCATATCCTTTATATTTCCGATGATGGCAGTGTCGTCCGGCGCCTATCCATTCATATTTTTCGCCGTCATGATGGTGATCGACTTCTTTCTGGTGCTGTTCTATTACCCCGAAACGAGCGGCATCTCCCTAGAACAGATGCAACACAAGTTTGGCATCGACTAGCGCGAATTTTTGTGTCCAGTATCGACTCGTCCGATTGAATGCGTGCCATGAAGCAATATCTTCCTTCGTTCCGATCAGCGTTGCCTGGCGATACCCAGATCCACTTCGCCGCCAATGGTCGAAAAATCCAATAGATGAATGATCCTGATAGAAATCCAAATAGAATATTGGAGCTCAGCGCACGTCCAAGAATTGAACCTATTGAATTGTGGAAAAAAAGCTCGCCAAGCGGTGCTGCAAGAGCCGCTACGAATGGACAACCTATTGCAACTTCACACCTAGGCAAAGTGAACGGTAGGTCGGGCCGTCAAAGATGAACTTCGCACCCAATTGGATCTGTCGCACGATATGGTCTGTACTGTTGACTCTGCCAAATCTCTCCCCGGCACTCACATCGCAATTGGTTCGCCGAACACAAAGGTATTTGCAGAATTGAAAACCTCCGCGCAACTCAAAGCTCCGGTTTCTTCCGATCGCGTCATCTCGAGTGCTTAATCGCATTGGCACTGTTCAATATCCTTCGTACTTTCTTTGGAGACATCGACAGCTGGCTGGCCACTCGGGAGATTTTGCAATCTTCTCGCATCCAGACTTTCGGGATTACGATCTCGGCAAACTCTTCCGTGACCTGTTGAAAGGTCTTGTTGCCGACGATGCCCTCCGACCACATGCGCAACATTTCATCGATGCCGGTGGCCCTAAGAATGCGTGCCTTCAGTTGACTCAACTCCCACGAAAGATGATCGCGATCGTCACGACTGAGTAGATCTCCAGCCAGAGTGCCGAATTGTTTGGCCGTCTCCCAGTCCTGAAAGAAATCGCTGGCGGCAGTTGCGCTGCGGGCAATATAGGCGCCAGCTAGCAGCCGCTTGTTCTGGGTTAGCTTTGCCAAAGCGATCGCTTCTTCGGAGTGGGTCCGGGCCAGGTTCGCGTGCATGGCGATATCGGGAGACTCTCCGACCTCTTCATCCGCACGTTCATTTTGAATTACCGCATGAAGCGTGCGGGCGCGCGCCATCAGGATGTGATCTTTTGTTTGATCTCCAAGGAGAAAAGCCTTCACCGCCTCGTCTTCGGCCCGGTCGATGTCGCCACTATCCAAATGAAGATAGCCGGCGTTGACAAATACAGAGCCAGCACCAGCCTGGTGATGATTGTGGGAATATATCTCGCCGGCGCGCCCGAGCAGTTCCAGGGCCTGGCGGCAAATCTCAAGATATCGCGCGTGATGTGCGCCGCTCGCGCGCCCGGCTTTGCACTTGTTCCTTAGGTCCAGCGCCATCAGACGCTTCACGTAGGCCGCATTGACCAGCGCGCGGGCGACGTTGGGATGATTGGGGAAGCGTTTGGAGTAGATGATGACCGCGCGCTCGAAATGCTCGAGCGCCTTCGTATATTCGCCAGAACGCCGCACAAACCGGCCCCGGGCGGATTCGATATTTCCAAGCGACAGCACGTGCCCCGTTGTCTTCAATTCCTTCTCGCTTTCATCGAGAAGGCGAAATGCCTCCTTTCGCTGTCCGCGCTGGAACAGCATCCAGCTCTCGTGGATCTTCATCCCAGCGACCAGCTTTGGTGCTTTCAGCTTGGTGGCCATGCTCTTCGCCTCGGTAATGTGCTGGAATGCCAGCTCATACTCGCCCTGTTTCCGGTGAGCGCGGGCTGTCCAGAAACAGGCGACTGTGCGGATATGAGGATCTACGATGCCCGGTTCTATTTGAAGAACAAAGTCGAAAATAGGCATGGCGCTCACTGCATCTTCTGACGCGAAGGCCCGGTAACCTTCCACCATTTTCAGGCAAATGTAGTCGCTAAATCGCATCTGGGCGCGCGACTCAGCTGAAAAGATTGCAATAAGGTCGTCGAGAAACGCTACGTTGCGATAGCCGATGTCGACCCACTGCGCAACACAGAAGAGAAAGGAAGCAGCGTGAGTATCGGAACTCTGTAGTCCAACAATCTCTTTGCCGAACTTATCGAGCAGCAGGAATCCTTCATCGACTCGGCGGTGGAGGAGCGCATCGTTTAATTTGCGCAGCAATACGGTAGAGAGCGGCATGAAAGAAAGTCTATCCGACCAGTCCGGTTCGGTCTAGAAAATGATGAGATAAGCTGACCCACCTGCAAAGAGTAGGTGCCAGAAACACAGATAAGCATTATGAATGGCCGTTCCAATCTCTCGAGCAGCAAAGACTGGACTCTTTGTCCACTCGTCCGATTTGACCTAGCGAGTCTTGCTCTCGTTTCGGCTGCCGGGTATGCTCGCCTCACGTGGTTGGTATTTTCTGTCGCGGGATGTAACGAAGGCGCCAAAACGCTGTCACCCGCGAAGTTCGGAGACAACATTGAAATGCGTGACAACAGCACCGGAACGAATGGCATTCGAGGGCGCTACAGCCCATGCCTGGCAGCCCGGTTCTCCAGCCGAGACCTGGACGAATTCTTTGAAGCCTCTAAAACAACTAGTGGAGATGGGCGCGCTGGCGGTCAAACTGCCGGAGTGTTTCTACCAAAGAGCCCCCATCGAGCAGCCATTTGGCCCGGTATTAATTCCAGTCGACGAGGCAGTCAAAAAGTTTGCACCGGCACGAGAGATCGCGCGCGTGCATGGAATGGATCTCGGCCTCTTTGCGTGCACAGAGGCGCGACGTGCAATGGCAGTCCATAGCGACACGGATTCGCGTGATCGTAAATATCTCAGTGGGATGACTTATTGCGGTGTCCTACACGCGTACTGTGGGGGACTGGACGCAGCCATCAGTCGTGCTCTCATCTACGCGCCCCAGGTCGACGTGGTCTGCTTCAAGAGCGAAGTGCCTGACATCCCAGAAGCCAGAAGATTTGCGATGGCACTCCAGGCTGCATTTCCTGAGAAGCAGTTGGCATTTGGCTATTCCCCAAAGCCGGATGGTCTCAGGTGGAATGAATTCGACCACGCGGCATTTCAGTCCGAACTCTACAGCATCGGTTTCGCCCACTACTTTTTCACCCAATTCGGCGCCGTTGTTTTTCCGCAATTTCCATCGATGAAGCGCTGGGTAATGTTCGATGATGCGCTGGAAAATGCGCCTTTCGGTGGAAGCGCCGCGCATACCCAGGCACCGCTCCGTCGACACACTGAACACAGTTGAACATCGAGGTCGACAAAAACGGGACGGACGTTGGTCGGAAATCTATCCGAAGAGACAGGTGGATCCTATGAAAAGCAAAGAAAAATACATTTACCGCTTTGGAAATCGAGCGGCGGATGGCGACGAATCGATGCGAGAATTATTGGGCGGAAAAGGCGCTGGGCTGACCGAGATGACGCGGCTGTCGATACCGGTGCCACCGGGGTTTACCATCGGCACCAATGCGTGCCGGTATTACGTGAAGCACGGCGCTCTACCCGCGGAGTTCGTGGGTGAATTGGCCACCGCTATGCGCTGGTTGGAAGAATCCGTTGGCCGGAAATTCAACGATCAACAGAATCCGCTACTGGTCAGCGTGCGTTCCGGCGCGGTCATCTCCATGCCTGGAATGATGGACACAATCCTGAACGTCGGCCTGACGTCGGATGGCGTGGCCGGACTTGCAAAGGAAAGTGGATCGCTTCGGTTCGCTTTGGATTCCTATCGACGGCTACTGCAGATGATGGGCACTGTCGTTCTTCAGGTACCGAAGAAGGAGTTCGACGCGGTACTCGAAGCTGCGCGTGCAAAAGAGGGAGTAAGCGCCGATTCCGCGCTTTCCGCGCCTGCGCTGAAA
The DNA here is from genome assembly GCA_041690775.1 of Acidobacteriota bacterium. Classification (GTDB taxonomy): domain Bacteria; phylum Acidobacteriota; class Terriglobia; order Terriglobales; family Acidobacteriaceae; genus JAKAAZ01. The sequence continues at coordinate 961 of JBEPVW010000016.1, read as the reverse complement.
GAGGTCTCTGAACTGTTCAACCAAGCGATCGTTCGTTGCGCAGGGCGGCCATTGCCGGAAGATGCGAATGAGCAGCTCCTTCTCGCGATCGATGCCGTGTTCGATTCCTGGGGAAATGAACGCGCCGGACATTACCGCCGGCTGCATGGGATCTCCGATCAACTGGGGACGGCAGTGACCGTTCAGGCCATGGTGTTTGGCAATGCCGGACTGAATAGCGGGACCGGTGTAGGCTTTACGCGCAATCCCTCGACCGGGATCCGGGAAATTTTCGGTGAATTTCTGGCCAATGCGCAGGGCGAAGACATTGTGGCCGGAACCCGGACGCCGGTGCCGATCGCCTCCCTGGCTAACGACATGCCGGAGGTCTACCGAGAGTTGTCCACGATTGTGTGCCGCCTGGAGCAGCATTATCGCGATACACAGGATTTTGAATTCACCGTCGAGAAAGGAAAGCTCTTCCTGCTTCAGACCCGAACCGCAAAACGAAGCGCGCTGGCCGCAGTGCGCATTGCTGTGGACATGGCCGAAGAGGGATTGATTTCACGGCGCGAAGCTGTCGCGCGCATTCGACCCTCTTCCATCAGTGAAATTCTCGCGCCTCAGTTGGATTTCTCGACGGGTGTTCCGGAGCCGATCGCTACTGGAATTGCGGCAAGCCCCGGTGCGGCCGTCGGCAGGATTGTTCTTTCAGCGGAGGAAGCCGTTCGCGTGGCTGCGATGCCCGGCAGCGATCCTGTAATTCTGGTGAGCCAGGAGACAACAGCGGAAGACATTCATGGCATGGCGGTCGCCGCTGGCCTGCTGACGGCAAACGGCGGCGCAACTAGCCACGCCGCTGTGGTCGCGCGTGGAATGGGGAAGTGCTGCATCACCGGCACCAAAGATATTTTTGTGGATGAGGCTCAGAGCGTGTTGCATATCGGAGACGGCGTCTATCACGAAGGGGACTGGATATCGC
>JBEPVW010000015.1:0-35201 GCA_041690775.1 Acidobacteriota bacterium | reverse complement strand
GGCAAAGCTCGCGCTTCCGCCAGCAGAGCCTGGCATTCCTCCTCGTACAGTTTGAAATGCTGCCAGAGCTTCTCGACATCCGCCTTCTCAAAGTTGTAAACGGAGAATTGCAACTCGTCGGCCAGCCTTACCTCGCCATAGGTGACTGCTTTGCCGGTGTCCGGTTCGCGCGCCCACACAATGTCGTAGATGGAATCGACATCCTGCAAAAACGCTGCGATGCGCTCCAGGCCGTAGGTAATTTCGCCCGCAATGGGGTCGAGATCGATGCCGCCGCACTGCTGGAAATAGGTGAACTGCGAAATCTCGAGCCCGTCGAGCATCACCTGCCAGCCAATGCCCCACGCCCCCAGCGTCGGCGATTCCCAATTGTCTTCTTCAAACTTCACATCATGCTGGCGCAGGTCGATGCCGATTGCTTTCAGCGACTCCAGATAAAGCGCCTGAATATTATCGGGCGGCGGCTTGAGGATCACCTGCAATTGTGTGTGCTTGAAAAGCCGGTTCGGGTTCTGCCCATAACGGCCGTCGGCGGGACGGCGAGACGGTTGCGCATACGCCACTCGAAATGGCTTCGGCCCCAGCACGCGCAGAAATGTTTCCGGCGACATGGTACCCGCGCCCACTTCCAAGTCATACGCCTGTTGCAGGATGCAGCCGCGGCTTGCCCAGAACTGCTGCAACTGGAAGAGCAGTTCCTGAAACGTGAGCGGAACTTTGGGCGGAACCGGCGCGAGTTCGGAAGAGTGTGCTGCCACGAGTGATGGGCTCCTGCTGAAATGCGGGCGTTGATGCTGATTGTATCGAATGAGGCGGGTGGCAGCGCTGGATAAGGAAAGAGAAGAAACCCAAGTCTCAGAATCGAGACCTGGGGCACCCGCTTCGCCTTAACCGCCCAGGCGGCCGATTGCAGCGGCGGAGTTTAGCCGCCGCTCGATGTGACGCTCAAGGGTGCGAACCAGAAAGCGGCGCAGGTCCTGTCCACGCTGACGCGTCCATGCCTCCTGCGCCATGGAACGGATGGGTTCCCGCAACATCCGTTGCGCCAGGGCCAGCGCTTCCCGGCTGAGAACGCTGCTGTTGGGTTTTTTATGGCGAACGCAAATCAGACCATCGGCCAATGGATGGAAATACGCCACCGCATCTCCGAATGGCTCACCGCATTCCGTACAGCGGTCCGGCTCCGGCAGCCAGCCGATCAACCGCGTGATCCAAAGCGAGAAATATGTCAGCGGCATCCGGCAGGAGTCCACGCGCGTCTGCTCCAACGCGGCGAGCGTCAGCCGAAAGATGGCGTCCTGTGGATCGTGATCGGGCAGCACGCTCTCCAGCACCTCTGCGTAAAAAGCCAGCGTGGCGGCACGCAGATAATCAACTGGGTCCGCCAGCGGAGAGTGGATGGCTTCAAACTGCTCCAGCCGGACCAGTTCCTGCCGCGGTCTTTCCGCGTAGGCAGCGCGCACGTAGGTCATGGGTTCGAGGGTTCCGCCAAAGCGCTTTCGCGATTTGAGCGCCGCCTTGGCCACGCCGCGCACCTTTCCCAGATCGCGAGTGAGCAGCGAAACCAGCAGGTCCGATTCCTGAAACGGCCAGGTGCGCAGCACGATTGCCTCGGACTGATGCTGAATCATAGTGTGGACATTTTCCCACGTTGCGAAACTTACTCAGCGCAGTGTCTGGGAGATGATGAGGTCCGCCTTCAAAATGAAAACGCGCAGCCCTTGAGCTGCGCGTTTCGTTAAGAAAAACGTGAAGTCAGCGTCCGAAATGTTTGGCATTCGTCTCTTCGTAATTCTTCCACTTTTCCGGAAGATCGTCGGCGGCGAAGATGGCCGAGACCGGGCAGACCGGCACGCACGCGCCACAGTCGATACACTCTACGGGATCGATAAAAATCTGGTCCAGTTCCGTAAATTGCGGCTCATCCTTTTTGGGATGGATGCAATCGACCGGACAGGCATCGACGCAGGCGGCATCCTTGGTGCCGATGCAGGGTTCTGCAATTACGTAAGCCATAAGACGTTCCGTTTCTCCTTGCGGGACTTGAGCAGACAACTCGATTGTAGCAAACGCATGGAAATTGGCGGGTGCTCCACGCCTCGCTTGGACGACATGCGTGATTAAAATCACAGCTTCGTAAATAGACCAGAACGAAGACTTACCTGGCAGTCCCGCCGCGCATGGCCGCGAATTCGCGCGGTGTTGGAATCGGTTCGAGATTCCGCCCTGCGAACATATCTTCGAACAAGTGAATCATGGTCGCGTGGATTTTTCCGTTTGTGGCCAGCACTTCGGCGCTGGCGAGGTGGAACGGGCTACCATCGACATACGTCACCATTCCGCCGGCTTCCGTCACCAGCAGAACACCGGCCGCGGTGTCCCAGGAGTTCAGCCTGAACTCCCAATAGCCGTCGAGCCGCCCACAGGCCGTGTAAGCAAGGTCAAGCGCCGCCGAGCCGGCGCGGCGAACTCCATGGGAGCGCAGCGTGACCTCATGGTAAAAATGCACGTTTGGATTGCCGTGGCGCTTGCGGCTGGGAAAGCCGGTCGCAATCAGCGATTCAGCAAGCGTAGCGGTTGAAGAGACCTGAATGCGCCGGCCATTCAGATACGCTCCTCTGCCTTTTTCCGCGAGGAACATTTCATCTCGCAGCGGGTCATAGATGACGGCGGCAATCAGCTCGCCGTCGGCGTCCGCGGGCGTACCGGCTGGACGATGCTCCAGGCCCATCGAAACGCAGAAGGCTGGAAAGCCGTGCGCGAAATTCGTGGTGCCGTCGAGTGGATCGATGTACCAGCGATACTCGCATTCCATCCGCGCGCGAGTTCCTTCTTCGCCCAGGATGCCGTAATCCGGCCATTGCGCGTGCAGGCGTTCGACCAGCAGCGTCTCGCTTTCGCGGTCGGCTACCGTCACCAAGTCCACTTCGCCTTTGTATTCCGTGACTACACCGCGCTCATAATGCGCCCGCAGCAAGGCCCCGGCGGCGCGTGCCATCTCCGAAGCCGGACCTGCATGGCTGAACAGTGTCAGGTCGAAACCGCTCATACCTGCACGTCCTCCGCTGGCTCTTTGTCCCTACGGGGCGCGGGTTTGCGGGTCTTTTCCGTGATGGTTAAAATCTGGCGTTTGTAGACAAACAAATTCGGCTTGCCCTCGCGCGTCAGCCGGATCATGCGATCGTCGAAATACTCGATCCAGCCGTGCAGAGACTCGCCATCGCGCAGTTGAATTACAACCGGAGTCTGCCGCTCGCTCAACATGCGCAGGTAAATTGCTTCCTGCCCCGTTTCACTTTGCGGCTGATGAGACTTCTGCTTGCGGCGGCCCGTGCCAGTGGAGTTCACACGGCCAGTATATCGTTTTGCACTCGACCGTTCATACATAGGGCAGGTACTACGCGATCTTTGCCTAAACTAATTTGCTGAAGCGCTTACTATTGGGCTAGTCTCAATGCGCAGGCTTCGTTCATGACCCCCTACTGAACTTGTTCTTTTACTATTCCTGAGAGCCGGTTGATGTGTTTGTCTTCCAGCCAAATCTTCGCGGGGTGTCTATGCGGGTTAGTTTTACCGTAATGATGTTGGCGGTGCTGCCCGGGGGCTTATGCGGTATGGCTGCCGCACAAGCTATCAGCCTCAATAACTCACAGCATATAGTTGCCTTTCCAGCGACACCGGTGGGAGCCAAGAGCACACCGGTCAATGTCCCCCTGCAGATAAAGACCGACGGAACAATCATCATCGGCATCACCATACCGCTGTCCCAGGGCGGCAAACAGGAATATGCAGCGCAAGGCACCGGATGCGCGCTAAACACTGCGTTAGCGGCTGGCACTGTCTGCAACGTCCCTGTCGTCTTCAACCCTGCTTATTCGGGCCAACGCAAAGTGGCACTACAGGTAACAACCACAGATACATCTTTCAACTTCGGCATGAGCGGCCTGGGTACCGGGCCGCAAGTGTCGCTCGCGCCCGCCATCATCACAACAGTGGCGGGCAATGGAAAGCCTGCTCTGACGGGCGACGGCGGGGCAGCGACCGGCGCGGGAGTGCTTGAGCCTTTTGCGACCGTGGTTGATAATGCCGGGAACCTGTACATTGTCGATGCGATCGACAATGTCATTCGCGAAGTTGCAGTGAATACCGGCATCATCTCAACCGTTGCAGGCATAAACGGAGCCGGGGGATTTGGCGGGGATCACGGTCCAGCGGTTGATGCCACTTTAAACGGTCCAACGGGCGTCGCCGTGGACAGCGCCGGAAACCTATATATCGCGGATTCTCAAAATGACTTCATTCGAAAGGTGACGGCAGCAACCGGCAATATCTCGACAGTTGTAGGGATCGGACACTTGATCATGATCAAGGGCATTCCTCCTTCTGCTCCAGCCGGATATACAGGAGATGGAGGTCTCGCAACAAGCGCGAAATTGGATAATCCTGCAGGTCTGGCCTTCGACAGTTCTGACAATATGTACATTGCGGACAACTTGAATAACGTGATCCGCAAAGTAGATTCTGCCACTGGAATTATTTCCACCGTCGCGGGCAATCACACAAAGGGCTACAGCGGAGATGGAGGACCGGCTATCAGCGCCGAGCTGAATAGCCCAAATGGTGTCGCTGTCGATGCTTCGGGGAACCTTTTTATTGTGGACACTCAGGCTATCCGCAAGGTGGTTGCTGCAACGGGAATCATTACGACGGTAGCTGGAACCGGCTCTGCCGGATACAGCGGGGATGGGGGCGCTGCAACCGCTGCCGAACTGGACAATCCGACGAACATTGCGGTGGACAGTGCGGGAAATCTTTATATTGCGGACGCGTCCAACAACCGCATTCGCGAGGTGAATGCGGATACCGGCATGATTGCAACGATAGTGGGTAACGGAACGTCTGGATTTGGCGGAGATGCTTCCGACTCAGGCAATGCAATGCTTAGAGAACCTTTCGGGGTTGGGTTGGACAATTCCGGAAACATTTACATAGCCGATACGATGAATAACCGGATTCGCAATGTAAATGTGCTCGAAAGCGAGTTGTATTTTGCGAATACACCCATTGGTTTTAGCAGCCTGGATAGCCCACAGGTCGCGACCGTCACGAACATTGGCAACGCTCCGCTCGTATTTACTGTGCCGGCAAACGGAATCAATCCAAGCATTTCGCAGAACTTTACATTGAGCAACGGAAGTACCTGTCCTCAGTTGGACATCTCGTCTTCCGCGGAATCCCTGCCCTCTGGGAACTCCTGCACTCTGCTATTAAGTTTCGTGCCCATACAAACAGGTGCAATCGCGGGCACCGCCGACATTTCCGACAATGCCGTAAGCACGCCACCTTTCCTGCAAAGCGTGCATTTAAATGGATTTGGTCTTCCCGCGAGCGCCGGCAGACCGGATTTCAATCTATCCGTCACGCCGTCCAGCCAGACCATCACTCTCGGAATGCCTGCCACCTATACCGTTACGGTCTCCGCAATTTATGGCTTCGCCGGCTCGGTCGCTTTGGTTTCGACGAACGCTCCCGCCGGAGCGACCGCCAACTTTAGTCCCGCTTCTGTTGCTGTGTCGGGGACCGGGACGTCCTCGACCTTCACGATCACGATACCGAAGACTCTAGTGACGTCGAGGCCTAATGAAAATCATTTTCCCGGCAAGAACTCGGCGCTCCGATACGGGCTGTTGTTTTTAGTCTTCCCTCTGCTAGGAATTGCGCGGAAGCAAACAGAGTCGCATTCAGCGGCCCGAAAAACACTTTTTATGGTTTTTTTAATGGTGAGCCTCGGTGCAGCCGCAATTGGCACAACCGGATGCGCAAATATCGGATTGGAGCTCCAGCCCCAGACCTACAACATAACCATCACCGGAACGAGTGGGAATCTGCAACGCGCCACCACGCTCGCACTAACGGCCGAGGGATACGTAAAGATCAAATACCACTAAGCTGAGAATATTTTAGCGGCCACGTTTTTCGGCGGGTTCAACGAAAGAAGATCGTTTCGAACTGAAATTGACCTGCCATTCCAATTACTTACTATTGGCAGGAATTGTCGCATGACCGCGGATTTCTCCGGGAAATGGCTCGCCGTCCGCCCAGACCGCGCCGTCTTCAAAATGTTCCTTCTTCCAGATCGGAACGGTTTTCTTCAGGGTGTCGATGATCCAGCGGCACGCTTCAAAAGCGGCTGCGCGGTGCGCGGAGGCGACCGCAATCCAAACGCTGGTCTCGCCCACTTGCAGGCGGCCCAGCCGATGAATTAAACCAATTTCGCGCACATCGAAACGACGTTTCGCGTCGCGCGCGAGGGTTTGCATTTGGTCGAGTGCCATCGCTTCGTAGGCCTCGTAGTCGAGATAAAGCGTTCGGCGTCCACGGGTGTGATTGCGGACGATGCCGTCAAAAATTACCACCGCGCCGTCTTCACCATTTTTCAATTGCGCGAGCAGATCGTCCGCACAGATAGGCTCTCGCTGTAGCCGAACCAGAGCCTCGATATCGGGCGGCTCATGATCGGCGCATCCGCCGCTGACCGGCGGCAGCAGAGCAACTTCATCTCCGTCATGCAGCACGTGCGTTGGCAGCGCGTATTCGCGGTTCACCGCAACGGCCAGCGAGCCTGCGAATTTCTGCGCCTGCGGAGCTTCCGCCAGGCAGCGATGCAGCAATTGCTCCACTGTGGACCGCTCCGGAAGCTCAACCGATTCGCTCGCGAGAGGCATCAACTCTTTCAACGCGCCGAACAGCAGAACATGCACTTGCATGCCTTTAGCTTATCCGTTTCCCTGGCGCGGGTTCCTTTGCCAAAGGCAATTCCTGCTGCACCGCATCGCCGGGATACCAGAGGCGCGTTCCTTCCACCTGCGCAAACGAAGTCAGCGTGTGCGGCTTGCGATGGGTTTTGCCGGCTGGCGAAACGAAAATAGCTTCCACCACGTGTTGGTGCACCAGCAGTGCGTCCCCTATCAGCGACCGATGGCAGCGCCACGGGACTGCTTCCGAACACATGATCGCAGCCGTCGCTTGCTGGTCAAGCGCCATCAGCTCCGCCAGCGCGGCGGCAAAGGCTTCCGTCTGCATATAGTCGGCATAGCCGCGGAAGCTGCTGTTGCGCCATCCCAGGTTGATGGAGTCCTTGTGCGCATGACGCAGACCGCCGAGGTTCTGCATCCATCGATACTGGATGTTGCTCGCCTGGACTGAAGCCGATAATTCTTCTGTGCCGAATTGGGGATTGTGACGCGATCGGGGAATCGTCCGCACATCGATCAGCAGCTCCACGCCATTCTCTCCCAGGGCGCGGAGAAAAATATCGATCGGTAGCGTGGAATGACCGATGGTCAACATAAAGATTGGATGCCGCACGGCATGCGGGTACCCAGGTGCGCGAAGCTATTGGTCCGGCTGGTGTATTGCAGGTTGAGATGACTTGTCGTTGTCGGCGAAGGATCTTGTGGGGCGCCGGAAAACCGCAAGATCCTTCACTTCGTTCAGGACGACAAATTTCTGTTTTCGTTGATGGATTTCGGCCTTCGTTAATGGATGAAATTTCTGCTTTCGTTCAGGACGACAAATTTCTGCTTTCGTTTTTGGATCAATTTTCTGCTTTCGCGAATCGATCAAACCGCGATTACGCCTGTGCAGTTGCCAGCACCTGTGTTGGAGGCGGCTCCTGCTGGATCACCTCTTCCAACACGCGCGGTTTCAGGGCATCGGGCAATGCAATCGCCAGGACATCTTCGATCCGGCGGGCATAGTGGATTGTCACCCCGGCGAGTTGCTCGGGCAGCAAGTCCTCTTCGACATTCAACCGGTTTTCTTCCGGCAGAATGATGTCGCGAACTCCAGCCCGGCGCGCGGCCAGGAACTTTTCCTTGATTCCGCCTACCGGCAGCACATTGCCGCTCAGCGTAATCTCCCCTGTCATCGCCGTCAGCGGACGCACTTGCGTATCCGTCATCAGCGAGACCAACGTGGTCGCCAGCGTGACTCCCGCCGAAGGGCCGTCCTTTGGAATCGCGCCTGCCGGGATGTGGACGTGCAGGTCCACTTCGGTGTTGAAGTCTTCTTTCAGACTCAGCAACCCGGCATTCGAACGCACCCAGGTCAGCGCGGCCTGCATCGATTCCTGCATCACTTCGCCGATCTGGCCAGTCATGGTGAAGCCGCCCTTGCCCTTCATGCGGTTGGCTTCGATAAACAGGATTTCGCCACCCGACGGCGTCCATGCCAGGCCGACCGCAACCCCGGGCCGCTTGGTGCGCTCTGCGATTTCCGTCTCGACCCGCACCTTGATTCCGCCGAGGAATTCCTGCACCACCTCGGCAGTGACGACCAGCTTCTCCGTCACGCCTTCGGCTTTGCGACGCGCCTGCTTGCGGCAGACGGTGCCGATCCACTGTTCCAGCTTGCGCACCCCGGCTTCGCGCGTGTAGTGGCGCACGATGCTGCGTACGCTCTCCTCCGGGAATTCGATGTCCGCCGCGTCGATGCCGTTTTCCTTGATCTGGCGCGGAATTAGATAACGATACGCGATGTGTACCTTCTCATCTTCCGTGTAGCCGGTCAGCTCGATGATCTCCATCCGGTCGCGCAACGGCTCCGGAATGGGGTCGAGCATGTTGGCGGTGCAGATAAACAGCACCTTGGAAAGATCGAACGGCACATCTAGATAGTTGTCGCGGAACGTGAAATTCTGCTCCGGGTCCAATGTTTCAAGCAGCGCCGAAGAAGGATCTCCGCGGAAATCGCGGCCCAGCTTGTCCACTTCATCCAGCATGAACACGGGGTCGTTGGTCTCCGCACGGCGGAGGGACTGCATGATCTGGCCCGGCATCGCCCCGATGTAGGTCCGGCGATGGCCGCGAATCTCCGCTTCATCATGCATTCCGCCGAGAGAAATTCGCTGGAATTTACGTCCCAGGGCGCGCGCAATGCTGCGGCCAAGCGAGGTTTTGCCCACGCCTGGAGGCCCAACGAAGCACAGGATTGGCCCCTTCATGTCCGGTTTCAGCCGACGCACTGCGAGGTAATCGAGGATGCGCTCCTTCACTTTCTTCAGATCGTAATGGTCCTCGTCGAGGATCGCCTTCGCCTTGGTGATGTCGACTTCATTTCCCGAAGACTTTGCCCACGGCAGAACCGCTAGCCATTCGATGTAATTGCGGGTGATCGAATAGTCGGCCGCCATTGGCGACATGCGGGAAAGGCGGTTTAACTCTTTCAGCGCTTCCTTTTTCACTGCTTCGGGCATGCCGGCGGCTTCCAGCTTTTCGCGCAGCTCCTCGATATCTTTCTGGCCCTCGTCCATCTCGCCCAGTTCTTTTTGAATTGCCTTCAACTGCTCGCGGAGATAGTAATCCCGCTGCGACTGCTGGACTTGATCCTGAACCTCCGTTTGAATCTTGTTGCGCAGCTGTTGAACTTCAAGTTCCTTCGCCAGATGCCGGTTGATGCGCGACATACGCGCCAGAACTTCTGGGGTCTCCAGCAGCTCCTGCTTGTCGACGGTGGTGAGAATGGGCAGGGAGGAGGCGATGAAATCCACCAGCCGCCCTGGCTCGTCGATATTGAGTGCAATAGTCTGCAGCTCATCCGACAGCGTTGGAGAGACGGTAACGATCTGTTGAAACTGGGAAAGGATGTTGCGCTGGAGTGCCTCGACTTCCGCGATCTTGGCTGGTTCTCCGTCCTCAATCACTTCCACTTCGGCCGTCAGGTATGGCGTCGATTGATCGAAGTCGGAGAGCTTGACGCGCTCGGTCCCCTCCGTAAAAACGAAAAGGCTCTGGTTCGGCATCTTGACGACTTTGTGCACGGTTGCCAAAGTTCCTACCGCGTACAGGTCGGTCGGCTGGGGAGCGTCCATGCGCGCATCGCGTTGCGCGACTACGATAATGGTCTTCTCTTCTCCCAGCGATTGGACGAGCTGGATGGAACTTTCTCTGCCGACGGTCAGCGGCAGCACAGCGTGGGGAAACAGGACAGTGTCCCGTACCGGCAATACCGGGTAGGCCTGGCGGGAACCGTTTTTCTCCCGGCCTTTGCGTTCACCGGGTTGAATGACGCTTAGGAAATCACTAGACATGAGTCACCTTCTATCAAACTTTATGCTATATAGACGCTAAATATTGCATCTGGTTGCAAAATCTTTCGGTTGTGGATCAACTATGTATTTATCCGAGGCGAAAATCGCATGGAAACGATTTCGTGCTCCTACCCGCCTGAGTGAAGCGAAGAATCTCGCGTTCCCCAGCAAACCGCCAGATCCTTCGCTTCACTTCGTTCCGCTCAGGACGACATCATAGTTGGGATCGATCATGTCAGCCATATGGTTTGGCTTGGGATGTAAGCTATGGTTGGGATCGAAATGTCAGCCATTGCCTACCTTAATTCAGCTATTGCCTAACTTAAATTCAGCCGTTGCCTACCTAATTCGATGCATGATTCGTAGCGGAGTAGCGGCCCAGCTCCTTCACGATGGGGCAGATTTTTTTCAGGTCTTCAAGCACCGCGTCAGCGTCCTGATTTCCGGAGATGGTCACGTCGGAATAGAACATGTACTCCCACGGCCGCCCCACCATTGGCCGCGACTCGATCTTGGTCAGGTTAAGCTGACGGGCGGCAAATGCGCCTAAAGCTTCGAGCAGCGCGCCGGGACGATTTTCGAGTGTGAAGACCAGCGACAGCTTGAATGGCGAAGCATCCGGAGCGAAGCTGCCGTGCCTGCGGATCAGCCAGAACCGCGTGTAGCTCTCCGCTCGGTCTTCGATTCCCGGCAGCAGAATCTCCGCCCCGTACTGCGCCGCGGCCTGCCGGCTGGCGATGGCGGCGAGTTCCGGGTTGCTTTGCTGCATGATGTGCTGCACGCTGCCCGCCGTGTCATAGAAAGCTGTCGCTTTCAGTCTGGGATGCGCGGAAAAAAATTCCCTGCATTGGGCCAGCGCCACCGGATGCGAAAACACCTGGCGCAGGGTATCGAGCTGGATTCCCGGCATGGCAATCAGGTTGTGGCGAATTCGCATTTCCAGTTCGCGTTCGATGGCGAATTCATGCTGAAAGAAAAGATCGTAAAAATCGATCACAGATCCGGCAAGGCTGTTTTCAACCGGAATCACCGCGGCTTCCACCCCGGCACCATCAAGCACTCGGAGTACATCGGCCGCCGTGGCGCAAGGCGCAATATCCGCTCCTGGAACCAGCGCCAGAGCCGCTTCATGGCTGAATGACCCGAGCTCCCCTTGAATTGCAACTCTCATTGCACCCTCACCCAGCAGAAAAATATTGGATTTCAACATCCTTCGCGGCAACTTTCTCCGCCTTACGCGCAACTTATCACAGGTACAAGGCTCGATTGTAAGGAGACCAAAACAATGTTGTGGACCATCTTCGTAATTCTTCTGATCCTGTGGCTGCTCGGATTTATCGGCTTCCACGTGCTAGGCGCATACATTCATATTCTTCTCGTCATTGCCGTAGTGGTTCTTATCTTCGCACTCATCGGCGGGCGGCGGACTGTGCTTTAAACCGACCGTTCTAGCGGCGGGGTGCCGGATCGAAGATCGTGAGGCGCCCTGCTTTCATAACTCAACCGCCAGTTCCGATCCCCGCATCGAAATTGGCACGAAGCAGGAAGGAACAACCCCATGAATAAAGATCAAGTTTCCGGAAAAGCCGATCAGGTAGCAGGCAAGATAAAACAGGGCGTTGGCGAAGCCGTCGGCAACCAGGACCTGGCGAACCGCGGCGTTGCCGACCAGGTGAAGGGCGCGGCGAAGGAGACCTGGGGCAACGTAAAAGATGCTGCCAAGGAAAATGCGGACGACCAGGCCCACCATACGCGCGAAAACATCTCGCAGAGCGTGGAACATGCAAAGGACCGCGTCAACGAGAAAATCGATGCGGTCAAGGAACAGCACCGCATGAATAAATCGGACCGCACGGCCTGAAAAATATCATTCCCGCGAATATTTGAAGCGGTTGAATGAGGACATATTGAACGGAAGTGCCCCTTGGGAATTAGCCCCCCCCGGGGGCATTTCTGCGTCTGCGGTAATTTTCTGCGGATAATCCGATGACGTTCGCAATTCGCCGGCGAAACGCGAGATCCTTCGCTTCCTTTAGGACGACAATTCTTTTGTTCACCCAGGTTTGATGATTGGAAAAATTTTTAGCGGTGCAGAAGGTCTGCCGCGACCGCTACGAAAAACACGAAAGAGATAATTCCATTCATCGTGAAAAAAGCCGCGTTCAGCCGCGTCAGGTCCCGGGGAGAAACCAGCGTGTGCTCATAGAGCAGCATTGCTGCGACGGCGACGACGCCCACCACGGTAATCCAGCCGAGATGAAACAGCAGGACTAGAGCCACCAGAAGAGCGAGCATTGCGAGATGCATGACTCGCGCCATCCAAAATGCGGCATCCAGTCCGAAGGACTGTGGAATGCTGTTCAATCCTACCCGTAGATCGTGCCGATAATCCTGGCAGGCATAGAGGACGTCAAACCCAGCGACCCAGAACAGCACCGCGCCGGTCAACACCAGGATGCGCGGGTCGAGCGAGCCGCGCACGGCGATCCATGCGGCGGAAGGCGCGATTCCCAGCGCCAACCCGAGCACCAGATGCGACCAGCGGGTGAACCGCTTGGCATAGGAATAAAAAAACACGACCGCCAGCGCCACCGGGGAGAGGACCAGCGTAAGCCGGTTGAGACGGCTGGCTCCCAGGATAAAAATCGCGGCCGACACGATGGTGAATCCTGCGGTAAACCGGCGGCTCAACAGGCCGGCGGGAATTGCACGCGTCGCGGTTCGCGGATTGGCGAGGTCAATGTCCGCGTCTGCCCATCGATTGAAAGCCATGGCGGCGGAGCGCGCGGCGATCATGCAGACGACAATCCAGAACAGAACGCTCCAGGCGGGAAGTCCCTGTGCCGCCAGCATTGCGCCCGTCAGCGCAAATGGCAGCGCGAAAACCGAGTGTTCCCACTTGATCATTTCGAGCGTGGTTCGCAGGCTGCCGGTCATCTTTTTTGATCGTCCTGGCAGCTGGCTGGTGGTAATCTTCAAATTTTCACCGATGGCTTTAGGAGTGGCTGCTGTCCACCAGTGTAGAACGTGTGTCCGAACATCGGAACAGACATGAAGCCGCTGTCATACGCCGGGCGCGCCTAGAATATTGCCGCGGATTTTCGTTGGTCCGATCCGGTATGCTGCGGCATCTAAGGCCAATGGGCTTTTCTTTTGTCGAAGAGCCACCCGGCGCGAAACCATCTCACACCAGCAACAGCTGCATTCACGATGAATTCGCAAGTGCCCCAGAAGATGTAGCGTAGAGCCGACGTCGCAGACGGTAAAAGAATCGCCCAAGAGAAATCGAATTTGACCGCATATAGACAATCAGGCAATCCGCAGCAGGGTAATCCCTGGATTGTCGCGCTGGCCGTGATCCTGCCGACGTTTATGGAGGTGCTCGATACTTCGATCGCCTCGGTAGCGCTGCCCTATATTGCCGGCAGCCTGGGGGCCAGCACCAATGAAGCGACCTGGGTACTGACCAGCTATCTGGTCTGCAACGCCATCGTGCTGCCGGTCAGCGGATGGTGCGCGCAGAAGTTCGGACGCAAAAAATTCCTGCTGACCTGCATCGTCATCTTCACCATCAGTTCATTCATGTGCGGCGCGGCAACCAGTCTTGGCATGATCCTGGTTGCCCGGGCGGTGCAGGGCGCGGGCGGCGGAGCGCTGCAGCCCATGTCGCAGTCGATCCTGCTGGAAAGCTTTCCTGAAGAGAAACGTGGACAGGCGATGGCGCTGTTTGGCCTGGGCGTCGTGGTTGCCCCCATCCTGGGCCCGACATTGGGCGGCTATCTGACCGACATGTATTCCTGGCGCTGGGCGTTTTACATCAACGTTCCGGTTGGAATTCTGGCGTTCATCATGATTTCGCGATACGTGTTCGACCCGGACTACATCCGCAATGCACGGCCCGGACGGCTGGATGGCGTCGGCCTGGGGCTGCTAGCCACATGGCTGGGCTGCCTGCAGATCATCCTCGACAAGGGCCAGGAGGACGACTGGTTCGGCGCCGATTGGATCCGATGGGCGGCGGCAATTTTTGTCATTACATTTATCGCATTTGTCGCGCGCATGCTGACCAAGAACCGCCCTCTGGTGGATCTGCGCATCTTTCGACATCGAAACTTTGCGCTGGGCTGCATTCTGATCGCTCTATTCGGCGGATGCATTTATGGCCTGATCACGCTGCTGCCGCTGTTCTATCAGGAGGTCCTTGGCTATACCGCGTTCAATGCGGGGATAATTGTCAGTCCACGCGGCCTTGGGGCCGTTGTCGCCATGCCGATTATTGGGCTTCTTACGGCCAAAATGGATAACCGATGGCTGATTGGGGGAGGATTCCTTCTCTTCGGCATCTGCGGAATATGGTTCGGCGAGGTCAACCTGGCCCTTTCACCCTGGTCGTTTGTCTGGGCCATCATTCTGAGCGGGTTCGGCTCCGGAATGGTTTTTGTGCCCTTGTCCACGACGACGATGGCGTACTTATCGAATGAGGAGATCGGCAACGCTTCGGGACTTTACAATCTGCTGCGCAACGTTGGCGGAAGCATTGGGATTTCCATTACGAACACTTTACTGGCCCGCCACTCACAGCTGCATCAGGCGAACCTGGTGCAGAACCTGACGCCCAGCGGCCGCATGTATCAACAGCAACTGAGTCAGGGCGCCGCCGAACTTGGCCCGAAGATAGGGTCCGCCATGGCCGATGCCGGGACCCTGGGCAGGATTTACCACTCTCTCAACGTGCAGGCATCATTGCTGTCGTACATGGATGATTTCCGCTACCTGGCGATCGCGTCTTTCGCTTGCCTGCCGGTGGCTTGGATGCTGAAGAAAACAGTTGGGCGCAAGGGTGCTGTGAGCGGGGCGCATTAGAACAATTTATCTATCGCTGCGCGGCGGGATCGTTCCGCGGGCATCACCCATATCTCAAAAGCGAGATGTGGGGTACCCGGATTTTTTTACTTATTTGCTTTTCTGTTGTTCGGTGCGGCCACCGACGACCAGATCGTTCGTCACCTGGAACACGTTCGGAACACCCATTGCGCGGGTGTATGCGAGGTTCTTGTCCATTTCGTTGTCCACGATGCCGTACAGGGTTACCCTGCCGTTCTGGACGGAAATGCGAATGGGCTTCGACGGCACAATCGCGTATCTCTGCAGAGCCGGAAATCCATAGATCGCGCGGTATACGCGGACGCGGATTCCGTCGTCCATTGGGGAAACCGGGTCGACCCGGATCTGATCGATGACACCTTTCACTCCCGGAGTGAATTGCGTCAATGAAACAGCGGACTGTTGCGCAACCGGCCCCAGGGCGTGTCCGCCGAGCGTGGCGACGCCGTTCTGTACATCCACCGAAATGGCGTCGAACACCTGCCCGAAGCCGACGCGATCGACTTCAATGTTGCTCAGCAGTTTCCTCTGGAGGACGTTATCTGGGACGGTAGGACCGCCGACCGCGATGTTATCCCGCACGTCTTTGACGCCGCGGGTTTTCTTCGCTTTCTTGATCGCGTCCACTTTATACCCGTAGAGATCGACCTGCCCCGAAAGCGTGACTGTGCCGTCGTTGGCAAGCACTGTCACATCTTTAAAGACTTTGCCTTTGAGCCGCTTTTGAACCTCGGCTGCAAGTTGCGCATCCGAGCTGCCGGTGTCGGCAGCAAACAGACATGCGGAGGGGCCAATTAGAACGGGCGCTGCCGCCAATCCTGCTCCCGCGAGAAATAATGCGATCATCAATCTGGACAAAACTTTTTTGCTTTGCATAGCTCTCATCTCCCTCGTGCAGATCAATCACATTACCATCTGAAACCAGCGACTTATTCCCGTTGCGAAAGCCTGAATAACTCCCGATTCTACGACCACTGAAGCTTACAGGATGCCTCGCCGGAATCATAGGACAGGCTTCTGCCGTTGCAAAGATCAACATGCAGCGCGCCAGAATAAACCCATCCGGCGTCCAATTGTCGCGGTTTATTGTTGCAGGTAATACTGGATGGTCGTCACCACCCGGACTTTCTGCAAAATACTGGAACCGGACTGACCCCCGCTATCAGGCGCTCCCTCGCCGGTCGAAGCCGCATCGGCGGAAGAGATGGAAAAAAGGCCCTGCGAAGCCTGTCGGATGGTTGCAACCTTGCTGCCGGAATCCGCCGCAAAACGCTCGGCTGCGGTCCGCGCGTTGCGGGTAGCCTCGGTAATCATCTCGGGTTTGATGGAGTTGAGCCCGGTGTATACGTAACTGACACTGTTCTGCGAGCCATACTGCTGCCCGCCGCCCAGCACCACGCCGCTTGCGATCAGCGCGCTGGTCTTCTGCACGGCTGCAGCCACCTTGTTTACGTCCTGCGTGCGCACGATAATCGACTGCTGCACGATGTAGCGATTGGGTGCGCGAGTGCCGCCGTAGTCATTGGCCTGGGTGTCGGTTACGCTCGGCTGGCCAAGGGTAATGTCCGCTTTCGAGACGCCCTGTGCATTCAGAAATTGAAGCACGGCCTGGCTGTCCTGCTCGCTCTTCGCGTACGTGTCTTTCAGATCGTTGCCCGCCTCCCGAAAGGACAGCGGCCAGATCGCAAGATCGGCCTTTACGGAACGTTCCGCCAACCCGCGCACGGAAACATAGCGGTCGGCCAGGCGTACATCTTTAATCTGGCTGCCAAGGAGCCATCCTCCCAGCACAAGCCCCAGGGCCACCAAGGCACTCGCAACAATCGTAGTTCGACTTGTTTCCGTCATCATATTTTCTCCTGCCATGCACTATGAGACAGCGGCGTGACGTGGTCAAGGACAATCTGAAAAAACCGGGTCTCAAAGTCCTTTCGGCAGGCTCAGGGCAAGCTCCGGGGCATCCCGAGCAGAGAAAGATCTCGTGGACCGTCGACAGAACGCGAGATCCTTCGCTTCGCTCAGGACGACAATTTCTGTCACGGATGCGATATCCCCTACTTGTGTTTCGCGCGGATCTGCAGATACATGCTGAAGACGTTCGCCTCATCGCGAACGGCGATGATCGAGACATTGCGGGTCACGTCATATTGGGCCTGGATCAATTGCTGCGCGGTGGTGTTGACGTTGGTGGCGAAGGTCAACGTCAGGCTGCGACCTACTTGTTCTTCAACCGTCACCCGCGCGGTGGACTCACCCAGGGTGCCGACAAAATTCGGATCGACCCGCACGCTGCCTACGCCGAACAGCTTTTGCACGCGGCTGCTGACGGCCGCGTTCAACGCCCCGCCCAGCAGCGCTTCCGATGTAAGGTTTGCGCCTGCCTGCTGCTGCTCGCCATACATCGTCGCCTGCTCGTTCGTGCGCCCGAGGGCCAGCAACGCCAGCACGTCGGCTTGCGTCAGCGGCGGTTCCGAACGGTAGGAGATATCGAGCTTGCTGGGCGGTCCATGCAGGCTGATGATGATGTCGTAGCTCTGAACGCGCGCGGAAGCCTCAAGGTTAATCTGTGGAGAGATGGTCACCGGGTTGGCGAAAACAATATCGCCCTGCTGCAAGTGGTACTTCGTCCCGGCAAATGAAGCCGAGCCTTCCGATATATCGATGCGACCCAGCACCGAAGGATTTTCCAGAGTTCCGCGGATGCGGAGGTTGATATCGCCGGCCAGCGAGGCGAAGGAATTCTGAAATCCAAGTTCCGGTGCGGAGGTGACATGAACGTCCAGCCGGACACGATTCAGCGGCGATGATGGGTCGACCGGGGCGGAAACTCCTCCCGAGCCACCGGCGAAAGACGTGAGATCAACCTCACTGCCGATGCCAAAACGCATCATCTGAACATTCCCGCTGAGCAGCAGGTTGTCGGAGCTTCCCAGCAGCCGCAATTTCGCATCGACCGAACTCGAAACTCCCCTGGGATAGCGAATGCGAACGTCTTTGGTCGTGGTGGTGAGATCGACAAAAACGCCATGGCGATAACCGACGAATCCCTTCATCTGCAGTTCGCCACCGCCGGACGACCCCTTCAACTGCTGGACGACAAGCCGGTCCTGATCGAAGAGCATTTCGCCATTCATGTCGGTCAAGCCATTGGTAACGTCGAGGACGTGGAGATTGACATGGCTGACATGGGCGCGGCCGCGAAGGTCGGGCTGGCGCGCGGTGCCGCGGGCATTCACGATGAAACCGACTTCGCCGGAGGATTGAATCCTGGGATAAATAGCGGAGATGAGGCCGACGTCGATCGAACCTTCTGAGTGCAGACGGAGCTTATCGTTATTGAGCAGGTCGATGTCGCCATCGGCGATCAGGTCCACGTCCTGCCCCTGTAGATGGACTTGCTTCAGCTGCAATTTTCCATCTCGCAAAGACATTTGAACCGGCCCCGTGGAACGGATTGGCCGATGATTGATCGTCGCGGCAAAAGTCTTCAGGTCCGCATCCCCCTGAATTGCAGAGAGCCGCTTCAGCGGCCCTGACATTGTGATTTTTCCGTCGATCGAGGACGATCCACTGACACCGGAGGACGTCATGATGCGCAGCACCGGCTCGACATTGAAGCCCACAAACGTGAGTTGCGCCTGCGCGGGATAGTTTCCGCTGAGCTGGAGCTGCCCCGCGGCATTCAGATGGGTATTGAGAAGATCGGCGCGAGAGGTCAGTGAAAGCATGCCGCGTTCGAGATGGCTCTCGGCATGAAGGCGGCCCATTGGTTGATGGTCCAGCGTAAGATTTTCAATCTGCATGGCGGCTGTCGCAATGGGAGACGCCGTGGTTCCCGCCGCTTGCACATGAAAACCCAATGTGCCGCCGACTGGCAGTCGTTGCGCTTTCAGAGCGGCCACCTGCTCCAGCGCAAAATGATGCCCGGTCAGATCACCCTGCAGAGCGCCGGTTTCGTAGTCATAGGTCAACTGACCGGCGGCAATACCAGCAGCTGCGGCGAGCTCGATGTGGGTCGCTTCGATAACATGCCCGTGCGCCGCCAACTGCATGGACGCGTACGGAATTCCCTGTCCATAAATAATCCCGTGCGCCAGCGCAACGTGCCCTGCGCCTTCCAGATTGTCTATGGTTCCGGCGGCGTGCGCATTTGCGGTCAACTCGCCGGATTCTGGATAAGAGGCTCCGAGGACCGACTGCAAATCGGCAATCGAGGCGTCGTCGGTGTGCAGCGACGCGGTAATTTGCGTCCGCTTGTTGTACGTGTAATTGTCGGGAGCGGTGCGATCAGGCGACAGATCGAGATTCGTATGGATCACTGAATTGCCGCGCACCAGTTCGGCGTTGCGGACAATCAGCCGCGATGGCGTGTAGGACAGCTCTGTATGGAAGCCATCCCATGTCAGCAGGTGAACGGGCGGTGGGATCGAATTACCCGGCGGAGTGGCTCGCGCAACCACCATTTCGAATCGCTGAGAATCGAGATGGCCGATCGCCTCCAACGCAAAGTAAGAGCCGTGGACGTTTCCGTGGAAGTCGGCGTTGCCGAGAAGTTTCAACGGCAGCGCGTGAGGCTGCCCCCTGGGCGTGACCCGCAGGTCGAGCATCGTCAATAACTGGTCAAATTCGCCAAGATCGTTGCCGACGACATCCAATCGAAGATCGCTGTTCAGGTCTTTCGTCAACAAGGTAAGCGTGCCGGCGGCTTGTACGTGAGTTCCGGGTGTGTTCTCGTCCGCCTGTTCGATGACCAGGTGGCGATGGTCTCCCAGATAGTCGGCATGAGCGGTTCCGGTGACTGGCACCAGCCCCAACAGCCGCTGCGGTGCGCGCATGGTGAGATTTCCATGGACGTCGAGACCGTGTCCATCGCCCATCCAGTGCGCCGCTACTTCGCCGGAGGTCGCGGTCGTGAAGCCTATGTTCCAATCTGCTTTGGGCGCAACCGCCTCGAGGATCAGGGGCAGCGTCACGCCGGAAACCTGCGCCTGCAGATTCGCCTCCAGCGGCTGATAGACAGGTCCTCGCGGCGTTACCACTACGGCGGGGTGGTGCTTTCTGTGAAGCCGCTCCAGCAATTGCCGCGGGCTGATTTTTACGTGCCGCGACACCCAGGATTTCGAGAGAGTGCGTCCGTCCGCCGCTTCCCCGCTATGCCACGTCGCTGGCGACACTGTTGGAGCGGATGGCCCCACGCAATGTTTCATCACCAGGCTTCCTGCGATCCGGCCCTGGTCTTCCAGCACAGAGGAAAATCCTGTCAGCGAGCATTGATCGTTGTCTACGATCAGGTCGGTGTGCAGATCGACTTTTCGCAGGCGCAGCCAGGAAGATTCAAATTCTCCGGAGCGGAGATCGACATGTCCTGTGGCCTGGAAGTTTGCCGTTGCGCCATCTCCGGGGTCGCCGTGGGCCTGAATGCGAAGCTGGGCCAGCCCATCGCGCAGTTCGTCCTCGCCGGTGATCGCGCCCACTTCGCGAGCATCGATGGAACCGTGGATCGCTATCTGCCAACTGGGATGGGAGAAGTTCCGAAGCTGTCCCGTAACCGCCAGCAGTGAATGGCCGGTTTTCAGATCGAGGCTTTCCAAACTGACTGCATCCCGGCTGAGGTTGACGCGCGCACTCAGCTGCGAATGGGCCTGGGCTGCATTCTTCAACTTGAAGGTGATGTCTTTTGTCGCGAGCGTCGCCTGGTATTCGGCCTTTGCGCCCGCATACTGCATGGTCAACTGGAGCGGCCCGGCGGCCATCTCCCACGGAACGGCGCGGTTGTTCAATAGAATCAGCCCATCCTGAATGCGGGTGTTGTCGACGGCGAGACTCAAGAGAGTCTGCGGCAGCGGCTGCTTGCTGGCCGTGTGGGGCTGCGGCTGGTTCGTTGTTCCATCGGGGTAGAGGATCAGGTGGAGCGTGGGCCGCTCGGCACTTAGGCTGGCGAGTGCAATCTTCGGAGTAAAAAACGAGATGATCTTCGCACGCAGCGTGAGATGGTCGAGGTGAAAATACGGCGCCTGATCGGGCGACTCTTTGCCGTGGATGGTGAGTCCATCTACCTCAATTGCGAGATGCCGAACGCTCCACTGAAAGGAGCGGATCTCCACCTTTCCGCCGGTCGCTCGCTCCAGCGTCGTCACTAAAGTCTGATGGACGCGCGCGGCAAACTGCGGCGTCGAAGCATACCAGAGGAGTGTTCCAGCGATTGCAATCGCCAGCGCCAGCACTACGGCCGCAACGTAAACAACATGCCGCCGCCCGAGACGACGTGTCTGTGGGGGAACTTGTGGCGGGGTTGGACTGTCTGGCGTCATTGGCCGCTTTCCAGATCACCGTATGCGGAATCGAGAACGCGCACATGTTGTTCGGTGCGAAGGCTGGTGAGCCATTGGTCCAGCATGGCGCTGACCTGCTGCTGGCGAAGAATTTCGCGAATGCGGGGAGCGACGGCGCTGAACTCCGGCACTCCCGCATTATTGCGTTCGAGCTGCGGCTTCAACACCTGATCGTAATATTTCTGCACATCGGCATTGGGAACGCGAGCGGCGACACCGAAGCGCAGGTCTATAAATTTCAGGATCGCCAGCCGCTCGCGCACGCGAGCTTCGAGCTCCGACTGCGTGAATCCGTGGGCGGTCAGAAATGCCTGCCAGCCGGCGTCGGTTTTGCAATTGTGGCATGTGCCAATCGATTCCCGCAGGTTCGCCACGGACTGCTCAATCTCTTTTTGCGGCACCTCCGCAATGCCGGGTTGCAGAGCGCGCTGCTCGTTGATCAGCGTTCTATCGATCACACGATCGAGCGCACGCTGCGGGGTGTTGTCGGCGGCGGGCTCCGCAGTCGGCTGGAAAGCGGCGAAGCGCAATTCCTCATCCACATCGCTGGCCAAGATCGCCTGATCGCCAACCACGGCTACTACGCGATCGAGAACGGCCGCGTGCTGAGCATTCGCGCAAACACAGAACGGGACGGTAATGATGAGCGCGAGCAACAGCGCGGTCCATTGCGGCGCGCTTATCGGTTGCGACTGCGAAGCCCGTGGATTATTGCAATATGCCATTAGAACGATTGCCCGATGCTGAAGAAAAAGTTGAAGTGGCCGGAGTTGCCGACAAACGGCGGCTGGCCGTTGTAGTTCAACACCGCCGGCAAGTATGCTGGATCGCTGACCACCGGATAGACGGTCGGGTTCATGTTATAGCTGAAGTCCACCCGGATGGGCCCCACTGGAGTCTTGTAACGCAATCCCAGCCCGGCGGCCTGCGAATCGTAGTTGAAGTTACAGGTCCCCTGCGGCCCGACCAGGTTGTAACAGGTCTTGATATTGGGCTGATGGAAACGGAACAGTGCCGGAAACATGTCCGACGCGTTCTGATAGACGTTTCCGAAATCTTCGAAAATTGCGAACCCTAGATTCGTCCCGATAAACGGCAGCGGAACCGGCGGAATGCGCAGCTCCGTACTATTCACAAACGCGCCGGAACCACCTACCGGGAAGCCTGTCTGCAGGTCGCGCGGCCCCGCGGCGTTCACGGAAAACCCACGATGGGAAGTCGCGCCTCCGGCATACAGGCGCTCCGGCAAAGGAATGAGGTTATAGCTAGGGTTGCCATAGGTGTTCTCAACGCCAATACGCGTGCTGCGCGCCAGAATCCAGTCATGCTTGTTGAGCCGGTAATAATTCGACTCCTGCGCATCCAGTCGATTGAAATTCGCCTGCGAAGCGAGGCCCTCCCAGGCGAAAAATTCCTGCGCGGAAAGATACCATCCACTGGTTGCGTTCAGCGGATTGTTGCGCGTGTCATGCACCCAGGTGATGCCGGGACCGCTGACGCGGGTCGGCTGCGACAGCAACGGAATCAATTCCGCGCTGACCTGCAGGCTATCTGGATTGACGTAGACGTAGCGGTAGGTCATGGAATAAATCAGCGTGTTCGCTTTATTTGGGCGCTGGGTAAACCGCGCCGAAGCGCTGATGCTGGAGGCCTGATACGTCGTAATGTCCTGGTTGCTGACGAAGCCGCCCGCGATAGAAAAATCTATGGTCTTGTGGCCGTAAAATTTGGGATCGTCGAATGTCATGATCGCCTGCTGTTCCAGAGTGCCATAGGCGGTCTGCAGGGTGATGGTCTGGTTTCTGCCGCGCAGATTGATGCGGCTGACGTCCAAGGAAACACGGGGGCTGGCTCCGAACTTTCCATCCGGATTGCACTGGAAGCTCGCAGGGATGCCAAGTTGAATTCTTGATGCAGCCGAGGGGCAGTTTCGTTGCGGCGTACCTGTCTGAACCTCAAAGCCAAAGCCATAGTCGTAGGTCCAGCGATGCGCCTCGGTCAAATTCAACAGAACATCTTTTCGCGATTGTTCTCCGCGCGGATTGACGATGGCGGTATTCACCTCGTTGAAGAGGGCGAGGTTGTAGAGCCGCCTTTGGGTATCTGAGATCGCGTTGCGATCGAGCGGATCGCCGGGATGAATTTCTAATAGCTTGTCGACAACCTGGGGTTTGGTGTAATGCAGGCCGTCGATCAACACCCGGTTCACGTAGAACGGATTCCCTTCATGGATTCGCACCACGATGTCGATCAGGTTGGGATCGTCCTTTTCCGGATGCCGCTCGAATGTCAGATCGGCCTGCGAAAATCCATGCCGGTAGTAATAGTCGAAAAGCTGCAAACGGTCCCCCGCCAGCGTTGCCAATGAATATGGCTCGCCGCGACGGGTATTCATTTGCGCCAGCAGCTTCGTGTCGGAAAGCTGCTCCGTACCGATCAATTGCACATTACCGATTCGCTGCTGCACCCCTTCATGGATTTCGTATGTTACGCGGACGACCGCAAGCTTCCCCCGTGCGCCTGCAGGCGCCTTGTCTGAATCGATCACCACGGGAATAATGCTGACGTTGGCGAAGCCATTGCTCCTATAAAGAGCGGTAATCGCAGCGACATCGCTCTCCAGCAACGATTGACTGAATATTCCATGGCGGTTCAGCGTGTCGGCTTTTTCAACACTCAACCGCACCTTAATAAGGTCTTTGTCGAAGTAACGATTGCCGGTGATCGCGACCGCCGCAACTTTATGCAATGTCCCGCGCTCGATACGGTATGTGATCAGTTCTTCATCCGGGCCGGGTTGCTCCACCGTATGGGTCACATGCGCATCGAAGTAACCTTGCTTCTGGAGATGGTTCCGCAGGTTATCTCCACCTTCATCCAGCAGGTCCGGATCGACTGCGCCTTCCTCAAATACCGGGACCAGGCGTTTCACATCCCGCGTAGAAATCTTCGCCCCGTCGACGACGACACGCACTGCCGGGCCGCGGTTCACATTGAACCCATAGTCCACCTGCGTATAGGCGGGTTGAAAGGTCTGTCCGTCGGCGCGGACCGTCGCCTCCAGCCTATCCTGTTTTTGATAACTTTTTCTCAGCCGGCTTAGCGCTCTGGGGACCGTGTTCGACGTGACATTGGAGCGTTCTTTCATCTTGGCGATCTTGCGAAACCTGGGGACGGTCATGCCTGGGCTGCCTGTAACTGTGACGGTACCTATCGTCGCTTGTTTTCCAGCATTGACGGTATAGATCACATCCACGAGATGTTGCGCGCCCACCGGAACCGACTCCACCTTGACCACCGGCTGATAAAATCCATTCCGTTCGAGCGCAGCTTTCAGGTTGGCCGTTGCCTGGTCAAGCTCCTCCTTCGTGAAAGGCTCCCCCAGGTCCAATCGTGTGGCGCGTTGAATCTGCGCCGCGAGCAAGTCCTGCTTCATCCCTCGAACAAGCAGCCTTCTGAGAAACATCTGCGGCACACCCTGGAAGGTCACCTGAACGCCACTGCCCGCTTCGACGCCGCGCGCCAGAATGTCGCGATATAAACCGGTGGCGTAGAGCTGATGCAGACTTTCCTTCAGATTCTGCGAACTTAGCTTGTCGCCCGGCTGTAGAGCGAGCTTACCCTGTAAATCCGCGATGTCACCCGCGAGCACGCCGTCGAAACGAATGCTGTCGACGCGCAAACCATACCAGCTTTTCAGATCGCGATATCGCAATACCGCCGGCGAGGTGGCCTGCGCGACAGAGAAAGCGCCGGGCGCGTGCGTTGAGGTTTTCTGCCGTTCAGCCTGCGGCGAAGTCGCGGAGAACGCCAGCACCGGAATGCAACTCGCCAGCGCAACGAACGCGATCCACGTCATCTGCCGCAAAGTACTGAGCGCCCTCTGGATGTGTATTTTCCGCAAAAAAATGCTCATCAACGATGCCAGATTCAAATCCGGCCCGCTGCACTCGATTTAACAAGCGATATCTCTGGTTAGAATACCCAAGCTGTGCGGCGCGCGTCTTGGCTGTTCCGGATAAGCCACAATTCACTGCGAAGATCACATGAGATGGCCCGATAGGTCGATGATGTCCTCTTGGGCCAAGGATCTCGCGGGTGGTCGGCAAACCGAGAGGTTCCTCGACTTCGCTTCCCACCCCAGCGACGAAGACCTGTTGCTGGGGTCTCCGGCTGCGCTCCACTCGGAATGACAAGCTTCTTACTTGAATTCCCTATACTGGAGGTGTATGCCCACAGTTTCCAATGCGCCGCTCTCGCTTGTGGAGGACCGCTATTCGCGGCAGACTCTTTTTGCCGGAATCGGCGAAGAGGGCCAGCGCAGGCTGCTTGCTGCTCACGTTGCTGTTGTGGGCTGCGGAGCCACGGGCGCTGCGGTGGCGGGCCTGCTGGCGCGGGCCGGGGTCGGCACGTTGACGCTGATCGACCGCGATACCGTAGAGTGGAGCAATCTCCAGCGCCAGGTCCTGTTTGAAGAACAAGACGCCATCGACGCGCTGCCGAAGGCTGAGGCGGCCCGGCGAAGGATCGCTCGATTCAATGGCGAAACGCAGGTGCATGCTAATGTTGCCGATCTAGTTCCGGACAATATCCATGCGCTACTCGCCGGTGCCGAGCTTGTGCTCGACGCGACGGATAATTTTGAAACGCGCTATCTGCTGAATGATTATGCCGTCGAACAGAACAAGCCGTGGATTTATGCCGGGGCGGTCGGTTCGTACGCCGTGACCATGAACATCCTGCCCGGTCAGACGGCCTGTCTCGCCTGTATTTTCCCGGAGACGCCTACGGGTACGGTCGAAACCTGCGACACCGGCGGCATTCTGAATCCTGCGGTAAACCTGGCGGCATCGCTCGAAGCGGTTGAGGCGATGAAGTGGATCGTCGGCGCCCACGACCGTATGCGGCGTACCCTCTTTTCTTACGATGTGTGGAGCAACGAGCATTCTGAAATCGATGTCTCCCGCCCGCGCGAAGGCTGCCGTGCCTGCGGCCAGCGGCAGTTTCCGCATCTCTCCGGCGAGGCGCGCCCGCAGATCACCCTGTGCGGACGAAACTCCGTGCAGATCCACGAGCATCATCGGCCTGTCGACTTCGCGGAGCTCGAACGCAGGCTCCAGCCCCATGGCACCGTGCAGCGCAACAACCTGTTGCTTCGTTTCGAGCGCGGCGACCACCGTATTACCGTCTTCGGCGATGGGCGCGCGATTGTGCAGGGCACAACCGACGTGGGACTGGCGCGAAGCTTGTATTCCCGTTTTATCGGCAGCTGAATTTTCGCTCGGGGCAACTCTCCTTCGCGCATTGCCGTCATAAGGACAAAGCAATGACTAGAATATCTATGGAAGAACCAAAGAAACTCCGGAACAACGGCGGGACGCGTACTGATTCCACGATGAAAAATACACTGCGAACCACCGATACGGCTACGCCGACAGTTCCGGCCCAGCCACTTACAGCAGAAGCGAGACCGATCCAGCAGCAGCAACGGCGCAATCCGCCCATCGCCGGGGAGCTGACGGCGATCGCGCAAGCCCAGCAGGGAGACGGGTCCGCCTTTGAGATTCTGTACAACATGCACAAGCGGCGCGTGTATTCGCTTTGCCTGCGAATGCTGGGCAACGTCGCTGAAGCCGAAGACCTGACCCAGGAAGCGTTTTTGCAGCTACATCGCAAAATCAGCACGTTCCGGGGAGACTCGGCTTTTTCGACGTGGCTGCATCGCATGGCCGTCAATGTCGTGCTGATGCATCTACGAAAGAAGGGTCTTCCCCTGGTCTCGCTCGAGGAAACTCTTGAGCCCAGCCAGGAGGACGGCCCACGCAAGGATTTTGGCACGCGCGATCTTACGCTTTCCGGCTCCATCGACCGCGTGACTCTGGAACGGGCGGTGGAGGAATTACCTCCGGGGTACCGCATGGTTTTTGTGCTGCACGATGTGGAAGGCTATGAACATAATGAGATTGCCGGGATGCTGCAATGCTCCATTGGCAACAGCAAATCGCAATTGCACAAAGCGCGTATGCGCCTGCGCAGCTTGTTGCGCCAAACTCCGGACGGGAGAGCAGAAGCATGACATCCAATCATAACCGCACGCCGAAGGAGTGCAGCGAGTTCCAGGACCAGCTTCCGGAATTTTTCGATTCAGGCGCGGACCTCATCGAACATCCGCACCTCAACACCTGCGAGAACTGTTCCGCGCTGGTACGAGACCTGGAATACATCGCCGCGCAGGCCAAGCTTCTGCTTCCCATCCACGATCCCAGCCCCGCGGTTTGGGAAAATATTCATACGGCGCTGTCGAAAGAAGCCGGCAGTAGCGGCAAGAAGCCCTGACGCGGTTCGCCGCTGAAAACTTGTCTGTTCCCGCGGCATATCTCGGTTAGAATCCAGCAAAGATTGCTGGAGGATGTGCCGTCACGACTCCGAGCCACACAAGTAGCCCCTCGCTGCTGCCCCAACGCATCGTCCTGACCGGATTTATGGGAGCGGGCAAGAGCACGGTTGGGCTGCGCCTGGCTCGGGAACTTGCCTGGACGTTCGTCGATCTCGATGAAGAGATTGTCCGCGCGGAGCAGAAGAGTATCGCGGACATTTTTGAAGCGATGGGCGAGCCTGGTTTTCGCGAACTGGAACATCTCACGCTGGCCGCCGCTCTCGAGCACCACAACACAGTGCTGGCCTTAGGCGGAGGTGCCGTCGAAACCACGGCCAACCGGCAACTATTAAGCGGCAACTCTGAGACTTTGCTGGTGTATCTCGAAGCACCGCTGGCCGAGCTGATCTCCCGATGCGAACTACAATATGAATCCGGATTCGCAGCAGCCCGGCGGCCCATACTCGAAAGAAAATCCGAACTGGCGGAGCGTTTTTTGCGAAGGCAGCCGTTGTATAAAGCGGCACACTGGACAATCGAAACTGCGGAACGCGATCCGGATGAAATTGTCCGTGTGATTCTTGCTCGATGGAAAAAAGAAGCGATGGGTCAACCATGATGAATCAGCTATCGACCGTGTATCCCCCACGCCGCCGTAATATACACGGCGATATCGTTTTCGCATTCGCGATTGCAATCGGCCTGTACCTGGCGTGGCTGTTGCGGGACATCCTGGTGCTCATCTACGTGAGTGCCCTGTGCGCTGTTGTTCTTCTGCCGGTCGTGCGCGGCGTGCAACGGCTTCGTATTGGCAGGTGGCATCCCAGCCATGGCATTGCGATCACAATCATTATGCTGATGTTGGTCGCCGCGATGGCGGGCTTTCTAATCCTGACGGTGCCCTCGCTCGTGCGTGAGGTGAAGGCTTTCGCTCAAACTTTTCCTGGGCGCAGTCCCGCATTCCTGGATAAACTCCAACGGCTGCCGATCCTGCGCAATATGAACTTCAGCATCGTCGAAGCCAAGATAAAGGCCGATACGGCGCAGCACCTCGGCTCTTTCGTCTCCTCGATCAGCGAATGGGCAGCGAAGTTTTTTCAGATCATCACGGGAATCTTTCTGACGATTTATTTTCTGGCCGAAGGCGGCCATGTGTACCGCTGGTTTCTTTCACTTGTTCCTGTCACGCGCCGGGAGAGGTTGGATGAAACACTGCAGCGGGCCGCCGCCCGCATGGGCCGCTGGCTGCTGGGCCAGTTAACGCTGATGCTGATCCTCGGCGTCCTGAGCGGCATTGTCTTCGGCTCGATGCACCTGCGCTATGCGTTCGCACTGGCCCTGCTGATGGGCTCGTTCAACATTGTCCCCGTCGTGGGAGCTCTCGTCTCCACCTCGATTGCCATGCTGGTTGCGGCAAGCGAGTCCTGGGCCAAGGTGCTAGGCGTGGTGATCTTTGAACTGGTGTACCTTCAGGTCGAAAATGCATATTTGACTCCGCGGATTATCGGGTCCAGTGTCGATCTGGCCGGCACGGCGGTTTTCATTGCGCTACTGCTCGGGGGAGGCTTGGCTGGTGTCGCCGGGGTCGCAGTTGCCGTGCCTTCAGCGGTGCTGATCGCGGTGCTGATTGAGGAATATGTCATCCGCCCCGCGAACATTGCGCAGGAACCCGACGTGATCCCCGTTGCCAGCCCGCAACTGCCTTAGAATCCAATCGGAGAGCTTCCTTAATCGAAGCGCCATCTTTGTTATCCTGAAACGTGAGCCTCGCCGCACAGACACCCTCGGATATCCATGTCGATTCGCATCCGGTTCGGCTGGAAGCTACCCTAACAGCGGAAGAACCCCTGCTGAAGCGTGTCCGCTCCGAGGCGTGCAAGATTTTCCTGCTCGACACCATCGCAATCTTCAAGCTGCGCGTGACCGCGCTTGTGGTGATGACGGCATGGGCCGGCTACTATCTTGGCGCAACGCAGTCACGGGTTGACTCCTTCAATCTGACCCTCTGGAACACGCTGCTGGGCGTGGCCCTCGTCTCCTGCGGGTCCAGCGTGCTGAACCAGGTTTTCGAGCGGCGGACGGATGCCCGCATGTTGCGAACGGCACAACGGCCGCTGGCGGCCGGACGGCTCGGGCTGGGCTATGGAGTGCTTATCGGCATGGGCACCATCATGTCCGGCTCGCTGTGGCTGATGGTGACCACCAACCCTATTACCGGGACGCTGACGCTGCTGACCGCGGTGATGTACGTCGGCATCTACACGCCGCTCAAGCGCTACACCACGCTGGCGACATTCATCGGCGCGTTTCCCGGCGCAATGCCGCCCTTGATCGGCTGGACGGCGGCACGCGGCAGCATTGAGTGGCCTGCTGTGGCCTTGTTTGCCATTCTCTTTGTCTGGCAGTTTCCGCATTTCATGGCAATCGCATGGCTCTATCGCGAAGACTATGAACGCGCGGGAATCCGCATGTTGCCCGTGGTCCAGCCCGATGGATGGTCGACCGCGGCGGAAGCTCTTGTCTACGCGATTTTGATGATTCCCGTGAGCCTGGTTCCCTACTACCTGCACATTGCCGGAGGAATCTATTGGGTCGCCGCCATTCTGCTGGGCGTTGTGTACCTGGCCTACACAATTCGATTTACCCGCATCACCCGATGCTCGGCCAGCGAGTCGCGCCGGTATGCCCGCGCGTTGCTGAAGGTGAGCGTAATTTATCTGCCGCTGCTGCTGGCGGTGCTGATGCTGAATGCAAGAAGGAGTTGAACTTGTGGCAACGGTAGAACAGATCGCCCAGTCGTCCAAGGCGGCGCAACATATCGCGTCCGATGCATCCCCTGCGCCTGCTCCAATTGAACTCGACGGGCTGACGCACGACTACGGTTCCCGGCTCGCGCTGAATGGGCTGAGTTTCAATGTGCAGCCGGCGGAAATTTTTGGCCTGCTCGGCCCGAACGGCAGCGGAAAGACAACGCTTTTCCGGATTCTTTCAACGCTTATGGTTCCCACGGGCGGTCATGCGCGGATCGCCGGCTTCGACGTGGCGAAGGAGCCCAACCGTGTTCGCCAGCAGACCGGGATAGTCTTCCAGGCGACCAGCCTGGACTTGAAGTTGACGGTCGCAGAAAACCTGATGCATCAGGGCCATCTCTATGGGTTGCGCGGTTCACATTTGCAGGCGCGTGCGAAAGAAGTGCTGGCGCGAGTGGGTTTGACCGACCGCGCAAAGGACATGGTGGAGACGCTGTCCGGCGGCCAGAAACGTCGCATCGAGTTGGCCAAAGGACTGATTCATTCGCCTTCCGTCCTGCTGCTGGACGAGCCTTCGACCGGCCTCGATCCCGGCGCGCGGCTTGATCTGTGGCATTATCTGCGCATCCTGCGCGATGAACAGGGTGTCACCGTTTTGGTCACAACGCACCTGATGGAAGAGGCGGAACACTGCGACCGGCTGGCCTTCCTGAACGCCGGAAAGCTGGTCGCGCTGGGCAGCCCCGCTGAATTGAAGGCGGAAATCGGCGGTGATATTGTGCAGTTCGAAACGCCAAATGCAGAAGCCGCGGCCGCATTGGGTGCGAAGATCGCAGAACGATTCGCGGTCACCCCGGCTGTTGTCGGCAACGCGGTTCGCGTCGAGCGTGAGCAGGGCCATCGCTTCCTGACCGAAGTGGTGGAAGCTTTCCCCGGCGCCATCGAGTCCGTCTCGGTCTCCAAGCCGAGCCTTGAAGATGTTTTCATCCAGCGCACCGGGCATCGATTCTGGCTCGACAAGAATGAGGAGCAATCGTAATGGCTACTCTCGCTGTTCCTGCCCGTGTTCCCGTTCCCACGCAATCCGCCGTGGGAACTTTGTGGACGCCTGCGTATTCCCTGTGGCGACGCGAACTGGTGCGCTTCTATCGTCAGAAAGCGCGCGTTGTCGGGGTAATTGCTTCGCCGCTGCTGTTCTGGTTGCTGCTCGGCTCCGGCTTCTCGAACACTTTTCATAGCACGGGCGCTTCCAGCGTGATGTCATCGCATTATTTGAGTTATTTTTTTCCTGGCTCCATTATTCTGATTGTGCTGTTCACCGCCATCTTCAGCATGATGTCGCTGATTCAGGACCGAAATGAAGGTTTCTTGTTGTCTGTCCTCGCCGCACCCATACGCCGCTCGGCGATTGTGCTGGGCAAGGTGATGGGTGGAGCGACACTGGCCGCCATCCAGGGCTGGATTTTTCTGCTCTTCTCGCCGCTGGCTGGGGTACACGTCGGACCGCTCGACATTCTTTACAGCATGTTGATTATTGCGTTGGCCTCGTTTGCGATTACCGCGCTCGGGTTTGTAATTGCATGGCCGATGGATTCAACGCAGGCCTTTCATGCTGTCATCAACCTGATCCTGCTGCCGCTGTGGCTGCTTTCGGGCGCGCTGTTCCCGGCCAGCGGCGCTTCGGGCTGGCTGCGAACCGTGATGCTCCTGAATCCGCTGACGTATGGCGTGGACGCGCTGCGCAACGGATTGTTCCCGCTGGAGGTGACGACGTTTTCTCCCGAGATCAACCTGATCGTCACACTGGGATTTTGTGCCGTGGTATTCGCAGGGTCGTGGGCGGTCGTTAACCGCCGCACGAACAAACCGGCGGCTTGAAGACTGCAATATGAGCACAGCGACTCCCAACCCGCCGACCAGTACGCGCGCTCCAATCGCTGGAATCATGGTGTTGAGCGCAACCGCGGTCGTATTTCTGCTGTGGCTGATCTATGTTCACCACGCCCCGCAGCAATTCGCGAATCGCCTATTATTTCTGCCGGGATTGATCGCACTTTTTAACGGCCTGAGTGCGATTGCGCTGGTCATCGGATTCGTTTTCATTCGACACGGGCAAATTTCCCGCCACCGCGCCGCGATGATTACGGCGTTCGGGTTTTCGTGCCTGTTTCTAGTCTGCTATCTCACGAATCATGCGCTGCACGGTGACATGATTTTTCCCGGCCATAGCGCGATTCGAACGGTTTACCTTACCATTCTGGCCAGCCACATATTTCTTTCTATCGTTGCGCTGCCGATGATTCTGATTACCTTCTACTTTTCGCTGAGCGGGCGATTCCCGCAGCATAAGCGGATCGCGCGATTTACGTTTCCCATCTGGCTCTATGTTTCCGTTACGGGAGTGGTAGTCTACGCGATGCTGGAGAAATGGCGCTGAGCCCACAAGAACTTATGCCCGTAGACGATAAATTATCGATGGCAGGCCCGGCAGCCCAGCAGAACGAAATGCCGGCGGCGCAGCTGCGAAGCGTGCCTTCCGCCAACTCGTCGCGGCCAGATAACGGCACGCGCGCGCTGCTGCAGGCTGGCTTCTGGATTATGCTGGTTGCATTGCTGGCGCTCGTTGCCACCGAGACAATTTTCGGCGGGCTTGGTATCGATGGCCCGCATACGAATGCGGGCTGGCTGGCCTTTATGTTTGCGTTGATGGGCGCTCCTTTCGGTTTGCTGCTTCTCGTGCTGGGCGGGGCCAAGTGGCTGCGCAACCGCCGCATGCAGCACCGGCGAGCTGACTGATCGATGGCGGAGCGAAGGACCTGGTGGTTTGTGGGAGAGCCACAAGATCCTTCGATTGGCTCAGGATGACAATTTCATCATGTTGCTTTACTTCCTCCGGGATATGTACTTCAACCTTGTTCTGGAACGAAAACAATTTGAGGTCTCCATGCAGATATTGAACAAGCGAATCACTCTTCACTCCATCCTGCTGCCCGCACTATTCATCGCCGTGCTAACCATCCCCGTTAGCACGCGCGCAGCTTCCCATTCAATCCACTATGCAGATAACTTCTCTTCCGGTACGCTCAACCGCTGGCAACTTCCTTATCCCCAGGACTGGGTGGTCCGCAAGGAAGGCAACGTGCATTACCTGCACATGCTACGCAACCGCGAACCTCTGGTGCCGCGGCGGCCCATGCAATTCGCGTTGCTCAAAGGCAACTACGTAGGAAGTTTCGACTTTCAAACTCGCGTGCGGCGTGAGGGTAGTTCTGTCATGATAGTTTTCAATTACGTCGACTCGCTGCATTTCTATTACGCTCATCTGTCCGTGGATCCAGGCGTCAAGCAGCCGGTCCACAATGGCATTTTCATCGTGAACGGCGGCCCTCGCCGTCGTATCGCAGGAATGGAAGCGACGCCGGTGCTTCCGGATAAAAGCTGGCACACGATTCGAGTGCAACGCGATATCCAGTCCGGTTCCATCAAGGTATTTGTCGATGGGGAGTCTACGCCGCGCTTTTCGGTCATCGACCACACCTTCAATTGCGGCCGGGTTGGCGTGGGGTCCTTTGACGAGACCGGCGATTTTACGGATGTACGTCTCACTTCCAAGGACGCTGGATGCCAGCCTGATGCGGCCAATAAGGCCCAGTTGGCAGGGGGAAAATAGGGCATCAGGACAGAGCTTTGCTTGAACTCTATAATGGGTGCGCTTGAGAAAACGGCTTATGCCGGAGGAGTATTGAGATGAAACTACACACAAGCGTATTGGCGATCATCGCCGCAGCGGCTATCATTCCAGCGGTTTCAGCGCAGATGTCAAACAGCAAGGGCAAGTCCATGCCCAGCCCTCCCGCAAAAGCCACTGTTCAACTGGATGGAAAACAAATCAGCATTGCTTACAACACGCCTTCCATGCGGGGACGCAAGATTTTCGGCGGACTAGTACCTTACGACAAGGTGTGGAGGACAGGCGCGAATCCGGCCACCACGCTGAAAACCGATGCAAATTTGAAGGTGGGAACCGCAGAGGTTCCAGCGGGCACTTACACACTTTATACGTTGCCGTCTGAAGGAACCTGGAAGCTGATCATCAATAAAGAAACCGGCCAATGGGGCACGAAATACGATCAGTCGCAGGACCTGGCGCGGGTCGACATGGAGAAATCAATGCTGCCCGAGCCGCAGGAAAAAATGAGCATCAGCTTCGAGGAGACGCATGGCAATATGACCACGCTTCACATCCGCTGGGACACAACGGATGTGTCGGTACCTGTCGTTGCACAATAATCGTGTGGTTTGGGCAAGGATTATCCCGTTCCGGCCCGTCTGCTATCTTTAGGCAAAACACTTTTTTCAGGGAGTTGGTTTGACATGGCAAAGAGCGTAAACAAGGTGATTCTTCTCGGCAATGTAGGCAAAGATCCCGAGATCAAAGCCACCGCCAGCGGCGTGGTGGTCGCCACATTTTCCATTGCGACCAGCGAGCGGTTCAAAGACAAGACCGGCAACTGGCAGGACCGCACCGAATGGCACAACCTGGTGGCCTACCAGCGCACGGCGGAAATCGTTCGGGACTACGTGAAGAAAGGCAACAAGCTTTATGTGGAGGGACGTCTTCAAACATCTTCATGGGACGATAAGACGAGCGGCCAGAAGAAATATAAAACGGAAATCATCGTGAACGATTTGTCGCTGCTTTCCGGACGCGGCGAAGGCGGCGAGGCTGGAAGCAGCGGCAGCGGCTATGCCAAGTCGAACACCGCATC
>JBEPVW010000014.1:0-35298 GCA_041690775.1 Acidobacteriota bacterium | reverse complement strand
GACACGTCGGATTCCAGCTCAGTTATATCGGCAACCATGCTTACAACCAGTTCACGTTCGATCCGATCAACTACACGGTTCCCCGCGACAGTTGCGCTACTTCGGGAACTACCGATATTGCGCAATGTACAGCCGGTAAAGCGATATTTCGGCGGCCGTACCAAGTGTTTGGCACTTCGGGCGGCGGCAATGGGGAACTGTACGGCTATCACGGATACTCCAACACGAATGAATTGCAGGCGCAGGTGCAGCATACGTTTGGCAGCGGATTATTGCTGCAGACGTACTTCACCTGGGCAAGGACGTTGACAACGTCTGAACAACCATTGCTCGGCATCGGGAGTGGACAAACACTCATTCCGGCGGCGTTGACCCCGGGGTTTAACCTGACCGAACCCTTGACGTCTGGCGCGTCCCTCGCACAGCGTGTTCGGGCCGTCTACGCTCCCGATCCCACGCTTCCGACAAAGACGTTCAGCCTGAATGCTCATTACGAACTTCCGTTCGGACAGGGCAAGAAATATCTTGGCAATGCGCATGGCTTCACCAATGCGCTGGTCAGCGGATTTAACATCTCTCCTTTTTTCCTGTGGCACAGTGGCTTTTACTTCTCGCCGTACTACACCCAATTTAGTTCCAGCACGGTTGGAGGCGGGCGAGCCATCAACCTGTCCCCTGGAAAGACCGGCATCCTGCCGGAAGGCCAGAGAACACGGAAACGATGGTTTGACGCCAGCCGTTGGGATCCGACGGCTACTTCTGGACCCAGTAGCGGCCCGTACGCGGGACAGACATATACATTGGGAACCGGCCTCGAAGGCGATTTCCGAAACAACATTCCGAGTAATTACATGACCGGCCCAGGCTTCAATGAACTGGATGCGACCGTCTATAAACTCACGCCCCTCGGCAAAGGCACCATGCTCGATATAGAAGCCCAGGGCTTCAACGTCTACAACCATCAGAATCTTGCGCTGCCAAATAACAAGGGCATCATTACGAGGCCCCTCGGTGGCAGCCTGCCCCGCTTGATTCAACTACAGGCGAAATTCATCTTCTAGTTGGTTCCGTTGCTATACTTGGCGGCCCGCATAATTTGCGGGCCGTTTTCTTGTAAAAAACTCAATGTCATCCTGAACGGAACGAAGTCCAGTGAAGGATCTCGCGGTTCCCCGAGCACCGGCAGTGTTGGGTTACAAAACCCTGCGAAGCGAGTTCCCTAAACAGATTTGTCATTCCGAGCGAAGCCGAGGAACCTCGCGGTTCG
This sequence comes from Acidobacteriota bacterium, assembly GCA_041690775.1. Lineage (GTDB taxonomy): Bacteria > Acidobacteriota > Terriglobia > Terriglobales > Acidobacteriaceae > JAKAAZ01. The sequence continues at coordinate 34,031 of JBEPVW010000014.1, read as the reverse complement.
CCCGAGCACCAGCAGTGTTGGGTTACAAAACTCCGCATCCCATGGCGCAATCCTCCGCGCGAATAAGTAAAATGGAGATGAGGCACTCCATCGAAAAATATTTAGAAAGCATCAGAGTTCTTTCTAACGAGTGTCTCGCCATAAACCTGGAGCAACACGAAAAGCTCTTTTATCAACAAAAAAATGCGTTTTTCTGCATTTTCAGAAATTCCCAAAATTTCCCAAAAAGTGGTATCGAAGTACCAATAAGTGGTACTTGGATACCACTTTTTGCTGCCCCAACACCCAAATGTGGTATCCAGGTACCACATTTGGCCCTTCTCCGCGGAAAACCCAGCTTTACACGCGCAAAAATACTCCCCAAATCGACACCAGTAAAACCGCTGGAAGCCGGTTACCGTTTTTCAGCCAGAACCGTATTCAGCGCGTTATGAACTCGCGGAATCATGTCTCCATATTGAGCCGGTGATGCCTGCGCCAGAAACGCTTTGAACGCGCTCCTCGCGCAAGGGAAATCGCTGGTCTGCATACAAAGAACGCCCAGATTCAACTGCGCTGCGGCATACTTCGGGTCGAGTTGAATGGCGCGCTCAAAGTTCTTGCGGGCGCCAGTGAAATCATGCTGCTTCACCTCGACAAGCCCGAGACCATCGTAGGCAGGAATGTATTGCTGAATCGCAAGCACCTGTCGAAACTCGCGTTCTGCTTCTGCTAACCGGCCACTTTGAGAGTACGCCGTCGCAAGGCCGTTCCGCGCACTCACGGACACGGGATCGAGTTGAAGCTCCTGCTGATAATAGGAAATCGCCTGCTGCAGATCACCCTTGCTCAGGTATAGCTGGCCCAAGCGAGAAAAGATGATCGCTCCTGTCACCCCGTGATGAATTGCATCCAGGCAGAGCTGTATGTTTTCATCCGGCTGGCCATTCCGCTCATACTCATCGCTAAGGTCGTAATAGATTGAGGGATTCGTGGGATCTTTCGCGAGCGCCTCTTTGAGCAGCTCGATTCTGCGCGAAGAGGATAGCGCATCTGGCGGAGGATCATTTGCCATGTGCAGGAGTTTTAGTATTTCAAGCTGGTCCTTGGGATCGGCCCCTTTATTATCCAGTTCTATCTCCTGCCTCGATGCGCCGCCCGTATATCCCAGGGACCTCAGGCGTTCCATAGTTTGTTGATCCATCTGGTTGGAGATAATTTTTCCTGTTCCATTCCCAACCTGGCTCAGAAGTTTCAGCTGTTTCTCCAACTCGCGATACTCGCGTGGATGGGCATCGATGACGTTGTGCAATTCGCCGGGATCGTTTTGAAGATCATAAAGTTCCGGCCTCGGCGCGTGCACATACATCCAGTCGGCGGTATGGAGTCCGCGCAGAGCGGCCCAATTCATCATGAACTTTGGAAACAAGGTTTCTTCGTAGGAGTAGGTGCTGGCTACTTGTTTTCCAGACAAAGCGGGCACCATGCTGGTTCCCTGCACCGCGGAAGACGCTTTGCCACCCAGCAAATCCAGGACGGTTGGAAGCACATCAATTGTTCTCGCCTGTTGCTGGATGCGAACCCCGGCAGGGATGCTCGGCCCGTCCATAATCCAGGCGATGCGTACAGTAGCGTCATAGAGGAAAATTCCATGATGGAATTCTCCATGCTGGCCAAGGTCCTCGCCGTGGTCGGAGAGCAAGACGATCAAAGTTTTGCCGGGAGGAGATTTCTTCTTAACAGCGTCCAGAAAACGGCCTAGCTGCTGGTCGATGTATGCGATTTCCGCGTCATAGGTATTTCCTGGATACTGCTCGCGAAATTGTGAAGGCGGCAGCTGAAAAGGTTGATGGGCATCGTAAAAATGCAGCCATACAAAAAATGGCTGCGTGGACTGCGCGTTCAGCCACGCGAGCGCGTGGTCCACAGTGATGCTCGCGGGACGTGTAGCGGATTCTCCATCCGGGCCACCCGGCATCTGATCGTCATAGACGGAAAAACCCTGGTTAAACCCAACAATACGCTTAAAGACAAAAGCGCTAACGAATGCTGCTGTGCTCCAACCATGATCCTGCAAAATTTTGGCAAGTGTAACTGAAGAGGATTGCAGTGCGAAGCCGCCCGTGTCCCGAACGTGATTGACGTTGGGATTGGTCCCGGTAAACATGCTGGCGTGGGAGGGAAGGGTGAGCGGTGCCTGCGTCACGGCTTTCTCGAACAGGACACCTCCCGCGGCGATGCTGTCGATGTTTGGAGTCTGGATGTTCTTATTGCCATAGCAGCGCAAATGGTCCGCGCGTACTGTATCCAGGGTAATGAACACCACGTTGATGGGTTTCAATGCGGCTGTGGAATCTTCTTTTTTTGGGGATGATTTGCAGCAGACGATAGCCAGCACCGCAAGAGTACACAGACCTACGATGGCCGCGCGCCGGGTGCCGGATTGCATACAATACTTCTCCAAATACAAGATATCGTTCCGTTAATGATTACGCCAAAACAATTACGGCGCAAATGAGTATTGAGCTTATGGCAGCGAGCTCGGCGAGGTTACGCGTTTTGCACCTTACTTACCGGCAGGAAGGGCCTGTGTAGAGAGCTTGACCGCACCCAGCGGATACCAGCCATCCGCTTCTCTTCCTGCAATGGCCAGCTTGATCTTCGGCTGATTCGTAGCTGGGTCTACCAGCGCTATGTCCAGCGTGTAATCACCATCCGGCAAAGATCGAGGCACGAAGACCGAATTGTTATAGAGGTTATCGCCCGGCAGCCACCTGCGGACATCCGCAGTTGTGACCAGGACGACGGAATCAGCGCCGCTCTTCAGCCGCAACGCCAGCGGCCATTGCCGATAGGCCGGCGCATCCCCCTTGTTCTCCCACCACGAAGTAAAAGCGAGTTTGCGGCTCGCATCGACGGTACCCGGATAAGTAAATCGACGCAGAACAAATCTATAGCCCATTCGATTGAGCCATTCATTCACCTGCGGCGACCACGCAGCCGGGACCGCGGAGGACTTTGCATTGAATGAAGACACATGCCACTTCACAGCCTCATTGATGATGTAGGAGATATCCCAGCCACGATCCAACCAGTTCTGCATCACTCCGCACGCTTCCATCGTCACCGGCGCGGTCTTCCACACATCTGCCAGACCGAGGTTGATGATGTCTTCCGGATAGTAATCCGTCATCAGGTTTTGCGTTTTGCTGAATTCACCCATGTCTCCCAGACAGTCCGCACGCCAGCCGACACGCGGTCTCTCCAGACCCAGGCTGGCGGCACGTTGCTGGTTCGCAATAGAATCGCCTTCTCCACCGCGCGCACGCGACAGAGTGTAGGCCACAGTTTCTTCATCGCCGAGCTGTGTGACCAGAGGCGTCTTATGGAATGGATCCAGATAGCTGTCGAGCAAAGCGTGGCGCGGAGTTTCTGTGAGCAGGTTCGATCCAGCGCCCTCACCCCACGCCGCCAGAATTGAAATATCGACCAGGTTAAGATCCGGATCGCCATCGTAACGCGCCCCGAGTGCGCGAATCATTCCGCCAAACTCTTTGGCATACCTGGGATCTTCAGGATTGATCAGCCACTTGCCGGTGGTCGCGTCCCAACCTCCAGGAGCTTTATGAAACTTCTCCCCGGTTTCCTGGCGATACCAGGCAGGAACGTCGCTTGGCGCATCGGTCCCGTGCGGAGCGATGCGCAACATCAAGGTCTGATGTCTCTCGTGCGCTGTCTTGAGGGCATTGTCGATAATTTCCCAGCGATAGACATCCTTTTCAGGTTCGATAAATCGCCAGTAGATACGCAGATAGGCGATGCTGGTCATCGGAAAATTCTTGTTCTCAAGCGTTCCACGAAATGGCTGATAGTCGATAGGAAAGCCCTCAGTCCACTTGGTCCCTCCATTGAGAGAGTCGCCATTGAAACGCTGGAAGGTTGTAAAGCCAATTCCCGGATTGACCAGGACATCGTGAATTTCCTGCGGCTTGACAACGACAGCTGCTTGCTGAGCCAGCACACTTGTTGCAAAAGCCGCCGTCAAGAACAAACTAATCATCCTTCTATTACGCAAGATTTTCTCCTTAGTTTGGGACGACTCAGATCAACTTGCAGAGCATAGATAGCGGCTAAGTGACTATTCCTGGACCTTCACAACAAAGTAGGTGAGACTGTGTCCTTTGGAAATCGAAACCTGATGTGGCATATTGGACGAAATGTGGACAACATCACCCTTCGCCAGTTTCTGCTGAACTCCACCTTGCACCGCGGTACCGCGCGTCTCACCGGGGCCCGCGCTCGTCGGATTCAGGACGGTGCCGCCGGTAGTCAGCGTGGCGTCTCCATCCACCACGAAAAAAATATCGGCGTAGTGTCCGTGTACTTCGGCTCCGCCACTGGCGGTACGGACAGTCAGCATGGTGAAATGGCCGGGATATTTTTCGAGGGTCTCCGTGGCTACGCCGGTGGTCCGCAGACTGTCCTGCTGCTCTAGCTTTTGCCCCATCTGGTGCAACTGCGATGCGGAGTAATGATTCACCCCACCGCTTTGCCCCATTGCCGCACTGGTAATCAATGTCATAACAACAAGCCCCCAAATCTTCTGCATAGTTTTTCCGGACCTCACTCGCAAACAATCTTTAGCAAGGAATGATTTCCCTAGCGTATATCGCGGATCTGAATTGGATCCATATCGCTGGGGACCTTGTTTTCGCCGCCCATGCTCCCGCAGAAGGAGTAATTGGTGGTGTCCACTCCAGCATGCGTGGACCATCCATCGTGACTGGCGATCTACGGCTTTCCAGGAGGACGGAATTACCCCAGATCGAAGGAGGATTCGACAACCTGTCCCGTCATCAAGTCCTGTGCGGTTACTTTCCAATTGCCTTTCGGATCATTCACGGCAAATGGAACGCGCTCGACGTATGGCGTGGTTTTTACCAGCGCATTGCGAGAATATAGATCGTAAAGTTCTCCCGATGGGGTTTTAAATTCCAGGCGAACCAGCCGGAAACTTCCATTTGGCCGCGGCCCACTATCCGAAAGAATCACCTCTACCATTTCCCCGCCTTTAGCTCCGGAAGAAATTGCTACCTGTACCGGGGACAGTGTTTGCGAAGACCGAGTGTAGACCAGGGGTTCCCATGGATCCAGAGTTGCCTTCTGGGACTTGAGCTTGCCCAGCTCTTTGCGTCCTCGCACGTCGTATGTTTGCTGCTCGGCGGTCCACTCGATTGTGACTTCGGCTTCGTTCTCGAGCAGCGAATTGTCGATGTTCTGAATCAGCGCAGGGTCAAGGAGCGGGGTAGAACTGTCCGCCAGCAGCTTGGGATACGCGCCCCATCCGCCATTATCAAACTGAGGATTTCGGAAGATCGCCACCTCTTCGCAATCCCCATTCGCGAACCGCACGATTTCGGTTCCCGGCAGGCGCTTTCCGTCCGCTCCCAGCACCCGGACTTGAGGCTTGACCTGCGCCGACTCAAGAATTCCTTCGACGATCTCCGGAAGGCTCGAATTGGAGCCGGCTTTAAGGCGGAGATAAGCGTAGTCGGCGACTTCAAGGTTCAGGAAGACGGCGCGTCCGGAACCGAACCGGTTCACAATGACCAGCGGGACATCGCCGCTGCGGGCCAGCGCCTTGCCGCCGGCCGTCACCACTGTCGTGTCCCCCGCGCGCACTTCGCGCAACTGCTTGCCGTCCAATTGCAATGCGCCATCGCTGCCCACACCCTTGCTGGTGCTCGAGGTGTTCTGCGCGGGGCCGTGACTGATCCCAAAGACGTCGTCCAGTTGCCCGTGCCCCTTGCCGATATCGCGTCCGCGGGCGTTCAGGTCGGCGGCACGACAGTCGGCAATCAGCGTTCCGCCACCCTGCACAAAAGCCCGGATCTGCGCGGCTTCCTCCTCGCTGACGGCCACCGATTCCGGCATGATGAAAACCTTGTACTCGCCTGAGCTCAGGCCGCCGGCCTCGATTTGTTTTCTGCCTACAAAGTTATATTGCAGCGCCAGGTCTTCAATCAGCTTGGTCCAGCTGTTGCGAACCGCAATGCAAAGGCTGTCGCTGGTTCCGCCACTCTCAATCATCCATTGCCGGGCATGTTTCAGGTTATCCAGCAGCCAGTGGATCTGGATGGACGGCTGTGAATAGTGAATCGCTATCCCGTCGTGTTTCCGTTCTACATTAATAAACAGCTTGCCGATGCCCGCGCGCAGCTCATGGAAAATCGGAGAGAAAGTTTCCGCCGAAACCGTGAGCTTGCCCGTGCTCATATCGACGAACGCGTTTGCAGGTTCGTTGTTGTCCCAGATCAGCGCTGCATTATGGGAATGGAAGAGTCCCCACCAGATGGGGAGAACCGCCCGCTTCTGGGCGATGACCTCTTTCGCCGTCAGCTGCTCGCCCGGTTTCGACTTGAAGCCGCCGAAACCGTGCGTGGACATCATGATCGTCGAGGGCTTCAATGAACGGATGACTTCAACGTTGTTCCCAATGTTGTAGGGCTCAATCACATCGACGGCGCGAACGACTTGCTCATAGTTGTACCAGCCAAATGCAAAGGGGGACTGCCCGCCTTCAGTTCCGCAGAGAGCGTAAGGATCTTCTGCCTTGCAAATGTCGGCGGCTCGCTTTACGCCGTCGGCAAACGTCTCGTCCATGAAATTGCGGAAGTCGCACCAGGCGCTCACGTTCCAATGGCGGGTGGAAGTAATTTCACTGAGTTCCTTGTAATACCGCTTGATAAATGTGGCTACCTGGGCCCAATTCTGAAACGTTGTTGGCTTGTTGGGTGCGTCCCATGAACCCAGACCTCCCCAGCGCGCGTTCGCCTGGTCGAGCGGACCCATTTGTTTCTCCAGTGCCGCGTCATTCAGAACCGGAACCGACAGAGATTCTCTCGCCACCGCCAGGATCGGGTTCCAGGCATCTCTCATCGGGTTGCCGTTTCCTCTGGGCACGGGAAAGCCTGTGCCCCACTGCTTGTTGAACTCCCCGATGGTTTTGTACCGGCTGATAATGCCTGCAAGAGCGATCGATTCAAAGGCCCGATCGGTCGTCGTATACGCGATCATCGAACCTTCTTTATCCCAGTCGGGAACCGCGTGGAAATGCGCGTCGTCCCAATGCGTCAGCTCCTGCCCGGTGGCCCATTGCCGAGCGGCTCCCGATGGCTGGCCATACTCCTTACGAAGAAATGCAGCGAATTTTGCGGTGCAGAATTCGGAATGGCAGAAATCGTTGGGGCGGATCTGGTCGGCCTGACCCAACTCATCCGCAATGTTGTAGAAAAGCGGCCGATAGGGACGATGATCGCGGGCATAGCGAGTCAGATTTTTGTGAAGGTACGAGATGGTTTCCGGGTCGTTGAGGCAGGGACTGCGAACCCACAAGTCCAGATTTTCCCGGTCCACGCTGACTTTTGTCAGCAGCGTTCTCCACTCGGTCTGGTCCTTGTGATAAATCGAGTAGACCTCCCACGCCATCTGCTCGACGTAGAACTTGAAGTTGTTATCGATGACCGGATCGTTATTTTCCTTGGTGTAAGCGATGATTGAGTCCATGCCGGCGGCGCGCAGTTGATCGTAAAATCCGTCCGGATAATGCGCCCAGCTGATGGTGTGAAAATCGTTCCAGGGACGCGGCGCAGGAGACAATATGAACCTGGCAGTCGCCACCTGCGGCACGCCATTCACTGTAACTCTGATCCAGTTCACATAGGTCAGGCCAGCACGCATATTAAAAGAAAACGGCGCCGCTACAGTAGACGCTCCCGTCAATGAAAGCTTCTGCTCCCCTGCTACGCGACCGAAGCTGTCCATCCACTTCACTTCGACCGGTCCGGATGCGGCACGAAGGAAGCGCAGGGTCCCGCTCAATACGCCTTCCTGGTCGGCCACTTCGCGGTCCAGCGTGATCCGGCCCAGCACCATTGCGTCTGGCCCGCTGCTGACCGATTCGCGTTCAGCAGGAACACCAGTCTGGCCCAAGCCCATCAATGCTGGGGTAAACATGGCGGAAGCTACGGCGCTACGGAGAAAACCCCTGCGGCTAGGCAAATGTGTATCGGACAAAGCAGATCTCCTGATATGTGGAAAAGCTCTCTTGGGCGACTGAAAGATTATTAAGGTTTCAGTCAAAATCATCGGCGAATGGGTCTCGTCTGAAAACATCTTCTGGGAGCCCCACTGCGATGATTTGCATTTATGTTGAGCCGAAGACTATTTCGTAAAATAGAATACTCTTTAACGGAAGAACCCGTAACCACATTTCGCTATAAGAAATGGCCGGAGCCTCCAAATCGAAATCAGTCGATCTTCTCTCCACGGTCGGTTAGCAGATTCTGTATTTCGGAATCTTCAGTTGGCAATGGTAGGTTGAGAAACGGAATTTGCCGGCTCAAGGAGGATGCATGCGCTGCTTTCGATCTGCCGTTGTGCTGTTCTGTCTGGGATGTGTGGGAGCGGTCCTCGGCCAGCAAGCGACTGTGGTTGTGAAACCAAAACCATTCGATGGAGTGCTGGTAAACCCCGACATCGGATTTACCACCTTCCAGCGCTTCAATGGCGACGCCCTGAATGCCGGAACCAAATGGACCGAAGGATTCCCACTCGAGTATCAGCCCTTCCGCGGAACGCTAACAAACAAAGATTACCCCGATACGACGATCGCGTACTTCCGTGTGTATTGGAGATTTCTTGAGCCGCAGGAAGGTGTCTATAACTGGAGCTTGATCGATAAAGCACTACAGACTGCACACGCCAGGCACCAGACTCTGATGCTGCGCATCGCGCCCTACGGAACCGGGCCGGAAAGCGACGTGCCCGCCTGGTATCGAAAAATTACTGGAGAAGTTCTACGCAAGGCTCCATCCGATAATCGCCACTCGGCCTGGTACCGTCCGCTGCCCAGTAGCCAGCCAGACTGGGCGCCCTACGAAGCCCAATGGATGGTTGATCCGATGAATCCAGCCTATGTGCATTTCTTTGGAGACATGGTACGAGCCCTGGGAGCGAGATATGACGGAGACCCGGACCTGAATGTCGTAGACATCTCCATCGTTGGCCCCTGGGGAGAAGGAGCGGGCACACCGCTGCTGACAAAAAATGTGATGGAGGGCCTGATGGACAGCTATCTGGATTCCTTCCACGAGACCCCGCTGGTCGCGCAACCGACCGATCCGGTGACCGACGAATATGCAATGTCGAAGGCCAGCGTGGGATGGCGGGCCGATTGCCTGGGAGATATGGGCGGCTTCAACAAAAAATGGAACCACATGACGGATTACTATCCGGAAGCCATCATCGAAGACGGCTTGACGGATGCATGGAAGAAAGCGCCGGTCACGATGGAAGCCTGCTGGGTGATGCAAACCTGGAAGGACCGCGGATGGGATGTCCGCTACATTATCGATCAGGCGATCAAGTGGCATGTGTCTTCGTTTAACGCGAAATCCTCCGCGATACCGAAGGAGTTGTTGCCGGAAGTCAACCGATGGCTGGAACAGATGGGCTACCGGTTCGCGCTTCGCAGGTTTACTTATCCGGAAATCGTCGGACCTAACCGCAAGCTTGTATTTACCTCGTGGTGGGAGAACCAGGGCGATGCACCCTGCTATCGAAAACTCCCTCTCGCCTTGCGACTGACCGATGGCAAGCAAACCGCCGTGATGATGACCGACGCCGATATTCGCAGCTGGATGCCCGGCGATAACCTGTACAACAATTCAGCTTTTGTTCCGGCAAGCTTGCCGGATGGAGAATACGCTTTAAGCATCGCGATCGTAGATCCAGCCACACGCCAACCGAAGATAAAATTGGCGATTGAAGGAATGGAGCCAGACGGCTGGTATTCACTGGGAAACATTCGAGTGCAGCAGTCGCTGCCTGCGAATCCGCAGCCGGAAGCTCATCAATAAGTGTGTCATCTGACCTTGAGCCGTTTTAGGCAAGGGAAATAAAACTACGCGCGTCATTTGACGCCCTTTACAACTACACCCCTGGAGATTTGCACCTCGATGAGAATACCGCGCTCAATGACCTTCATCTGCCTTGCTCTTTGCCTGCTGCTGACACCTTCTCTTGTACAGGGCCAGACCGTCCACGCATGGGAAGGCTCCATTACGATTCCCACCTACAAGCTTGGCCCATCTGATCCGAATCCTGCTTTCCCGTTGGTGCAACGGCAACCGGTGTACCCGTACCCCATGCTCGACGATCTAACCGATGATCGTGTGATGCAGAAGTACCATGCCATCTATCTTGAGAATCAGTATTTGAAGATCACGATTCTTCCCGAGCTGGGCGGCCATGTCTACTCTGTCTATGACAAGGTCGATCATCGCGAAATTCTGTATCGCGACAACGTAATTAAATATGGACTGGTCGGCCCACGCGGGGCCTGGATTTCCGGTGGCATGGAATTCAGCTTCCCCATTGCGCACACCACGGATTCGGTTTCTCCAGTGGAATCCGTACTGCATCAGAATGCAGACGGAAGCGCCACGGCAGTAGTCGGCGCAGTGGATTGGGTCTCCAATATGCATTGGGAAATCGCGATAACTCTGCGGCCCAATACCGCTCGCCTGGAAGAAGGGGTGACGCTCTTCAACTCCACACCGCAGAACCATCTCTATCTGTTCTGGACCAACACCGCTGTCAAAGCCACGGACGACGCACAATACATCTATCCGATGCGTGAAACCGTCTTCGATGATCCATTCGCGATTGTGGAAAGCTGGCCCATGTGGAAGGGTGTGGACCGAAGCTGGTACAAGAACGATCCTGCTGCGCTGGCCATTTTCGCGCGCAACGTGCATCGTAATTTCTTCGGAATGTATTACCACGACTCCAACTATGGCCTGGTCCATGTGGCGGACTTCCGGCAGGATCCGGGCAAAAAGTTCTGGACCTGGGGAACAGCTCGCAGCGGCAAAATCTGGGACAAAATCCTTAGCGATAACGACGGCTCCTATAACGAGATCCAAAGCGGACGCTTCTACACCCAGGGCTCCAGGGAATTCATGAATCCCCGCCGCGTCGAGCAGTGGACCGAATACTGGTATCCGGTCCGCGGCCTGGATACCGGCTTTGTTGAGGCGACGAGCCAGATGGCCATCAACACGGCTTACCTCCCGCAAGGTGAGGGAGGCCCCCAAGTCAAGCTGACAATCAGTCCGGTCACAGAAATTGCGGATGCGACCGTGGTGGTGAAGCAAGGCTCCAACATCCTAAAGCAGTTTCAACATGTTCATCTTGCGCCGCTGCAACCCGCAGCCTATACGGTTTCGGTGGCAAACCTGGAGGAAGCCCAGAAGAATCTGAACGTACAGATTCAATCCGCACAGGGTCAGACGCTTTTGCATTGGTCCGCCTCAGAGCCGGTCGATGGGAATTCAGACCTGGTTCCTTCTATCGGAAAATCTATCAAAAAGAAGATTGATCTAACGCCCCACACTCCAGTGGAGGAGTTGTATCTTCACGGCCTCTTTCTGCAAAAGACAGAAAATGAGAAGGGTGCCTTGAAGATCTTTGACCAGGTGCTGCAACGCGACCCGGGCTATGTTCCCGCGCTGTTGAAGGAAGCCTGGTATTACTACGGCACGGCAGATTTCCAAAAAGCGGAATCTCTGATTGCACGTGCTATTGAACGCGACAACGACGTAAATGAAAGTTCGACAATCGCGTACGCGTCCGGAGTTATTTACCGAGCGGACGGAAAGATGTCACTTGCCAGCAATGCATTCTGGAATGCAATCCACTATGGCTCCAGCCTGCCTGAAGGTCAGTCTCTAGCGCCGTCGTATGTGGAGTTGGGCGAAATCGCAATTCGCGAAGGAAAATATCCCGAGGCTATCGATCTTCTTCAGCACGCCACGAATTACAATCCGGAGGACGCTTTCGCTCTGGCCGATCTTGCGGTAGCGGAACGCCTTTCGGGGAATCTTCACGCTGCTGCGCAGCACTCTGAAAAAGCCGTTGAGAAGATGCCGCTGCTGCCCTATGCGCTGGCAGAAAGCTGGCTGGATGCATCGGCCTCTCCATCCAATGCAGGCTGGACAAAAACCATCAGCTCGGATCCGGAAAACTATCTCGCGGTCGCTTCCTGGTACCACAGCATAGGAGCGTGGGAATCCTCGGACGCTGTGCTGCATGCTGCAATTGACCACCTGTCGGCGCAGGATATCTCCCCAATGATCTATTACTACCTGGCTTCCAACGCACGTCGGGAAGACAAAACCCAACAGGCGACGCAGAATGCACAAAAGGCCGCTTCTCTATCGAGCGCCGAGGTCTTTCCCAATCGCCTTGTCGATGTGGCTGTGCTTGAAGACGCGATTCACCAGAATCCGGAGGATGCACATGCGAAGTATGCGTTGGGCAATTTCCTGTTCGCTCACAATCGTTATGACGAAGCTGCGGGTCTCTGGTCGAAGGCGCTGGAACAGGGATTCAACAATCCAGTATTGCTGAGAAACCTGGGCGTTTATCAATGGCATGTAAAGAAGAACCTGGATAGCGCCACAGGATTTTTCACGCGCGCCATCAAGCTGAGTCCAAACGACTACAGGCTCTACACAGACCTGGATGAAATTTACGAGCAGCAAGGAAATACTGCGGCGCGCGTGAATCTATTCCACAATGCGCCGGCGGAAATGCAGAACCTGGACACAGTGCGGGCGCGCCACGCGACCCTGCTTCTCGAACAATCGAAGCCCGACGAAGCATTGGCATTATTGGTTGATCACCGCTTCAAGCCCTGGGAGGGCGGCAAGGTGGTTCACAATATGTTCGTTTTTGCCAATATGGAAAAGGGCGAGAAGGCGCTTGCCGCCCACCATGCAGCCCAGGCAGCCGAAGACTTCCGACACGCAATGGAATATCCGGAAAACCTGGGCAGCGGACAGCCAGATCGGCCTGACAACGCCGAACAGCTTTACTGGCTGGGGAATGCACTCCAGGCCGAAGGCAAAACCGCCGAAGCTACGGCAGCGTGGAAACAGTCGGCCCAGCAGAAAACTGTCTTCGCAGCCCTTGCGGATAAAAAACTTGGCCACAACGAAAAAGCGCAGCAAGAACTGGATCGTTACATTCAAGCTGCCACCCAACCCGACGCCACGGAAGACGATTATTTCGCCGCTGGCATAGCGGAACAGTACAGTGGCAACGTGGAACGTGCACGGGCCAACTTCCAGCATGCGCTCGAGCTAGATCCTCAACTGTGGGAGGCGCGAATGGCACTCGACAACCTGAAACAGCCTGTGAAGGACGCCGCGTAATCACTCGCAAGAAGACCCATGCCACGCTCAGTAGCGAGCGAGGCATGGGTCTTTTTCTTTTCTGTTGTCTTTCCGCTCCCAGATAGAAAGCTTCAGGCGCGCTATACCAGAGTCACTTCGATGTTAAGGTTCTGCAACGCCTCATGGACTGACTTCGGAAGAGAAACGTCTGTAATTACATGATGAATCGCAGATGCCGGAACAATCCGAGAAAGGCTGCGACGATCAAATTTGGTGGAATCGCAAACAGCCACTACTTTTGTCGCGCCGTTCACCATGGCGCGGTTTACGCGCGACTCTAAAAGATTCGGAGTAGTCAGCCCGATTTCGAGATCGAATCCATCCACGCCCAGGAACAGAATATCCGCATGCATTTCGCCCAGCATGTCTTCTGCAAGCGGTCCCACAAGAGAAAAAGAATTCTTCCGCAGGATACCGCCGGTAAGGATCACTTCGAAGTTGGTTGCGGTCAGCTCCGCCGCGATATTGACCGCATTCGTAATCACCGTCAAGTGGGAAAACCTTTTCAAGGCGCGCGCCACCGCAGTTGTCGTCGTGCCCGAATCGAGCATCACGCACTGTCCTTCCGTCACAATCTCGGCGGCTGCTGCGCCGATCCGCTCCTTTTCGGAGTGATGGCTCTTTTCTTTTTCCTGCAGCGAAGGATCGAAGAGGGCGCCCGGTTGCGCTGGAAGCGCGCCGCCATGGCTTCGTTGCAGCAACCCTTTCGCCTGCAGGTGATCTAAATCTTTCCGAATCGTAATCTGAGAAATTCCAAGCGCCTTCGACAGATCCCGGACTCGTACGCGGCCCTCGCTTAGAGCGATCGACAAAATGTGCTGTCTGCGTTCCTCGATAAGCATGGGATCGCTATCGAGCCCGACGGGCGAATTTTGCGAGATTGTCTTCGTAGTTCGGGAGCTGTGCCGCAAGTTGCTCATTAAGCTGGCCTCCTCTTGGACCTTCATAATATCTGGGCAGTTTTCTTTTATCTACTGCTCACCATACTATTCGTAGACGGAGCATACATCCCGGAATATCACTGCAGGGAGAAAATCGAGGTGTGATTTATCCAATATCCCTTGAAAACGAGCTTTTGGCAATCCTTCTTGACTTCCAAAACCGTCAACGGGAATAATTACGAAACGCATCGAAGGGTTTGGAAACTGGCTTGCGCGCTTCAGGTCTCCTGTCTTAGCCGTCCACAGCTTCCTCCAAGTGTCCAGGCGGACAATACGTGGCTAGCGTTAAAGCCGTGCTGAATTCGAGGACGGCCAGCGCGAAGTCCACAAGTAATATTCGGCACGCGTAGTAGTCGAGGAAAAATTGATGAATGAATCACTACGGGAGGCGCGCCCCGACGACAAGACCGGGACAGACGTCATCCGCCGAGTGCTGACGCGCTGGGACTTGATACTCTTTGGGCTTGTAATTTTAAGCCCCACGGCAGTCTATCCGGTCTATGGAATCATCCAGAGCGTTTCGCATGGGCAGGCCGCGCTGAGCTATATTGTCGCAATGGTGGCCATGCTTTTTACCGCCGCCAGCTACGGAAGAATGGCGACCGTTTATCCCTCCGCGGGGTCGACCTACACATATGTTCAGCAAACGTTTAACCCTCACGTAGGATTTCTGGCCGGCTGGGCCATGATCCTGGACTACTTCCTGATCCCGCTGGAAAGTATTATTTATGCCGCTTTGACAGCGGCGCGATTGATTCCGTCCGTTCCGTATTTTGTATGGGTCGTGATCTTTACCGCTGGAGTCACGATCATCAATGTCCGAGGCATCCGCATTCTGGCGCGGGCCAACACGATCATGATGGCGATCATGACGATCTGCGCCGTGCTCTTTATCGTGCTTGCGATTCATTACGTTAAGCTGCACTACGGAGCTGCCGGTCTTATTTCCTCCGTCGGGATATTTCCACCCCATCAGTTTTCCCTGCGGCCCATGATGCTCGGAGCCTCGATTGCGGCGCTCTCCTATATTGGCTTCGACGCGATATCGACGCTGGCCGAAGACACTGTGCATCCGGAGAAGGACATCGGCTTTGCCACAGTTCTGGTCTGCCTGCTTCAGACCGTGATCTGCGTGGCCACTGTCTACTTCGCCGCGCTGGCCTGGAACAACTACCACAGCTTTCCGCAGGTTGAGACGGCGATTCTCGATATAGCCCACAGAATCGGCGGCCCGGTGATGTTCCTGATATTGACGCTAGTACTGCTTGTGGCTGGCGTTTCGAGCGCGTTGACCGGGCAGGCGGGTTCTTCCCGCCTGCTATTTGCGATGGGCCGCGATGGCGTCATACCCCGCTCCCTGTTCGGACACCTCAATCCACGCTATGGAACGCCGACCCGGGCCATCTACATAATGTCCGGGGCAACTCTGGTCGGTGCCCTGCTAATGAATTTTCAGATCGCCGTGGAACTGCTCAATTTTGGGGCGTTCGTAGGCTTCATCCTGGTAAACCTCTCCGTCATTCAGCACTTTTTTATTTTCCGCAAGCAACGGACGGGTTGGGCCGCAATCCACAATCTGATCTTCCCTCTCGCCGGCGCGCTCGTCTGTATCTATATATGGTTGAGTCTTAGCACGCACGCAAAGATTGTTGGATTCATCTGGCTCGGCATCGGGGCCATTTATCTCGCGATTCACACGCGCGGATTCAGAAATAAACCGAGTCAATGGAGTGGCGAAGAACCGAAATGAATACATCAGCGATTGATGAAAAGCTAGCAAGATATGTCGAGCAGAACTCAGGGCGTCTTGTTCAGATCCTCCAGGACCTATTGCGTATACCGTCGGAAAATACTCCTCCGATAGGAAGCGAGGGAGAATGCCAGAAGTACATCGGCAATTTCCTGTCCAACCTCGGATGTGACCCGGTGGTGTACTCCATGGACGAAGTCCCGGGCCTGAAGGAACATCCGTTATTTCTGGCGGGACGGGAGTATGCGAATCGACCCAATGTCGGCGCTCGCCTCAAAGGAACTGGAAATGGGCGTTCCCTGCTGCTGTCCGGGCACGTCGACACAGTTCCGGTCGGCTCATCCCCGTGGAAGCGGGATCCGTTTGGCGGATCGGTCGAAGGCAATTTGCTTTACGGACGGGGCGCAAACGATATGAAGGGCGGCGTCGCCACCAACCTCTTCGTTATTGAATGCCTTCACAAACTGAATATCCAGCTTGCCGGAGATGTACTTTTTGAATCGGTGATCGACGAGGAATTTGGCGGAGTGAATGGAACCCTTGCCGGCAGATTGAAGGGATTCAATGCCGACGCTGTAATTCTTTCGGAGCCTTCTTTCCTGCGGATTTGCCCTGCCCAAAGAGGAGGACGCATCGCTCACGTCACACTGAAATCTTCCGGGGGAATTCTCGACGAGGGTCCTCCCTCTCCCGGCGTAGTCGAGCAACTGACATTCCTGCTGATGAAGATCAAAGATTTTGCCGATCAACGTCGCGCGAACGCCAAGCCTCATCCGCTTTATGATGAGAAACTCGACCAAGTCCCGGTGAGTGTCACGAAAATAATTACGGCTCCATGGGGAACAAAGGAGCCGATCGCAACTCCTTCAGAATGCAAGATTGAAATCTATTGGCAGGCCATGCCCGGGGAAAAAGTGGAGGACATCGACCGCGAATTCCTGCAGTGGATTGCGTCCTTGCCGAAGATGCCGGGAAGCGCCTTCGTGCAACCCCCGGAGGTGTCGATTCCAGGCAGATGGCTGCCAGGATCGGCTATCTCGAAGGATGAAGCCCTCGTTGCCGAGTTGGCGGATTGCGCCACGCGAGTCATGGGAAAGGCTCCTGTAATCGCCGGAATGGAAGCGCCTTGCGACATGTTTGTCTTCCATGACGTTCAGCACACGCCCGCTGTTCTATGGGGCGCCAAAGGCGGAAACACTCACGCTGCCGACGAATATGTGGAAATTGATACGTTGATCGAGGCAGCCAAAGTGTTGCTGGTCTTTACGCATCAGTGGTGCGCCGCCCGATAATTCTGCCTACGAATAGCACTTTCCAATCAGAACCGGCTCAATCAGAGTGGGAGGTCGGACTTGTGTTGAAGTGGTCTCCCCGGTTCTACTCCGGCAGTGATTCTGATAGTATTACGAACATCATGCGCAGCAGGTTCAATAGTTCGGCTCGTTGCTCCCAGCCTTCCAAGCTGGCCCAGACTGCTGCTTTCAGCATCCTTCCCAGCATTATTATTTCGATTATTACGCTCAAAATGGGTGCGGGCATGTAGGCCGAAACAGGCAATCAAGCTTCTACAAGCCACCACCCAGAAACGGGTCGGTGGCTTTTTCAGTTTTTGGGATAAAAATCTGGAGGGATTTGGCCATGGAATGGATGTTTGTGATCACAGCGTATAACCGGGCGCGAGTAGAGTCCAGGATTCTACAGGTCCTCGATCATCACATGATCTCTGTTCAGTCGTTTGCTTCCATGCGGGTAGGAGCTGAACTTCGCGTCAATTTCGTTGCAGACATCGACCGGGCAAGCGCCATTCGCACCGCCGACCTTCTCCGCAAGCTACAGGATGTTCAGTGTGTAGACTCGTTTGCGAATCAGGATGGCTTGTGCCGGACATTGGCATTGTTCAAAGTCCTGTGCGATCAGGAATCGCGCCTGCCATTGCTCCAGGTCGTCTCCTCACTCGGCGCGGCGGTGGTTGCCGTTCGTCCCGAGTGGGTGGCATTTCAAGTCGTCGGAACACTGCAGGATATCCAGGGTCTTCATGCAAGCTTACTTCCCTATGGACTGGTGGAGGCGATGTCGGTGGCTTCAGCCGTCGTGCGAAAAGAGTCCAGTCTAGAAATCTTGCAAAGTATCCCTTTACCCGAGGTGGCTGCCCCTGCGATTCTCAAGCCGTCGCGCAAACAGCAGAGAATCGCCGTGTGAATTCCTCAAAATTTCCTACCGCTTAGGAAGCAGCCGGAGTGCATTCTCGCGATAAATTTTGCGCAGAACATCCTTGGGCAGGTTGATCCCATAAACTTTCCACCGGCCTTGACGGGAAGCATGAGAGGGGTAATCGAAATATTCATCTTCCGTTTCGAAGAATCGGAAGTGAAGCCGGTATGTATCAATTTCCGGGAATAAATCAGTCCCGAACAGGATACGGTCTTGAAATTGGAGGAAGAATCGACGCGCCGAGAAAGGCTGACGGCCTAATTCCGCGACTCGGGCGCTCATATCGACAGAAATGTTCGGATATTTCTCAAGCATGTCCGTGACCTTGCGTAAATCTCCTCCACATTCCGCCACATGCGCCGCCACAAACTTTGTTTTCGGATGCCGCGCAAAAACATTGTCTCGTTGTTCGAGAAGCTCGTCTTTCGAGTACTTTGAGCCGGCAAAAGCCCAGTCTGGATGGGCTGCCAATTCCTCATACCGTTCATTGTGTCGATCAATCGGCAGAAAAAACGCGTCGGGATCGGCGGTATGAAACATAACTGAGATTCCCAATTCAGCCGCCTTATCGAAAAGAGGAGCGAGCCTCTCATCATCGATCCGAAGGAGCTCGCCAGAGGCATCGCGAACGCTCAAACCAAGATCCTTCCAGAACTTGATCCCGCAGATGCCCCGCTCAACAAGCCGCTCCAGGGTATCCAAGGATTTTTCGATAAAACCGGGCTTCTCGACGCCAGTCCAATCCATCCATCCCATGATCGAAAATCTTTCCGGAAACGGAGCGAACTTTTCGATGATCTCCAGCGCTCCCATGCCGGGCCGCATTGTGATATTTACGACACGCTCGACATTGCATGCATCCATAATGCGCAGCACTTCGCGCGGCTCGAATGCATCGAGATGGTTGTGATAGTCGACGGCTGGAACGCTTGCGCGCTCTATCACGTGGACCGGCGCCACCAACATGGAGACCGGCTCGAACTTCGTCAGTTTCAGATCGACCTCGGCCTTGGCCGTTGCCATCGCTACGAATTTATCCTGCGAGTCGAGTTCCGTCATGTATTTTCCTTTTCTGGGGTAGTTGCGGATGTTGGCGCGATCGTAACCATTCGATCTAGGGTCCTGTAGACAATTCAGTTTCTCATTCCATCGCTTGCTTCGGTATATTTTATTCGACGGTCGGAAGTTGGTTGCTGCGGAAGTGTACCGTCGGATTCGTCCACAGGAAAGAAGATGGGGCCAGAATGATTGACATTCAAACACGCGCATTGAATGGTGTGCTAAGAAACTTATTCGTCGTGGCGATCGCCTTTATAGTCGCCGGCAGTATCACCATCCAGGCGCAGGCAAAGGCGCAAGCACATGCCCAGAGCACCAGCGCAACAGCAAATGCTGGACAATTCTCAATTGGAAATCACTGGCTTGTGGCGCAGGGATCTGCCCAATCACACCACTGGAATGGTCTGCGCGTCCAGGACGTGGCGACGAAGCGATCGATACAGCTGCCGGAAGCATTCTCTTTCCAGCTGAAGGATTCATCCGCTATCAAGTCAAGCGCGATGGATATGACGCAGCCATTTACGGTCAGGAACCTTCAGCCGAACCCGGCTGCATCCCGCTATTCGGAGCAGCTAGCAGGCAAAGAAGTTTGCGCCGAGTTCAGCGATCAGAAGGCATCCGTTCGCGTTGAGTGGTGCGGAATCCTCCTCGACGGTTCCAACTATTTCCGCCAAACAATCACAGTTCATACGGGTGCGAAACCGTTTCCAGTCACGGAATTTCGTCTTCTGCAATTCCAGGATGCGGACGCACACGTTACCGGCGTCGTCAAAGGCTCTCCGATTTCAGACGGGACAATGTTCTTTGGCTTTGAACATCCACTCTCCGTCAGCCATGTAAAGAACGGCGAGGCAGTCGCCTTCCTGCCTCGCGAGCTTCCTATTCGACCTGACCAGAGCATTTCCTACTCCTCCGTAATTGGCGTCGCGCCAGTGGGGCAGATGCGGCGCGACTTCCTTCGCTATGTCGAACGCGAGCGGGCGCATCCCTACCGGCCATTCCTGCAATACAACAGCTGGTACGACCTCGGGTACAACAATCGATTTGGCGAGGCGGGCGCGTTAGATCGGATTCAAGCATTTGGAAGCGAACTAACTAAAAAACGCGGCGCTACAGTCAGCTCCTTCGTTTTTGACGATGGATGGGACAACCCGAACAGCCTCTGGGGATTCGATTCCGGATTTCCCAATGGCTTCACCCAGGCCAGCAAAACGGCTGCACAATTTCACAGCCACATTGGCCTATGGCTCTCTCCGTGGGGCGGTTACGAGCAGCAGAAGCAGGACCGCATCGCGTTTGGCCGAAAACACGGCTACGAGATCGTCAATGGAGGCTTTGCGCTGTCCGCCCCCAAATACTATGCGCAATTTGAAAAAACCTGTCTCGACATGATCCACAACTATGGAGCGAACGAGTTCAAGTTCGACGGCATGGGGAATGCAAATCGCGTCTTTCCCGGCAGTGAATTCGACAGCGACTTCGACGCCATGATTCATCTGATCCATCGCTTGCGGCAGGCGGAGCCAAACATATTTATTAACGCAACCACCGGCACCTATCCCTCGCCTTTCTGGCTGTTCGATTCAGACGCGATCTGGCGAGGAGGAGACGATCACAGCTTCGCAGGCGTTGGCAGTTCTCGCCAGCGTTGGATCACCTATCGCGACTCGCAGGTATACAAAAATGAAGTACGTGGCGGCCCGCTATTTCCGCTGAATTCTCTCATGCTGCATGGAATTATTTATGCCAAGCTGGCAGACGGCCTGAACACAGATCCGAATACGGACTTTGCGGATGAAGTGGAGTCGTTCTTCGGTTCGGGAACCCAGGTACAGGAGATGTACATTACTCCGTCGCTGCTCTCCGCGAGCAATTGGGACATCCTGGCAGATGGCGCGAAATGGTCCAGAAAGAATGCCGAGACGCTGAAAGACAGTCACTGGATTGGCGGCGATCCAGCACAGCTACAGGTCTACGGATGGGCTTCGTGGAGTCCGAAGAAAGCCATCATCGTTCTACGCAATCCATCTGACAAGCCCCAGACGTATTCGCTGGATATACAAGCTGCATTGGAGCTGCCAGCAGGCGCGCCGCGCAGCTATATTGCCCACGATCCGTGGGCTCGTACCACTTCCCCGGCTACTGTCGGACTCCATGCCGGGCATCCGCTGCAGATTCAGTTGAAGCCCTGGGAGGTTCGCACCTTCGATGCAGAACCATCCTCCCATTGAGCCGCGGCTAGATGGAACTTGGGCTAGATAGAACTTGCCTGGACATGATCCGCTTCCTGCGGAAAGTTATTTTCCCGCAGGAAGCGGTCGCGTAGCTCAGCATCGCGGAACGCCTCCGTCCCACCCGTCCGCAGGGTCGAAAGCGCTCCGGTAATATTTCCCGCGGCGGCGCATTCCTGTGGAGTGAGTCCCCGCACATAGGCATAAAGAAAACCTGCATCAAAACTGTCGCCGGCACCGATGGTGTCCACTGGGTTCACAGCGATTGGCGGTATTCGCGACAGCCGGTCGCCCACCTGGACCAGAGCTCCGCGTGGACCGCATTTTGCGGCAATGCAAGGGACGCGAGGAGATAGCGCCTTCAGCGCTTCTTCCACCGTATTGCGATGGGTAATGCGGCAGATTTCGTCCTCGTTCGGCAGAAACAGATCGACAAGACCCAGAAGCTCGTCGAGAACTCCACCCCAAAGATTCTCTGGATCGTCGTTTGTATCGAGCGAAATGGTAAGTCCGGCTCGCTTCAAATCGCGAAACAACGCAGGAAGGTCGGGCGCCAAATCCCGTTGTAGAAAAAGCGAGGATAGATGGAAATGCCGGGCTGAGGAAAGATAGTCGAAGTCCAAATCCGCGCGCGTCATTCCACTCATGGTTCCCGGATAGGTCAGAATGCGACGCCGGTCGCCATGATGCAGCAAGATTGTCACGCCTGTGCTGGTCGAATCCTCCACATAGACGACGCGGGAAAGGTCAACCCCGCTTTCCGCCATCCGGTCGAGCGCGATCCGGCCAAATTCATCTTTGCCCACCCGTGTGGTGAAGCCAACCCTCGCTCCCAGCATTGCAAGGTTATGCGCAACAATCGACGATGAGCCGCCGAGTGTAGCCTGGAAATTTGTTGCCAGAATCTCCCGCTCAAGGGGTAAGGTCTCCGGCAAGCCGTACAGTATTAAATCCAGATTGATCTCGCCAGCAATGCTGACGTCGAAAATTGGGGCAGACTTCATAAAATTGTCCTGTTTGGAGCCGACAAATCGGTTGCTAAAGTGAAATTCATGGGTTATGATCAATTTCGTTTTGTTATCTTATCATTGCTGTACTACCTTGGATTCAGTAAGAAGTTGTCAACTTCCTCCTTGTTCCGGTCGGGAACCAGCGAGCCTAAATATAGAATAAGGAGCGCGTCCACGTGACCCGTTTGCTGAATCTAATTAACTTAAGCGGAGAAGAAAAAGCGAATCGCGGGTTATCGCACACTCCGGGCGAGATTGTTCAACAGCCGGACACCTGGGCAACCACCTTTCTGAAATTTCAGCAGCGCCGCACCGAAATCGAAGCCTTTCTGGAATCGGTCGGAATCAGCCCCGGCTCCGGTAAACATCCGATTGTTTTCCTGATCGGTGCTGGCACTTCGGACTATATCGGCCAGGCCCTCGCCTGTCTATTTCAGCAAAAATGGCAATGCGAAGTTTCGGCTGTCGCCAGTACGGATCTGCTTACCAACTTTGAAGACCATATTCTTCGTGACCGGCGATACTTGTGGATTTCGTTTTCCAGATCCGGGGACAGTCCGGAAGGCGTCGCAGTCCTGGAAAAAGCTTTAGAGGAATATCCGGACATTTCCCATCTGGTTGTTTCCTGCAACGCTAACGGAAAAATGATTCAGGCACATCGCAAGGACTCTCGCGTCTTTGGGCTGCTGCTCGACGATGCTGCCAACGATCGCGGCCTGGCGATGACCAGCTCCTTTTCCAACATGGTGATCTGCGGACAGTGCCTCGCCAATACCTGGACCCTGGATGAGTATGAACCCATTCTGCACGCCCTGATTGCGGGCGGAGAAAAAATTCTGGAGGTTGCAGCGGACCGCGCCGCCAGTCTCGCCGAAGGCCCGTATACCAGCGTTTGTTTCGTCGGTTCCGGTTCTCTGAAAGCGATCGCAAAAGAATCGGCACTGAAAGTTTCGGAACTGACCGCTGGGCAAATTCGCACCATGTCTGAGTCCGCGCTTGGATTGAGGCACGGCCCGCTCGCAGCGCTGAATGAGGAAACTCTATTCGTCTGCTTCGTCTCCAGCGATAGCCGCAGGCGACAATATGAAATTGATCTGTTACGAGAAATCGGAAGCAAGGGCGTGGTTCCCGCCCGCGTTGCGGTGGCTGTGGAAGCCAATGGCGAACTGAGTAGCGCTTGCGAATCCCTGCTTACCTCCGGTTCGCGGGTTTCCATACCGGATGCCTACCGACCGCCCCTCGATGTGATCTTCGGGCAATTGCTCGGCCTGTTCTTCTCTCTACGCTGCAATCTGAAGCCCGACGTTCCCAGCCCGAAAGGCGTGATCACCCGGGTTGTGCAGAACGTAAATATCTATTGACAATTGTGTCTTTACGGGATTTTCGCCAGACGCACAAGCTATCGCGCCAGTGCGATCGAATCCCGGATCAATTCTGCCTGAACAAAGTCCGGAATAACATTGTCGCTTGCGTTAGCAAGCGGCCAGCCTGCGAGCACAAGCAACGGCGCAGACCCTGGCTGTAGGTCGGCCAGCTGTCCCAGCGAGGTCGTTTGCGTCTGCTGGTCCGGCAGCGAAGCATGGCTTACCACCAGGCATGGAAGATCGGACGGCATTCCGGCGGCAAGCATGTCCCACGCAAGCGCGCCAAGATCGCGACCAGGCATATAAATCCCAAGAGTCGCGTCGTTCGGCAAGGTTCCGCGCCAAAGGGGCGGACGTTCGCCTGCCCCATGCGGCGCATGATGCGCCGTCGTCAGGATTACCTTGGACGCGCTGCGCCGGTCCGTCAGGGACTTACGCACCGCCGCCGCCGCCGCGAACATGGCTGTCACTCCAGGCACAATTTCGCACGGTATGCCTGCCTGCTCCAAAGCATCAATTTCCTCGCCGGCCCGCCCGAAGATTAGAGGATCACCGCTCTTGAGGCGGACTACGCTCAACCCCCTACGCGCTTCCCGGATCATCAATATGTGAATCTGTTCCTGGGTGATGCGCCTTGCGCCGCAGCGCTTTCCGACGCTTACCACGCGCGCGCCAGAACCCGCGCGATCCAGGACCGCCTGGGGAACAAGGTCGTCGTGAAGAACCACATCGGCGGTCGCCAACAGGTCCGCGGCCTTCAGCGTGAGGAGTTCCGGATCGCCGGGTCCCGCGCCCACCAAATATACCGTGCCCTTCTGTGCGGTCGTCATCGGACGCTCTCCAATTGCGCTCCAGCGGGAAACGCCAGTTGCCGCGCGGGACATTGCTCAAAGGCGCAGACCGGAAGCTGAGCGAGAGTATGCAGCAGAGCCTTTCGATCCTCACCCGCAGGATGCGACGCCAAAATTTCACGCCGCAGGCCGCCGAGATCCTTCAACCATCGAGCCATATCGTTTGGCAACTGAGCATCAATTTCACGTCGCAGGCGCTGTGCCAGCGCGGGGCTCTCTCCCGTAGTTGAAATGGCGATCTGTAGGCTGCCGCGTTGCACGATGGAAGCGAAGTAATAATCGCAATTCGGCGGATCATCGACGGAATTGCACAACAGCCCGCGTCGCTGCGAGGCTAGAAATACGGCGCGGTTGACATCTTTGGAGTTCGTCGCAGTAACGACCAGCGTTTGCCCTTCCAGGTCTGCTTCTTCAAAACTGCGGCGCTCGAGCGTAATTTGACTTTCAGCAAACAGCTTCTCCACCGCCTCGCAAGCTGCGGGAGCGACTACGCGAATACTCGCACCGGCTTGCAGCAGACTTGAAATTTTTTCCAACGCAACATTGCCCGCGCCCACAATCAGGCACGGGCGGCCATCGAGCTTAAGAAATATCGGGAAAAGACTCATGCAATCTCCTTTCTTCTCGATTGCAGATCATCCAGCTAAGTGTGGGACCGGCCCGGGCGAAACGTCCCGCTCCACCGGCGCGACCACCGTGCCCGCCAGCTGATCGCGAATCTCAGCATCACTATGGCGTGAAAAGTAAGCGCGAAGATTTTCTCCGTCACCCCGGTCCGCGAGATAGCGGCGCAACAGCCTCTCCATCGCCTCGGGAACTTCCGTGGCGGCGCAGCGGTAGCCAACCGGGCGAGCTGTCCGCTGGTGCAATCCCACGGCCCCGCCTACGCAGAAGTAATAGGCATCGACCATCTTTCCGTCCTGCTTTATCTTCTTCCCTTCAATTCCTACGTCGGCAATCCAATGTTGACCGCAGCTATTCGGGCACCCAGTTACGTTCAGCTTGATCTGCTGGTCGAATTCTGGAATGCGATGCTCCAGATCCTCTACCAGCCAGCGAGTGAAGCCCTTCGTCTCCGTAATAGCCAGCTTGCAGAACTCGGTGCCGGTGCAGGCGATCGCACCGCGCCAGAAATTAGAGCCATCCACGCGAAGGCCGATGTTTTCCAACTCCTTCGTCAGCTCATCCGTTTTTGCATTGGGAATATTGATGAGCAGAATATTCTGCATCACGGTTGTGCGCAGATCGCCAGTCCCGAATTTCTCCGAGAGTTCCGCGACCGCTTTCAACTGGTCTCCGCTGACCCTGCCGCGCAGAACGGACGCTCCGACAAAGCTGAGCCCTTCCTGTTTTTGACGATGCGTTCCGATATGGTCGCGAAAGACATCATCCGGTATCTGTTCTTCCGCGGCGGGATCGAGACGGTAGCCCAATATTGCCTCAAGCTCAGACTGAAACCGCTCGGCATTCCAACCATGCTTGAGAAAAAGATATTTCATCCGGGCTCGGTCGCGGCTTTCACGCAGCACCTGCTGGCTGCGAAATAGTTCCGCAACACCGTGAACGACGGGCACCACCTGGTCCGGGCGCAGAAATGCATTCAGGCGAACGCCGAGATGCGGTTCCTTTGAGAGGCCGCCGCCCACGCGTATGGAGTACCCCGTCTCAATTCCACTGCCGGACTTTCTCTGAATTGCCGTCAGACCTACCTCGTTGATCTCCGGATAGGTGCACCATTGCGTGCAACCGGCGATGGAAACTTTGAACTTCCTCGGCAGATTACAAAAATCTGGATTGCCCGTGAGCATACGAGCCAGAGCAAGCGCCAGCGGAGAAGCATTGGCAATTTCGTCAGCCGCAATGCCAGCCAGCGGACAACCTGTCACGTTACGGGACACGTCTCCACATGCGCCCTTCGGCGACAAGCCGACAGGTTTCAGAGCGTCGACCATCTGCGGCAGCGATTCGACAGTCAGCCAGTGCAATTGGATGTTCTGGCGCGTGGTGATGTCGGCAAGATTCCGCGCGTGCCGTTGCGTCAGCTCCGCAATCACGCGCAGTTGCGAAGAACGCAACATTCCGTTCGGTATGCCGACGCGCATCATGAAATACTCCGACGCTTTTCCTTCACCGCCGGAGCCGCCGACCGCGCCGATGCCATCTCCCTGCGTGTAAATGCCCCACCATTTCAGATAAACGGAAGCCCACTCGGCCAACACGCTGCCGCGTCCCTCACGGGCAAATCGGCGCACCTCATCGAAAACCTCCCAGGGATTCACCTCCCGCTTCAGGCGCTCCATCCGTTGCGCCTTCGTTTCCTTTACTGCTGGAGCGGTTGCGACCGGCTCTGTCGTAAGTTCAGTCATTGGCTTTCCTGCGGAGAATTTTTTTCGGTGAATGTATGAATGCCGCACTCCAGTTTCTGTCCAGACCACCGGCCTGAACGCGGATTGTTGGGATCCTCCGGTATTGACGTGCATGGCTCGCAGCCGATGCTTGGATATCCTTTGTCATAAACGGGAAGGTATTCGATTCCGTTGCGCGTGATGTAATTCCAGACCTGTTTTGAGTCCCAGGCCGCCAGTGGGCTTACCTTCAAAAGCGTCTTGCCGGTCGACAGTGCGTGGTGTTCAATCTTGCGCAAATTTTTCCTCGTGGGCGACTGGTCGCGTCGAAGCCCGGTGAACCAGATGTCGTAAGGCTCCAGGCCGCGCATCAACGGTTCCACCTTGCGGAGCCCGCAACAACGTGTGGGATCTGTCTGATTCAGGATACCGAACGCCGATTCCTGCTCAGCCACAGATTGCTTCGCCTCAAGGGAAATCAAATTCAGTTTCCATTCCTGCGCCATGCGGTCGCGGTATGCGTACGTCTCCGCAAAGTGATAGCCGGTGTCGAGAAATAACACCGGGATATCGGGATCGACCTGGCGCAGAAGATGCAGCACCACCATGTCTTCCACCTGAAAGCTATTCGTGATGCAGGCCTTGCCTTCACGCCGCAACACTTCCTGCACCAGAGCTTCCGGCGACAGGCTTTCCACAGCTTCGTGATGATCGATATCAAGCACAACTATCGATCTCCTTTCGCCGCAGTAATTCGCAGGCCGCCAATCCAGTCCAGGATCAGCTGCACCACGGAAGAATCTTCCCCGTCGTGGTCGAGCGCATCGGCGTCGAGGACGTGGTCATGCTGGATCGCGGAGTAGAGTCTGCTCTTCTTGTCATCACTAATCTCGTTGGTGGTGTACAAAGCGATCAATCCGGCGGTATACAGCCCGCGGATCAGCCCCTCATTCCATTCGCTGGTACTGTTCGCATCATCGAGCACGATCACCTGATATCCGGCTTCAAACAAGGCCCGCTCCAGCGGAGCTGCCAACGAATGCCATGTGCCCAGCCAGATGGCTGCCGGGCGATGCCCGAAGCGGTGTGAGCGCTCCGACACTGCTACCGGAGGAGTTCCGCGCGCAATACTTGCAACTGGAATTCGGGTCAGCGCCCTCCTATACGTATCCGCGCGATGTTCCTTTGCGGCATCATCCAGACTTTGCGTAATCATGCCGGCGCCTACCGTAGCGTTGGTCAGCGGGTCTATCAGAATAAAGCTGCCGGAGCTGCGGTTTTGTGCATACAGATCGAACGAAAAATTGCGTGTGGCTTCAAACTCAACCGTGCCAATATCGTTCAAGCCCAGTTGGGCAGCCGGATGACGCTCCATGGTATTCACATCGAGACGGCTTTGGATTCGCTTGGCGTGGACGCGAAGTTCATCTGTCGATTGGCGGAAAATCCAACGCTTGCGCAGGTCGAGAGGCGTAGCGTGCAGCCAGACCACGTTTGCGACAAACCGTCGTGATCTGTGGGGTTGGTCGTGTTCCGATACAAGTACATCCCCGCGGCTTAGATCGAGTTCATCTTCCAACTGCAGCGTCACTGAGGAACCTGTCACCGCTTGCGGAAGGTCCCCATCAAAGGTGACGATCGAGCGCACTCGGGTCGTCTGGCCGGAGGGCAATGCCACCACGCGATCACCTGGCTCAACGGAGCCGCTGATGATCTGCCCGGCAAAACCGCGGAAGCTGTCGTCGGGCCGAATGACATACTGCACCGGAAAACGGAATGGATCGGCGCTGTTTGCCTCGGCGACAGGAATTTCCTCAAGATACTCAAGCAAACTCGGGCCGCCATACCACGGCGTCCTCGTGCTGCGAGTGACGACGTTGTCTCCTTCAAGCGCGCTGATTGGAATGCACTTGATTGAAATTGCGGCGGCGTGCTGAGCTGTTGGCAGCGCAATCTGCTGCGCCAGTTCCTGCAAATCGCCTTCGAGTCGCCGGAACACTTCTTCCGAGTAGTCGACAAGATCCATTTTGTTGATGGCGGCGATAATATTTGGAATTCCGAGCAGCGCGGCGATGCATGCATGACGACGCGATTGCGGCAGAATCCCCTTGCGCGCATCGACCAGGACCACAGCCGCATCCGCCGTCGAAGCGCCCGTAGCCATGTTGCGCGTGTACTGCTCATGCCCTGGCGTGTCGGCGATGATGAACTTGCGTCGCGCGGTGGTGAAGTACCGGTAGGCCACGTCGATGGTGATGCCCTGCTCGCGCTCCGCGCGCAACCCATCCGTAAGCAGAGAAAAATCCATTGGTCCTGTGGACCGATTCAGGCTGCTTTTCTGAATCGCCTGCACCTGGTCCTGGTAGATCGCTTTCGAGTCATAGAGAAGCCTTCCGATCAGCGTGGATTTTCCATCGTCCACACTTCCGGCAGTAGTAAAGCGCAACAGATCGCGGTCGAGATGCTGCGCTAGAAACTTATCGAATGTGGAGGATATATGCGCTTCTGCAAATCCAGGCTGCATTAGAAATATCCCTCCCGCTTCTTCATCTCCATGGACCCTTCCTGATCGTGATCGATGGCTCGGTTCTCCCGCTCCGAACGATGAAAGCTGAACATCTCCTCAATAATTTTTGGCAGCGTATCAGCATCTGAGGCGATAGCGCCGGTGCATGGAACGCACCCCAGCGAACGCATACGCACCTTGCGGCGCTCGGGCTTTTCATTGGGGAGCAATGGAATTGGACCCTGCGTCAAGATCAGCGATCCGCCGCGCACTACCACTTCGCGTTCTTTCGCGAAATATAGCGGCACGATCGGAATATTTTCTTTGTAGATGTAGAGCCAGATATCGAGCTCGGTCCAGTTCGAGAGCGGGAAGATGCGAATGCTCTCGCCCTTGTCGATCCTTCCGTTGTAGTAGTTCCACAACTCCGGCCGCTGATTGCGCGGGTCCCACTGCCCTGCAGCATCGCGGAAAGAATAGATCCGCTCCTTGGCGCGGGATTTTTCCTCGTCGCGCCTGGCGCCACCGAAAGCGGCATCAAAGCTTCCTTCGGCCAGCGCGTCCAGCAATGAGCGCGTCTTCAACAATCCGCAGCACTTCTGCGTTCCAATTGCAAAAGGACTTGCGCCGTCGTCAAGCGCCTGCTGATTTTTATGTACGATCAGCCGCGCTCCGACTTCGCGCGTGTAGTTGTCGCGAAATTCAATCATCTCCGGAAATTTATAGCCGGTGTCCACATGCAACAGAGGAAATGGAATCTTGCCGGGATAAAACGCCTTCTGCGCCAGCCTTAGCAGAACAGAGGAGTCCTTGCCAATGGAATAGAGCATCACCGGCGCGGCAAACCCCGCTACAGCTTCCCGCAGAATGTGGATACTTTCCGCTTCGAGCGTCTCAAGGTGACTCAATCGCCGGACGGTGGACGGCTCTTCCATACTGATAACGGGAGCTGCATCGCAGCTTTCTTCATAAACATGTTGTGTCATCGGCAGTCCTAATTCACCTGTTCAGAAGGTCGGAGAGTGGACTTTTCTGCCGGAACTAGAAAGCCCACCTGAGCGGCTCTTCCGTCGGTGGGCTTTGATTTTGGGTTACTGTAAGCTTTTCAGCTTTTCGGTCTACCCAACCCTCCAGAAGGCGCGCGCTTGTGCCCGCATACAACACATGCACATACACATCGAACGCATCTGGAAAGAAAGGGACTTCATAACTGATTTAACTTTAATCGTGGCTCGATCTGGAGTCAAGTGCGGAGTGAACATTTTCTGAGGCACTTTCGTTATCTAAAGTCACTCCGCACGTTATCCGGGATGGTCTACAGCGTCTTCTGCAAGACCGTTGCACTCGAATCCTTCGTTGAATCCAGCCATGAGGCGTCCGCGTCAGAATCGCCAAAACGCGTCAATCCGGATTTCCGAATCTCCGCGTCGGGAACCTTGATCAACGGCGTGTAGCGCGGATGATGCGATTCCTTGTATGGATCGTTCCGCGCTGCGTTGTAGCAACAGATCATAGACCAGCGAGGATTATCGGAGTGGTTCTGGTCCGAGCGATGCAGCAGGTTGGCATGAAAGAACAACGTATCGCCGGGTTCCATCTCCACATAAACAAGATCGAGCCTCTTGAGCACTTCCTGGACGCGTTCGGCGTCTGCGCCAGCCTGATCGCCGGTAAGAATATGTTCGATTCGTCCCAGCTGGTGGGACTTCCGGATGACCTGGAGACAACCGTTTTCCTGGGTAGCACGGTCAATCGCGATGTATGCGCTCGTAAGTAGCGGAAACAAAACGCCGTTCTGGTACCAATAGCCGTAATCCTGATGCCAGGCCCACGCCCCTCCCACTTTCGCGTCCTTCATGATCATTTTGGAATGGTAGTGGTAGGCCTCGCCTTCAAGCAGCTTCTCGGCGGAGTTTACGATGGATTCGCTGCGCGCCACCATGCCGTAGATCGTGTCGGTCGGGTGGTTCCACAGCGATAAGCGAACTGTGCCGCCTTCCCCATCCGCTCTTCCATAAGAATGTTGATCGAGGACACGATCCTCACGCGCCGCGCGGCCCAGCAGACCGATCTCGTCCGCATCCAACATTCCTTTTACAAGAACATAGCCGTCCTCATTGTAAGAGCGAACTTCCTCGTCGCCGATTGCACCTTTTGCCATAGCGGTTCCCCTGTTTCCAATCATAATCCGCTGCGCCATCACCAGCCGCGGCAGGGTTTCAGATTATTTCCCAGCATAGCGGCACACCCGGCTTGCTCTCACCGGTGAAACGAATTCCCCGCTCCGAATGAACCGATGGTTCATCCATGCCGTTGACACGGATCTTCCGTATTCGCGCCAGATCGGTGTCGGGGAACTTTATCGCAATCTCCCAACGGCCGGCTCTCGCGGGTGCATACCATCCGGAATAGCCGCTGGAGGACTTCCTGAATCCCAGGAGTTGCGAGGTAAATTCATAGTCGCGCAAAGGCAGATCCGGCTGGAAGTTCACTCCATTCTCATGAAATTCCAAGCCCAGCAGCTTGGCCGAACTGTAAAGGGGCCATGCGTGCGGGTGCATGTTCATGACCGGGAAGTCCGTCCAGTACAAACCGGAATCCTCCCGGGCCTTGTGATCGCCTGAGTCCGGCTCGGAAAAAATCGTTTGTCCCGGATATTTCGACAGCACGGAATTGTAAGTGTCCGGGCCGCTCCAGATTCCATACCAGATATCCGGATAAGTCTCCGCGTGGCGTGCAAGCGAGTTCTTCTTCCACTCGTCCCATGCCATCGATCCATTCACCAGAGCCAACGCCCAGATCAGCGTTCCGTTGATGGAAGGCCAGATGCCGCCGTTGGTGCTGACACCGATCGGGCTGTACATCGTAGAGACTCCCTTGTTCTGCAGGAGCGCGCCGATTGGAGAAGGTTTGCGCACCAGTTCATTCAGAGCCGCTGTCAATTTCAGGGTCTGCTCCGGACTAGCGCCGCCACCGATGATCGCCCAGGGTTGCGGCTCCAGCCATACCTGGTCCTCGCCGATCCAGCCTAGCTGTTCATCAAGCCATGCGCGGCGGAACCATCGTCCACTCCACTGCTTGCGAACCGCATTACGCTGGGCTTCAGCCTTGGCGCGTGCGTGCGCGGCAAGTTCCGTCTCGCCGATCGTGCCGAGCATCCGCGCGTAATAATCGAGGACATAACAGGCCATCGCGGCGTTTAGAACGCTCTCACCCTGTTGACGCACTTCTGAAGCCTGCGCCGGAGTCACATGGCCAACTACGACATTGTCGTTCCAGTCTCCATTGGAGAGGCGCATCAAACCGTGTCTCCCGACTCCGATGCCGACGGTCAGATGAGTGTAGGAGCGAGCCAAAAGTTCGCGAACAGTTGGGTCGTCGGCACTTACCTGCCGGTGCGGATAGGTGGGAATCTTCTCGTCGAGAAAATCTTTGTCACGTGTCGCCAGAACGTATTCGCTCGCCAGCCAAAGCAGCCACATCTCCGAATCGCTGGGCCGGTAGACGCATGGCATGGGTACGCCGCTGCCGACCATGCCGTAAGCGATTGACCCGTCTGCCTGAATCCCCTTGAGCGTATAGCGGATGACTTCCCGCACCACACCTGGATCGGAAAAAATGAATGGCAGCGCATGTTGCAGAGGATCACGCGCCGCGCCCTGGAAACCCATGATGTATTGGTAAACGTGACCCTGGGACAGGATGTGTTCCTGGAAAAAGCTGTCGTACGTCAGGTTGCTGCGTAGATAGTAGTTGTGCCAGGCAGTCTCTCGCTCCACCCAGGGTTCGGCGCTGGTGCGGAACCGCAGACCATCCTGTTTCCATTGAGAACAGGAGTGCGCCCAGAGCGCTGGCGGGTTCACAGCGTACTTGGCGACCAGATCGTCAAATTGAAATCCCTCCGGAAGATATCCATACAGAAAATACAGCGTCCGGCTTTCCCCTGGACCGAGCGCGAGATGGCGCTGAATAAAAAATGCGCTCTCAGGGCCCTTTGAGCTGAGATCATTGTCCAGTTCCGCGGCCATTCCGGAGGGCCGCTCGATTCCACCCTGAAAAAACTCTGCCGCGTTGGTTGCAAACCCGTCCATCGGCGCATCGAGAGAGATAAGAAATGTCGGCGGAGGATGGAGATCTTCCATCGCCGCGCCCGGAGCCGGAGCCGGAACGGGACCTCCGTAAAATCCTGTCGGGTTTTTTGCAAGCGAAGCCTGAACCTTCTGCCACGCCTGTTCTTCTTCCGGGGTGCGTCCG
Source organism: Acidobacteriota bacterium (assembly GCA_041690775.1). Classification (GTDB taxonomy): domain Bacteria; phylum Acidobacteriota; class Terriglobia; order Terriglobales; family Acidobacteriaceae; genus JAKAAZ01. Next base: position 229 of record JBEPVW010000014.1, on the reverse strand, counting down.
AGGAACTTCTGCGTTTCCAGCAATCCCGCGCCGCTTCTCGTTTTCTGGAAATCATGCGCGAATCGCCCGCCGAAGTTGCGGCGCAGCTCGGCAGCTTGCGTCTCGCCACCCTGGACGGAAGCTTCCATCAACGAGCGATACGACAGCTGGTAATTGTGGCAGCCCCAGTACTCCACCCATCGGGGGTTCGTTGCATCCTTGGAACGGTTTGTAATCGTGACTTGGGAAA
>JBEPVW010000013.1:0-37118 GCA_041690775.1 Acidobacteriota bacterium | reverse complement strand
ACATATCCGTATGACAATGATGGCGGAAGCTCTGTTGCGTATAACGGGTCCACCAATACGGCCAACACCGCTCTCAATAACCCTTTGGGCATCTACGGAGATGCAGCGGGCAACCTCATTTTCGCGGACAGTAGCTCCAACAAGATCAAGAAGTTGTCGGGCACCACGGCGGTTCTTTCGACGATCGGTGGCCCGGCAGCGGGAACAGCAACGACGGTGGGCCACGGCGGAGACGGCGGGCCGGCCACATCCGCGCAAATGAATGCGCCGATCGGCGTCATTATTGACGCGAGCGGCAACGTCTACTTCGCGGATAGCGGCAACAGTTCGGTGCGCATGATCGGCACCAACGGCAACATCAGCACGGTTGCCGGCACCAGCGGCACGAGTGGAACTTACACAGGGGAGAGCGGACCCGCCACCTCGGCAGTGATGAATACCACTTACTACTTGTCCATCGATGGGTCCGGCAATATCTACATCGTGGATGACGGCAACGACTTGATCCATGTCTTCTAAGACGGTTGAGATAATAGCCGCCGCTTCGGTCACACGAAAGTGTGGCCGGGTGCAACAAAGACGGGGACGAGGACGGAAGGATAGTGGAAGTTCGACGTATAACTCGCTGAATACGATCGACCCTGCTGGCGCCAAGAATGCGGCGCCAGCAGGGTATCAATGGGAGCGGCATCCAAGCTCACCTACACTAACTCCGGCCAGACCAGGCCAAAAAGTTAGTGTAGGTGACTGCATTTTGCAGAGATCTGTTGGCTAACGGTTGGTTAACGTATTTCTATTGATCCGCCCTTTTTTGGACGATCATTGACCCCATCCACATTGACGCAGCTCGATGAAAACACCAGGTGAGCTTCCTACCCCAACACGCGAAAAGCGCGCCTGTCGGGGACTCCGATCTCGCGCATCTGGGTCACCCTCTCCTTACTTATGAGCCTGCCCATAAATGGGCACCGGTTCTGTCGAACCTCGACCTATCGCGACCGCTGGTGCAGCCAAAAGACTGTGGTGGAACCATTCGCAGCCACAGCAGAGGTCAGCGAGGGGATCGCCTGTCGAGCTGTAATAACACACTTTTTGTGCGGGCGTGATTTCGCTCTATATCGTCGAGAAAAAATCTTAGTTCAAAAAAAATGTATTCCGGACGTAGAAGAGGGCAAGGATTTTCATTCTCCCTGCCCTCGGCACTTCTGAGAGACTTACTGCCCGGCTGGAGTTTTCAGCAGGCCCATTTTGTGCAGGTCCTCGAAAGATCTGGGACCGGAGCCTTTGGTGACATCTGTCTTCCAGGGCCATTCCGTGCTGTTCATCGGAACCAGCGGAGGTAGAACGGCCTTCTTCCCAAGTTTCGCCATATTGGCTTGAATCGCTGCGCGGCCGCCCCAGCCGAGAAGTTCGTAATCCATCAGGCGGTCATTGTTGAAAAAGTATTTGCCCAGGATGCGATCCGAGGCAATCCGGGAAAAAGCTGTTCTCATGTCGTCCGGGGAGGCCTGAAAATCAGTGGTTTCCAGAAGAAGCAGGCGATTGTTAATAGCCTTCTCCCCGAAGAACTGGACAAGGACACTGAAAAGAATATTGTTCTGACGCGCAACGTAGATGGAGTTCGATAGTGCGTACGTCTGGTCCCACTGCGGGCCAAGAAGCTTCTTCCACTCGGTCAACACTTCGAACCAATGCCCAACCTGGGCAGACGAGCCAATCGCGATGAGTTTTTCACAATCGGGTTCGACGCCGCGAGTATATGCCTGCACGTCCGCAGAAGTAAAGGTGCCGTTTTTCAGACTGGTGTCCATAAAGGCGAGCACCCTGCCGAGGACGTCCTTAATCAAGGTCTTTTCATTCGGCTTGATGTCGAGATTGTCGACGTTGTCTTTCGCAGCCTGCACGGTGCCGCGGTAGGCTTTCATGTCGTCCACCCACCCGTGGTCGGTGGCTGCATCGCCAATGTAGGGCGCCACCAGCGCGTATGTCCCCATGGCAGTGTGACCGACGGACTTGGCGATTTCGTATATCGGCGGAACGGGCGGCGCTTCGAGCGGGGGCTGACCGGGACGATAGAGAATGAACCGGCCGCCCTTTCCGCTGAAGAGAGCCATGATCAGGGGATGGGGAAAGTTCTTCTGAAAGCGGGCCAGCCCTTTGTCATAGAAACCGAACATGGAGTTATTCAGTTGCCGCACATCATCCATGGCGACCTGGGCTTTGGCCGCAGGAGCTTTGGCGGCAGGATCGGCGGCTCGGCACGGCGCAACGCAAGACATGGCGAGGGTGACAGCAATGAGAAAGGCAATAGGGGTTTTCATGAGGTAACCGAGGATAACGTCTAGGATGTGGAGTTGCCAACATATTTATTGATCGGGCTCGGTCAATGTTAAAAAAGAATCGTCAAGTGCAACGTGGCGGCCCACGCGCTCTTGAAATCGGGTGATGCGCCGGGCGTGGGTATGTAGGTCAAGGTGGGCTGAAGATAAATCCCATTTGCCATCCGCGCCTGGTAGTAGCTTTGCAGCATCAGTTCGCTGTTGCGCTTGAAGACGTGCGGATTCAAGCGGGACCACGCCACGCCTATGCCTGTTGAATCGTTCGGTCTTGAAGGGACGAGGCCGAAGCCTGTGAACCCTCCGCCGACAAACTGATTAATCGGACGCGTCTTGGAATCGTTGTGGCCCACCTGGAAAAAGGTGGAGACACCTGCGTTATTGTGGCCCGGATCGCGGAACCAAAGCCGTTGCGAGCCGAAGGCGTAGACGCCGCCAGTACCGTTTTCGGAGATCCCCGGCGGCCCTTGAAGAAGCCCCGTCTGGTGCCAGAGTCCGGCGCCAGCCTGTCCCGGCAGGCGATTCGGGCCGAGACGCCAGACGAACCCCGTCTCTGCAACCTGAAAATAATAACCATTAAACGTCGGCCCTTTTAGACCCGTTTGTACACCACGCGCCAGGTTGCCGTCGTAGGCGCCGTAGTTGACATACCACCGCTTGAGCGGAGCAAAATTCAGCGTTACGCCGGAGGAAGAGTTATAGAAGCCCGGCGATGCTCCATACATAGTGGGGTTCTTGAAGACGGGGGTGTAGAGCAGACCGCTGACCGATGGAATAAAACTCGTTGCATCCTGCGTCGGCACAGGACGCAGGACATTGCCAAAATCACGAGTCGGGGCCACCTTGCCAACGCGCACGACAAGCTTGCCGCGGAAAAGCTCCTGGCGAATCCACAACTCATACAGTTCGGAGCGGGTTAAGGGATCGGAGCCAGGCGTACCGTTATAGCCTTGGATACTTCCCGCCTGATCGTTGGTCGGACTCGCATTGAGTTGAAGAAATTCCGCGCCAAAGGAACCGCCTGTCCACCAGCCGGTGAGTTTTTTCAGATCGATATGGTTGTCGAGAACAAGAGCGCTATTGCAGCTAAGGGCGCCGGGCTTTGCGCCGCCAGTTATCAGCCAATTGCAATCGGCCAGCCACAAGCCGCCAAAGCGCACGCCATGATCATTCTTTACGCCGAACTGTTTCAGCAGAAATCGTTGAACCTCGCCGGAGCCGGTGTAGCCCTCGACTGCTGCGGGATTTCCGCTGATGCCAAGGCCGGTTGGACCGGTAACTTCTGGCGCGGCCCCGGTTGTCTTTGCTGCTGCCGGATTGACCCGCAGAACCAGAATGAGGAGAGGGGCCAGCAGCACAAGTCTAAGCAACAGATTGATCATCGGAACCCGATCCGCAGGCGCCCTCTTCAAAGAAGAATCCGCCACAAGGTGGCAATCTCGATGGCAAATAGCACGATGAAAAGGCCCAACCCCATCGGCTCGCGCGATTTTAATTTCTTGTCGGGAAATAGCCACCATCCAAACCATCGGACGCAAAGCGGCATGGTAATGAAACTGGTGACGGCCACGCTGCCGACGTTGCCAATGAAGGTCGCCAACGAAGGATTGAGAAATGTGAGGTGAGGATTGAGGAAGTGCAGCTCCAGCACCACGGTTGGGTAGAGTCCCAAAAGGACGAGTATCGCCGTTTTCCAGTCGGGCGGCCCTTTTCCCGTTACCGGACTGATGGGAACCCAGCCCGGGAACGACGTACGCAGTCGCGTGAGCTCTTCGTTTTCGATAAAAGCTTTGGACTCCTGCAGCAGGTCGGCGCGTTCCGGTGCTGCCAGCCACGCCTCAAGATGCGCCGAGGTATCGTATCTCAGCATGGTTGTCCAACGGCCAGCCGCAGTGGGACTCGGGGGCTGAATGTATGTGCCGCGATAGCCTGGATACTTCGCCTGGGCCTGTTGAATTCTCACCGACCACTCGCGATAGGCGTCGTCCATTCCCGGCTTTATCTTGGAGAGAACGACCTGGGTGACATTTGTGTCCGGCTGTGCCGCTGCATTGTCATCCGGCATCATCTGTCCGAGATTCCCGCCCTCGACCAATGGCAGCACATCGGCGATGAGTCCGGCGCGCTCGTCCGACTTCTGCCATTTCGTTAGCAGGTCAGCCGTCTCAAAATTCAGGATCGTCGTCCATTCGTTATCGCCAGGTTTTGTCGGCGGCATGACGTCGCCGCTTATATAACCGGGGAAATTGGAGACAACCTTATTATGTTGAATCTGCCAGGCGGCAAAGTCGTCCTCATGCCCGGGGCGAATCTTGAAAGTCGCGAGTAGAACGGCGGGTGTGCTCATGGGCGGCAAAGTGGCGTCAATTTGCAGGTTTCATTTCTACTAATTGCTTGAAGATCAGGTCGGGGCTGAAAGGAAGATCGGTAAAACGGATGCCTGTTGCATCGGCCAGGGCGTTAGCAAGGGCAGGCGAAATCGGGATGATGGGAGCCTCACCCATCGGTTTCGCGCCTAGAGCGCCAAAGGCGTCGTGCGTTTTGGCAAAGAAAATTTCACTCCTCGGGATATCGGCGAATGCCGGAATGCGATAGTTGCGCAGATTGGGGTTGACGACTGCTCCCGAGTCATTGAAGATCATGCGCTCGAAAAGCGTAACGCCGATGCCTTGAGCGATCGATCCCTCGATCTGGCCACGACATTGCATGGGATTGAGAATTGTTCCGGCATCCGCCGCATGAGCGCTCTGCAAAATCCTGATTTCTCCTGTAATTCGATGGACGGCCAGGCGAAATCCCTGCACATTGAAGGCGGTGGTTCGTGGTGTGGCATAGGACTTGCGTGCCACTTTCAGTTGATGTTTCGGCTCCGGCGTCGCAGCATAAAGCTCAGACAAGGGCAGAGCGCGGCTGCCACACAGAACGATTCCGTCACTCAGGAAACATTCCTCGATGGGAGTCGAAGTCTGACGGCTTGCGATCTGGAGCAGGTTATGGCGCAGCGCATCCGCGGCGTATTTCACCGCCATCGCGCCGATACTGGTACCCACGCTGGCAAAAGTGCCCGTATCGTAGGGCGTCAGGTCCGTATCAGCGTTGATAACTCCAATGCTGCCCGCGGCGGAGTTCAGAATCGAGGCGGCCACCTGCCGATTGCTGGTGATGGTGCCGTTTCCAAATTCAGACGTGCCGATCGCGAGGTAATAGGTGCCATCCGCCTTTAGAGAAAGATGGGCCTCGGAACGGTGTTCGGTGGGAGGGGCGCATTCCTGCACATGCAGGGCGAGGCCGCTCCCTTCGAGCCATTCGTCTCCTTCGGGTTTGATCAAGCCACGCCCACTGGCAAGGGCGCTTTCCACGAAATCGAGGCACTGATCGAGACCGTAGCTTCCAATCTCGACGTCGCCTGGACTGTCCCAAATGCTGTGCAGCGCATCGCCTGGACGAATCATGTTCTTGCGGCGAATCGCTATGGGAGCCATCTTCAGTTTGCGGGCAAGTTCATCCATGGCCGACTCCATGGGAAACGCCATTTCCGGCGCGCCATAGCCGCGAAAGGCTCCCGATGGAATCGTGTTAGTGTAGACGGCATAACCCACGCCCTTTTTGTTCGGGCAGCGATAGCCCATGATCGACGATCCCAGGGCAGACGCCAGAGTCTCTCCGCCGTGGTTGCCATAAGCGCCTGTATTCGATACCACGCGCACCTGGATCGCCGTCAGCGTGCCATCTTTTTTTGCGCCAAGTTTCACTTCCACCTTCATCGGATGCCGGCTGACTCCGCCGATAAACTCTTCCGTTCGGGTGAACTCCCATTTAATGGGACGGCCTGTTTTCAGTAGGGCCAGGACGCAGAGATCTTCGGTCAGCATCTCCTGCTTGCCTCCGAATCCGCCGCCGACACGCTCGCAGTAGACGTGGATTTGAGGAAGACTGACGCCAAAAAGGTAAGACAGTTTGGCCTTGGTCAGGAATGGTGACTGGGAGCTTGTCCGCACGTGGATGCGCCCATCGTCACTTTTCCAGGCGATGGAGCCGTGCGTCTCGAGATGCGCATGTTGAATCCTATGCGATGAATATTTCCCTTCGTAAATAACATCAGCGTCTTCGAAGCCTTTTTTCGCGCTTCCAACCTCGCTGTTGATCTCAATGAAGATGTTTTTTTCAGGGGCGAAAATTCGCGAAGCCGCATTTTTGTTATGCAGAATCGGCGCACCCGGACGCATTGCCTCCTCGGGGTCAAACACGGCCGGAAGCACTTCATAGTCGATCTCGATCAGGCGGCACGCTTCCTCTGCGATCCCCTCGGTCTCCGCCACCACCGCCACCAAACGTTGCCCGATAAAACGAGCCACGTTCTCGAGTATGTAAGTGTCGTCCGGATCGACCCGGTAATCGTCATGGGTAGCCGTCGTATAGAGTCGCTTGGGAACATCCTCCCACGTAAAAATTCCGTGGACTCCCGGCAGCGCCGCCGCCTTGTCTTTGCGAATCGCAAGAATCTTTGCGTGCGCGTGCGGGGAACGGACCACCTTCAGGTGCAGAAGTTCTTCCGGCACGAAGTCCATCGTGTAATGCGCCGTGCCGGTGACGATGGAGTGGGCAAAAGGACTCTGGAGACTGGCGCCGCAGGCGGTGCCGGCCCGGTCTTCCTCGACGGAGCCAATTCCGTGCAGAGCATCTTCAATGGCGCGGTAGCCGGTACACCGGCAGAGATTTCCCTTCAGCACGCGGGGAAGATCTTTTTTGTCTTCCTCCGACAAACTGGCGCAAGTCATGATCATGCCGGCGGTGCAAAATCCGCACTGAAACGCCTGGGCATTGAGAAAAGCCTGCTGCATGGGATGGAGATGATCGTCCGTAGCCAGTCCCTGGAGCGTTGTTACCTCATGATCTGCTGCTCGAAAAGCGGGCATTAGACAGCTGTGAATGGGCGTCCCATCGATCCAAACTGTGCAGGCGCCGCAGTCTCCCGCATCGCAGCCTTTTTTTACACCGAGCCAGCCCATGTCGCGCACGAATGTTCTGAGGCATTGACCAGGCCGCGGCTCGGCTGTGAATGATTTTCCGTTGATCTTGTAGTTCATGGGATCATCCTCGAATCAACAGAAAGCTCCTGCCGGATTTGTTCTGCGAAGTAATAAACCAGATGCTGCCGATGAGAAGGAGAGCCGTTGGGGTCGCTGAAATAGAGTTCTGTTGGGATGCCATCGTCCAGTGTCCGCTTCAGCTCGCCGGCTGTCGGTATTGATTCGAAACGGAACTGTACCGGACGGTTCGTCGCAGCGGTGATGGTCAGCAGGAACGTGCCGCGTTCGGGACAACGAGTTCCGATCAGCAGGACCTCGGAACGCCCCATGTGGACCAGAGAGAAACGGCGAAAGGCATAAATTTTTCTTAGTGCGGCGGCAGGCAGCCGGATGCTGCGGAGGAGTTCGCCCGGCGCAAGAACATTGGTGTGGTTGTCGATGACAAAATCCAGGACGGCCACTTCGCGCGGCGTGTCTGCACGAGGCCAGAGCGTGCAGACGCCCTCGAGCGCGGCGGTGAGCGAAATCATGGGACCGGCAGGCAGCGACATCACAATATTGCCGCCTACGGTCGACTCATTCCAGATCTTGAATGAGGCTAGAAAAGCCCGGCAGCATTCGCGAAAAAGCGATGCGGCTCGCCACTCAGCCGGCGCGGCAAACTGGTCGAGTTCGACGATTTTGCAGGTGGCTGCGATCTCCAGGCCTTCTGCCGACACCGTTAACGCGGGCCATCCGAGCGCGCCCAAGTCGATCAGTGTGTCCGTCCCCAACTGCGGTTCAGAAAAAAGCCACGTACCGCCCGCCAGCCATGCAAAGCCGGGTTCCCAATTCTTCACCGCGTCTGCCGAAACGGGACGCCTGATCTCGTGAATGGTATTCAAATCCATAAGCCGCCTTCAGAACCTTAGCTGATCTCGTCTCCTCGACGAGGCATTATCTTGTGACAACCGGAGCCGACAACTTCATCGATTCAAGATCCAGAGACTTCTCGATCAGTATGCGGCACATCGACTGCGGTTGTGCACGTTCGGAAAATCCGGCAATAGCTGCCGGCCCGTTCGATACAGAGAGCGTCCATCTGCAGGAACGGACTGGACCCTCCGCAACTGCTCTAAAGCTGATGCGGTAAAGCCAGACATCGAATGTTTGCTCGAACACCGAGAGCAGCAATGTGCTTTCTTTTTGAAGGAGTGTATCACTGCTGAACGGCTTCTCGTTTAAATGATTGGCGAGTATCTGAAGATTGGAATTGACAGGCATAATCCAAAAGGCCCACACTGCCGCAATGCGAATAGGAATTCTGCTTCTTGCCACCGCCCTGCTACCGCCGCTATGTCACGCACAAGTTCCTGTTTACGTAATTACACCGCAACACAGCACGATCAAGTTCAAAGTCAAAGCGTCCGTCCTTATCGCCGGTAAGTTCGACAAGTGGGACGCCACTCTAAAGTTTGCGTCGCGCGACATTTCAAGCGGAGTTCTGAATATCAACATTCAGGCGGGCAGTGTGGATACCGGAAGCGGCATGAAGAACCGCAAACTCAAGGGCAAAGATTTTTTCAATGTCGAGCAGAATCCGTTGATCACGTTCCGGTCAACGAAGGTAATACCGACGGGTCCAGACACATTTAAGGTGCCTGGTACCTTTACGATCCGGGGCGTCTCCAACCCTGAGACAGTGACGCTGACGGTTTCGAATGCCGGGGCGGCCTCGGGCGCGATTACAGCGGCAATGGCTTTTAATCGCAAAGGCTACGAGATGAATGGCGGCATTCCGTTCATCAAAATCGCCGACCTCGTGGAGGTGGATATCCACCTGAAGATACAGCGTGTCAGCGGAGCTCCGCTGCTGTTGAAAGAATAGTGATTTCGGGCCGAATTGCTACCAGATCGTTCTTTGCGTCCAACATCTATCATCTATATAAGAGAAGGACGCAGATTGTGCGTGGCTAGGGGCCAGGACATGGCGGAACACAGAGCAATCTTAGCGATGTGGCGCAAAGGGCAGGACGCCTCTTCGGTCCTGGCTACCTTGATTCGCGTGGATGGATCCTCCTATCGCAAGACCGGTGCGCGCATGTATATCCATCCACCCGGGCACGCCGGTTCCATCAGTGGCGGGTGCCTGGAAGGGGAAGTCGTCCGCAAAGCCGCGTGGCTTGTTCGAGATGGCGCAGCAATCGAAAGATATTCGACAGTTTTCGACGCGACAGAAGGTAGCGGAGACATTCCATACGGACTGGGTTGCGGTGGCGTTATTGATCTTCTGCTGGAACCTGTGGAATCGCCGGAAACTCACGCCCTGCTGACGGCGTTGGAAGCAGCACAGCAAGGAGCGATATTGGGTTCAGCTACCTTGCTGCCTTCGAAGTTGAACGGTCAACATTTTCTCCGAGTGATCGTGAGCAAAGGATCGCTGGAATTTCCCGGTGCAGATTCGACGCATCTTTTTTCGAGCGAAAATCTCAATGAGAGTACGCGGGACATTCTCATAGCACTGGCAAAGAATGCGACCGAACCCGAGACAATTTCCGTTACGCTCGATGACGAGCAGCGAAGTGTGTATGTCGAACCCATTCTTCCGCCACAGCGGCTGGTAATCTTTGGTGCGGGTGACGATGCGTCGCCGTTGGCAGACATGGCGCATCTATTGGGCTGGCGCACTGCGGTGGCCGACGGGCGAGCCTGGTTGGCACAACCAGTACGCTTTCCTTCGGCGGAGCTCGTGGTCGCATTACGGGAAGATCGCGACAACTCCCCAAGCCTGAATCTCTCCGAACTCAGATTGACCAGCCAGGATGCCGTCGCGATTCTGACGCATAGTTTCGAACAGGATAAAAATCTGCTTCGGCAATTACTACCACTCGATCTGCGCTATCTAGGCCTGCTGGGCGCACAGCATCGCAGCCAATTGCTTCTTCTGGAAGCAGCGCAATATCTTGGCTGGACGCCGGAAGATTGCCTGCGCCGCGTCCACTCCCCGATCGGTTTGGATCTTGGCGGGGACAGTCCGGAGGCGGTGGCGCTGACCATTATTGCGGAAATTCAATCCGTCCTGCATCAAAAGGTCGCAGGTTCCCGCAGTATGCCGGAAAAGGCGTTGCACATTGTTCCAGCAAGCCCTTATGTCCCCGCGCAGTGCGTGTTGGACCAAAGGTTTTAGAAAGCGCTCCCGCAATCTTGTACTCGGATACAAACCTGCCATGCCGAGCCCCCTGCCCATCGATACGCCTCGCATACCGGCAATTATTCTGGCTGCCGGGGCATCCACGCGTTTAGGTCAGCCGAAACAACTTCTGCGCCTCGCCCAATGGGGGCAGGAAATGCTGCTCGACCGCGCAGTTCGTCTCGCGCAGGAAGCTGGCGCTGCCCCGGTTTTGGTTGTACTCGGCGCATATAGGGAGGAAATCCAGCGCACCGCGCAACTCCTCGATTGCAGAGTGATCTCGAACGAAGAATGGCGGGAAGGGATGGCCAGTTCTCTGCGTGCTGGAGTTCGCGCCGTCCTCGAGCAGCGACCGCCTGTCTCCGGTGTGCTGGTAATGGTCTGCGATCAACTGGAGTTGTCGGCGGAGCATCTGCGACGTTTGCTGGCTGCTCATCGCGCTGCACCCGATCACGCCATTGCTTCGCAGTATGCAGGACGTTCGGGCGTTCCGGTCGTTATCCCTGGGGAGATGTTTCCGGCATTGCTCGAGCTAACCGGCGATCAAGGAGCACGGGTAATTTTGCAGCAAGCTTCGCGAATCATCAGAATTGAATTTCCGAATGGGGAGCGCGACCTCGATTCCCCAGATGATTTGCTGTCGGCCACGGATGTACGGCTGAAGTCGTGAACTGAGAAATGCGTTGCTCAGACGCGAAGGAAGATTCGTTTGCGGTACATCCAGAAGAGCATCAGCCAGTACGTAGCAAGGGTTAAGCTGCCGAGAAACAGGGGTTCGAGTGCCGATCCAAAAACGTTGAGGATTGTGGTCCCAAGATGGATGCGAAAGCTGTTCTCAACGGCGTCCTCAAACAGGTAAGACATGAGATACGCGGCGATTGAATTCATACCGACGATAACCAGAGGGAATGCGAGCCGCTTGTGATTCTTGATGTCGATGATCCACGAAAAAGCTACCAGGAAAAAGAAGCATACGCCGCCGCTGAACAAGGTCCAGGATGGCGTCCAGATGCGCTTGACGATCGGGCAGATTCCGGTGACGTGAAGGAATAGCCCGGCGCAGACCAGCGCAATGCCGGCCAGGAGGAACCGTTGCAGGGGAACACGCGGCGTAGCGGCGATGAACCATCGTCCGGCTGCCAGGCCGAGCGCCATGGTGCAAAATGTGGGGATAAAACTCAACGTAAGATATCCGCCGTCGTTGAAGAGGAAAGGGTGGGCGCGCGGGAACAGATTCAAGAACCAGACGTCGAAGGCCTGGCCGAGATTGCTGTTCTTGTTCCAATGAGAAGCAAATCCGGTGAATAGATGCTGGTGCCAATCTGGGGGAACACCGACTGCCGCATAGTTAAAGCTCTGTGCGGGAGCCGGATATAGCGCCCAAGCCAGCCAGTAACAGAAAAGGGTCAAACCGAAGGCGAGCCATTGCCATCGCGGCCTGCATAGGCTGACTAGAAACACAAACGTGTATCCCAGGCCAATCTGGGTAAGGGTGTCTTCAAAGGTGAAATTTGTCGAGGTGCTGTGAAGAGACCGCAGAAAAATTCCGAGTGCAATCAGAATAAAGCTGCGCCAGATGGTGTGCCAGACCATGTGTTGAAAGCTCTGGCCTTTACGCTGCCGGCTGCGGAGGGAATACGGGAGAGCGACACCCACCAGGAAGGTAAAGGAGGGCTGGATCATGTCGTGGAGACTCATCCCGGTCCATTCAACATGCGACTGGTTATAAGAGAGAACACGCCAGAAGATGCTTCCGGGATAGGAGAGCGCTACCTGGGGAAACCTGAGAACCTCCGCCATCATCAGGATCATCACGAGACCACGATATGCATCAACAGATACGTTTCGCTGCGGCAGCTTCTCAGCGCTATTCTGTTGATCGGTCATGGCCACATTATCCTCTTTAGTGCGTGGCCGGATGGATCTTTTCTTGGGTGAAGGCCAGCAGGCTTTCTAGGTTTGCACCGGGATGAATCGTGTGGGGGGACGTGGTGCTGAAGCCAGCTAGCGCTACCCCTAGATCAATCGCAGAAGGAAACTTAACGCCGGCCTTCAAGATGGAACCTCTGGAACCTGTTAACGGTAACCCCGCCGCCATTCCCGCAATAACGCCGGCCAGTAATGCATCGCCCGCCCCTGCTGACGAAATTACTTCTACTGGAATGGCCTGGTAATGGGACCACGCACCCTTGTCGAAAACATATACGCCGCGTGCCCCCGCACTAGAGAGAATCCGTATGTCCGGATGCGCATCTGTTGCCACCGCGGAAGAGGTGTCGAGTAATAGCCTTTCATCGGTTCCACGTGGCATACCCCCTGCAAGCGCGGTGGTCTCATCGAGATTGAGTGCCAGCAAATCGATCTGCGATAGCAGGTTCATCTTAAGTACCGTTTCCATCTCCGCAGAGGTGAAGGAGGCTACGCGATAGCTTCCGCACTCCGTGGCGATGTGCAGAAATTTCTGGCGCGCCTCGATGGGCACTTCCGGCAAACAAAGCGCAATCCCATGCGCCGCGGCAGCAGCCAGTTCCGCGCGGCATTGTTCAAGCTGGCCGCAGCTTAATGCGCAGGCTGCGGAATTTGAAGCGGTGATATTGCCGCCGGACTTGTCGGGATAGAGAAAACTAAGGCTGAACAATGTTCTGCGTTCAGGTTCGATCCTGACATAGCGGGTATCGATGCCAACGTCGTTCATCTCGCGAACCAGCGTCTCACCCGCCAGGTCGCTGCCAACATTGCCGACTGCGAAAACCCGAAACTTGTCAGCAGATTGTGGCGCGCCCAGCAGAGCGGCGATGTAGTGCTCCACAATGTGCAGCTTGCAATAATCGCGGCCGTCGAGCACCTGGCCCATCCGGCTCTCATTCCGGCCCAGGGTATGGTTTTCCTGCAGCTCGATGATCGTACCCGTACCGATTCCGCCCACTCCGACGACTTTTGTGAAACCTGTTGCCGGATCCGCCAGCAACGTCGGGCTGCTCATAGCAGATCCCAGCCTGGATTTTCGCTGATTGGATGGCGCGCAGTTTCAAATGTTGCGGTGATCCGTGCGTCTGGATGCCGCTGCAATAACGTGATCGGATATTCCGTGACAGGTTCGCTGAACAAGGCGACGCGTAACGCTGTCTGCTTCCACGATCCAGTGTCACTGTATACACGAATCTTTTTTGCGGAGAGGCATTCGCGCATTCCCAGGGTAACCGACATGGGAGGGACGAATTGATATGCGGCACCGAAGCTGCGCTGCGCCAGGGCAATGATCGTGTCAAGGTTGTTGTCTTGAATCCGTATCGTGCTATTGGCGATTTCATCGATGCTGGGGTGATGATATGGATGGCGTCGCGCTTGATTGTAGGCAACATGACCGTCCTGACCCCAGCCTCCAACCGTAATGTCGATCGAGGCCGCATCGATCGCAGCCTTCACCGCGGCCATGGTTGCCGGGGAGAGCCAGTATCGCTGTTCTTCTGGAACAGCCAGTTCAGGATGAATGCCGCCGTAAAAATGTTCTTCCATAAAGCTGCGAAAATTGTACGGATGGTTAGCGGGAAGCAGTTGGCCTTGCCAGTCGAGACATTCGTCCATGTGAAACACATGCAGCTTGCGCAGCGAGAGCGAATGCGCATTCACGAGGTTCGCGAACGGAGCATACCAGCATTTTGGCCCGCATGGAATAATGGCGCGAGTCGGCAGGCCTTTCCGATTATTTTCTTCAATGACTTCGGCCAACTCCTCGGCCATCAGTTGGCCCATCTCTTCGGAATCACGGATCTGCCGGTATGGAATTCGAACCCCAGGGTGACTGGGCAACTTCTCCGCTGGAATTTTGCACCATTCCAATAACTGCTGTGGGTCTACGAAGTAATCACCACCTGTGGTTTGGACTGTCTGGTTGTTCATAGGAGTTATAAGTCAAGTGTCTTATAAATTTCGGTACGTGTCTCGACAATATAACGCAACTGCTTTTCAAAAAGCGCCTGATGCGTAGGATCGTCCGCCATTTTTTTCAACGCATCCTGCACATCGTCAAGCGAAGCAAACTCGCACTCCCAAAGAAGGGTGTGAGCTGGCTCGCCTTCCGACAGATATCGCCTGCCCTGGGCGAATTCCGGCGAGGAGCGTTCCAGCTTCTTGAATTCAGCTTCCAGTTTTAGAAAGGCCTCTGCGGCGGATGGCTGATACTGCTGCACAAAGAGCAAAATGTATGACACGTCGCGGCCTTTCATGCGGATTGGCATTCTCAGCGAATGCGAAAATCGACTGCCTGATGCGTAACGTTCCCGGTCAACATTGCGTACTTGAACGGTAACTCGTCCAATGCCATCGCCTCGATTCCTAATTAAGGGAAACAGGAGATGTTATTTCCTGAACCCCGGTCTCCGCGATAGGTTAAATGTTTAACTAAAGCGACCAAGCTGTCAAGCAAAATGAAATGCTTTTGATTTTAGTTGGACGGTCAAGCCGTTTTTCTACCGCGAAGCAAGTGCCGTGCTCTTCCGTACCACCAAATGCGGCTTAATTTTCTCGTGCATCTTCTTGCGGAGGGATCCGGCTTCGGACGCCAAGAGCTTCCGCATCATTTCCGCGCCGATGGCCCCCTGCTTTTCCATGTATTGGCATACGGTAGTTAGGGGGGGATTATAAAATGCCGCACCGGGTACATCGTCGAATCCAACCACCGAACAATCCTCAGGCACACGGCGTCCAGCGCTGCTGAGAGCGCCGATCGCCGCGAATGCGGTCAAGTCATCGAAGGCAATCAGTCCGCTGAATCGCTTTTTCCGGCGCAGCAACTGTTCGGTGAGTTTATAGCCCTGTTCATAACTTGAGTTTCTGCCTTGTATCTCCACGACCAGTGATCGATCGATGCTCATGCCTTTGGCATGAGCGCATTCTCGAATTCCTTCCCAGCGGGGTGTGCTGTCACTCATCACCTTTGGCCCCTTGATGACGGCGATCTCGCGATGACCGAGATCGTATAGGTGTTCGACTGCAGCCCACATTCCCGCGCGGTTATCGACCACTACCGATGAGTGGAGTTTGTTTGCCGATTCGCTCCCAATGACAACCGCAGGAATGTCGAACTGCTTGATGACAGCCGAAAGCTCATTTCCCAGTTGGAGTGGATTCGCAATCGCAATTAACCCCTCGACACGACGCTCCATCAACATTTGGACGCACTGTCGAAGACGTTCGGGTGTGTTTTGCAGGTCTGCCAGGACAGACATATAACCTGCGTCGCCGAGCGAATTTTCAACTCCGCGAAGGATCAGGGCGCAATACGGGTCAGTAACGTCGAATATCAGCACGCCAACACTATGGGTGCGCTTACTGCGGAGCGAGCGTGCCTGAAGATTAGGAAAATATCCCAGCTTAGTCGCTGTCTCTTCCACCAGGCGTTGGGTAGCAGGCGGGATGCGGCGCGCCGCCTTATTGAGAACCATGGAAACCGTAGCAATTGAAAGTCCGGTTTCCTTGGCGATGTCACGGATCGTTACCACTCACAGTGCCCCCGGGCCGAGGGCCCTCGTTTAGATATACAGACTGTGATCCTTCCTGTCATCAGTTTTGGAAGATGCTTTGTCGACCCTATTCTCATTTGAGCACCGAGCTAGGGTCGTTCGCGCAAATCTCAGCAGAGCTAGATGACAGGAAACAATTAATCCAATGCAGGTACTCCTGTCCGTTATGGATGCTTCTCAATCTTCATTGCTCGTTCGAGCTATGTTAGACTTCGGCGAATATGCAACCGGAGTTGATAGATTAAGAAAACGGAAATTCAGCAATTGACCTTGATTTGAAATGCGGGGTATTGGAAATGAAGAGTGTTGGTGTGGTTCGCGGCTGCTTGTTTCTGTCTTTCTGCGTCTTCGGGCTGACTTTCGCCTCGTTCGCAGCCACCTCTCCGGGGAACTGGACCGGCACATGGGCCGCATCTCCCAACGCGCAATCGGATGCAACAGGACTGCCAGGCAACGGTGGCACCACCTATCGTGAAATCGTTCATGTCTCTGCGGGAGGCAATGCGGTCCGAGTGGTGCTGACCAACGAATTCGGGCTGGAACCGCTGACCATCGGCGCGGCACAAATTGCAATCAGCGCGGGAGGCAGCGCTATTGAATTGTCTACGGCAAAGCCGTTGAAATTTGGCGATCAGACATCGGTGACGCTTCCGGCGGGCACGATGATGGTCAGCGATCCGGTCGAGCTGAAGCTGCCGCCCCTAGCCAACGTTGCTATCAGTCTGTTCATCCCTGCACAGCCGATAAGCCGGGCATCGGTCCATTCCTACGCCTTGCAGACCAACTATCTGGCGACGGGGAATGTGGTTGCTGAGGAAACGCTGCTTTCTCCAACGGAGTCGCCTTCCTGGTCCTTTATCAAGGGCGTCGATGTGCGGACAGAGGGAGCGAGTCCAGCCGGCGGAGCCGTCGTCACACTCGGCGACAGCATTACCGACGGAGCCGCTAGTAAGCCCAACATGAATGGGCGATGGTCTGATGTTTTGGCCCGCCGTATCCAGGCGGACAAATCGCTCTCTGGGATGGGAGTCTTGAATGCGGGCATTAACGGCAACCGGCTTTTACACGATGGCGACGGCGACGAAAGCGCACTGAGGCGCTTGGATCGGGACGTAATCGCGCAGGCTGGAATTAAATATCTCATCGTGCTGGAAGGCATCAATGACATCGGACATAACGTCTCTGCCACGCCCAGCAACCCTGCGGAGACAGCACAGAGGCTGATCTTTGCATTGGACCAGATCGCTGTGCGCGCCCACGCCCATGGGATTAAGGTGATCGGCGCGACAATATTGCCTTATGAGAACTGCAAATATGCTTCGCTGGACGGGGAGAGGATGCGGGAAGCAGTCAACGATTGGATCCGCACCACGAAAAGTCTGGACGGTGTCGCGGATTTCGACAAGATCGTCCGCGACCCCACCCATCCGGCTCGCCTGCTGCCTGCCTACGACAGCGGCGACCATCTTCATCCGAACGTCTCCGGATTGCGCGCGATGGCGGAAGGTATAGACCTGAACTTACTCCGGCAGTAGCAGGAACCTTGCTTTCCACATTCATCGAACAAGCGAGATCGTCTCACGCAAAGCACGCGTTTTGATGTGTCCCGCGTCTATGCGCTCCACTCCAGCGCAGTCGTCAGCAGCACTTCGGCTGTTTGGAGAACAGAGCGAGGCTCGACGTACTCGTCCGGATTGTGCGCGCCACCACCGCGCGGGCCGAAGAGCAGCGTCGGAATTCCGTAAACTCGTTGCATCAGAAAAGCATCGCAAGGATACGGCGCAACCGTGACTGCCCGCGGCTTGCCCAGCGCTACTGAGGCGCTCCGGGAAAGGCACTCCGTCCAAGGATGATTGCGCGCCAGTTCATGGCCGAGCAATGGGGGGTCAACAACAGGTCGCCATTCAATGGGATGATTGCGGAAGAATGGATCAGTCTTCTGAAATTGCCGCAGCGATTCGCGAACCGTGCCGATTACGGCATCCACATCTTCATGCGGAAGAAACTGGAAGTACACGCGGACAGCGGCTGTCAGCGGCACGCTGAAGGGAACATCTGCATCCAGTCGATTGGCTTCAACCGCAAATACCTGCACCGGTGTGGGGTCGGAAATAGAACGGTATGCGCCGCGTGTGGCTTTGCGGCTACGACGTTTCACCCAGCCATCCACCCACTGCAGCAACCGTCCCAAAGGTACTGCGGGACTGACCACCGGCGCTGAGGAAAAGTAAGCCGAAGCATCGCCGGCGCTGACCGAAAGATCGACCACAAAACCGCCGCGTGTCGCGCGAAAGACCTCCAGTTGCGTGCTTTCGGAGATGATGCAGGCGTCGGCCATGTCACCGCGCAGACGTCCTGCGAGCGTGCCTCCCCCGCCTCCCCACTCCTCATCGACAACCGACTCAAAGATCAGATCGCCGCGCAACCGCACTCTGCCCGCATGCAGTGCACATAACGCGACTGCTTGCGCGGCGAGACCCGCTTTCATGTCGAAGGTACCCAAACCGTAAAGACGGCCTTTGCGCATTTCCGGCGACCACGGAGGCGTGGTCCATGCTTCGACGCGCGTCGGCACCGTGTCCA
The DNA here is from genome assembly GCA_041690775.1 of Acidobacteriota bacterium. Taxonomy (GTDB): domain Bacteria; phylum Acidobacteriota; class Terriglobia; order Terriglobales; family Acidobacteriaceae; genus JAKAAZ01. The sequence goes on along the minus strand of JBEPVW010000013.1, from coordinate 18,478 downwards.
TATGCCCGCTCAGCAACAGACTGCGTCCTCCGCCCGAACCTGCGAGCCGGGCGATGAGGTTTTTGCGTCCTCGATAATGCCGATCGGTGTGTTTCCACGGGCTGTCGGATGTGGTGACGAACTCTGTCTCGTAGAGCTCCGATTGCACCTTGTATTTGCGAAGAAAACGCCGCAAAACGAGCTGCCCGGGGGTCTCATTCCCATCCGGGGGAACAGCGACAGTGTTCGTCCGAACAAGGTCGATCACAAGCTGAATTAATTCCGCGCGCAATGGACGCAGCAGTTGTCGCGCGTGTCGTGCATTTTGAATGGTTGATGTTTGCGACACGCAATTCCCTCACAGTTCGAACCTATCGCTCGACGCCGACCCCATGGTATAACTCCGTCCATGCGTCGTGCATCGATACATCCGCTGAACGAAACAGCCCAGGCTAAAGGAAAACTGAACAATGGAATATAGACTGCTCGGTCACTCGGGACTGAAGGTCTCCGCGTTGAGCTTTGGCGCAGCCACCTTCGGCGGTTCCGGAGAATTCTTCAAAGCATGGGGAGAAACCGATACGACGGAGGCCACGCGTCTAGTCGACATCTGTCTGGATGCCGGCGTGAACCTCTTCGATACAGCCGACATCTACTCCGCCGGAATGTCCGAAGAGATCCTGGGGAAAGCTGTTCAGGGGCGCCGGGACAAGCTTCTTATATCAACGAAAGCCACCGTCCGCATGGGTGAAGGGCCGAACAACATTGGCGCCTCTCGCTATCATTTGACCCGGCAACTGGATGCCAGCCTGCGCCGTCTCGGTACCGACTACGTCGATATTTACCACATACATACCTTCGATGCGCAGACCCCGATGGATGAGACGCTCGACACGCTGACGAATTTCGTACATCAGGGCAAGGTTCGCTACATTGCCTGCTCGAATTTTTCCGGCTGGCACCTGATGAAGTCCCTGGCCATCTCAGAAAAATATGGCTGGCAGCGCTACGTGGCTCATCAAGTCTACTATTCGCTGGTCGGCCGCGAGTACGAGTGGGAACTGATGCCGCTGGGTATCGAGGAACGCGTCTCCGCGCTGGTTTGGAGTCCGCTGGGCTGGGGTCGCCTAACAGGAAAAATCCGCCGGAATCAGCCGTTCCCGAAGGTCAGCCGCTTGCACAAGACTGCCGTGAACGGACCGCTGATTGCTGATGAGTATCTCTACAAGGTGGTCGATGCACTGGATGTGGTCGCCAAAGAGACGGGAAAGACCATTGCCCAAATTGCACTGAATTGGTTAATACACCGGCCAACTGTCGCCAGTGCCATTGTTGGCGCCCGCAACGAAGAGCAGCTCAGACAAAATCTCGGCGCGGTCGGCTGGAAGCTAACGGCTGAACAGATTGCTCAGCTCGATGCGGCCAGCAATGTGACACCGGTCTACCCCTACTGGCAGCAGTACCACTTTGCAGAACGCACTTCGCCGCCGGTCTAACGCATTTCTTTTGCTGAAGCCAGAAAAGCATGTCGGAGATTTAGCACTAGGGTGCTTAGCTGAGTGCCGGCCTGATCTGTCTTGAACGATGTCTGCCCCAGCAGTTGAGATATCGCTTCCACGACATCGAAAGGAAGTGCTTCCGCGTGAATTGCTCTTGACAATGGTCCTCCAAATTGGGTACAACAGCTCACTATGGTAAAACGATTAACCGTCATATTATTCGACGGCAGTAAGCTAGACGCGCTGAGGCAGCCAGAGGTATTTTTCAACGTGAATCGGGGGACGCAATGAGCAGCAGCAAAATTTATTTTCAAACGTTTTTTAATAGGTTTGGCTCTGGGCTGAATTTGCGGCGCTCATCGCTGGCGACGACCGTGTTGTTGGTTTGCTTATTTCTGGCGGCTGTTCCGGCGGCATTCGCCCAGGGGACTGCCAACATCTCAGGATACGTGCGGGATGCCTCAGGCTCAGCTTTGCCGGGTACAACGGTTACGGCAACCATGACCGAACAATCCACGACCCGCACCGCGCAAACGGACGCCGAGGGTTTCTACAATTTTATCGCGCTGCCTGCCGGCCATTACACGATCACATTCGATGCATCGGGATTCAAGCGGCAAGTGCGATCGGGCGTTGAACTGACTGTGTCGCAGAATGCCAGGGCGGACGCGCAACTAGCCTTGGGAACGGTAGAAAGCGTGGTTCAGGTTTCGAGTACGGTGCCGCTGGTGGATACGACTTCAAACACGTTATCTGGCCTGGTGGATGATCGCCGTGTTGTCGATTTGCCCTTGAATGGCCGCAACATCATCAGCCTGGCGGCCCTGATCCCCGGCGTAACGAATGTCAGCGCTCCGCAAAACATGAGTGATGCACGCGGCGGACCCGAGATGAATGTGAATGGGAGCTTGCCGAACGCGACCGTCTATACGTTTGATGGAGCCTATTTCAACAATCCCTCCCGCAATACCGGTCTTAATCTTCCGCCGCCAGATGCGATTGCGCAGTTCCGTATACTAACCTCCAATTTTTCAGCAGAATACGGTCATAGTTCGGGGGCACAGGTAGAAGTTGTCTCGCGGGCCGGAACCGATTCATTTCATGGATCAGCCTTTGAGTTTTTGCGAAATGATGCTTTCAACGCGAAAGATTATTTCGCTCTGAAAGTCCCGGCAGAAAAGCAAAATCAATTTGGCGGAGCGATCGGCGGCCCAATCCTGAAACGCAAAGTCTTCTTCTTTGGCTCATTCCAGAGATTAGTGGACCACGGAAGCTCGGAGGGAAGTCAGGCCCAGGTTCCCAGCGCGGCGGAAAGAGCCGGCGATTTCACTGGGTCGCCCAATGTACTGTTCAATCCGACCGATCCGGTCACCGGGCTGCCTTTTACGGCTCCTGGTGGCGCGCCCTGCGTGGTGGCGAACGTAATTAATCCCGGATGCATCAATCCAGTGGCGATGAACCTGTTGGCTTTTGTTCCACAGTCGGCTACTGGAACAGTTACCTCCATTGCTGCAAGTCCCATTACTGACAATACGGGATCGGTGAGACTGGATTGGAACCAGAGTTCCAAGAATTTGATATTCGGGCATTATTACCAGGACAACACCAGCATCGTATCGCCTTTTTCCGGTTACGATGGCGGAAATATCTCTGGGTATGTCGCGAACACGACCTCGATAAAAACGCAGAATGGTGTCATTAACGACATCTATTCATTTTCCCCGACACTCATCAACCAGGCGATCTTTTCCGTTCTAAACACGACCACCAACGAGGCGAACAATCAAACGCATACCAACGCGTCCCTCGGGCTCAACCTGCCGCAATACACTCCAACCGGCTCCATTGCGGCGAACGTTGGAGACCAATTCATTCTGGATTCCGGATACGCAATCCAGTTCGCGGGAATCAATTATCAGGTTTCCGACAACTTGTCATGGACGAAAGGGCGACATAGCCTGGAGTTCGGCTTCGAGACGTTAAAGCTGCACTTCTTTCAATCGTATATTGCTCCGGTTGTTTTCTCGTTCAGCGGAGTTCGCACACAAGACCCACATCCACCGCCTCCCGGCACAACACCTCCGCCCCCTGCCAGCGGAGATCCGGTGGCCGATTTCCTTCTGGGCGCGTACGACAATCTCAATCTTAACTTCGGCGTTCGCGTCAACGACGATCGCACAGCCTACAATTCCTTTTACGCTCAGGATTCATTTCGAGTAAACCCGCGCTTCATTCTGAATTACGGATTGCGCTATGAGCCATTCCTTCAATGGAAGGATGGAAATAATAAACTGGATACCATAGTGCCGGGAGTCCAATCGACGGTCGACCCCACCGCACCTCCGGGAATATTGTTCATCGGTGATAAAGGCGTCGGCAAGGGTATCGCACAGTCAAATCTCGGCAACGTGGCTCCTCGGGTGGGTTTTGCGTGGGATGTTTTTGGAGATGGGAAAACAAGCGTTCGCGGCGGATATGGAGTGTTTTTCAACTCTATCAACGCGAATGAGGTGGCGCAGGAAAACGCGCCCTATGCCGGCTTTATCAACGCAAACCGCGGCAATCTTACGAATCCTATTACTTCTACCGGGCAGGCAAACCCGCCCATCGCTCCGACCGGTAAGTTTGGATGCGTACCGATTCCAACATATCCGTTTTACAGTTGCTCACTTTTCCCTTTACCAATTGAGGGATTCCTAGCCATAAGCAAAACTCTGCATCTGCCTCGCTACCAGGAATACAGCCTTTCGGTTCAGAGGCAAATTACGCCAAGCACCATGATCGAAATATCCTATGTTGGAAACACAGGGGCCGGGGTCCACGGACGTGTCCCGTTTAATCCAGCGCAGTTTATCGACGATCCAATAACTGGCGCGCCCCCTTCTGCAAGCAACGCCCCTGACCGCGTGATCTACGAGCCAGGCATTTTGGGCGCGACAAACAGGATCATGGAAAATTTTGCCCACAGTAATTACAACGCTTTACAAATTCAGGGAACAAAACGGTTTGGTCATGGCGCAACCATCCTTGCCAACTACACGCGTGCAAGATCGCTCGACGCAAATTCGACGAACAACAATAATGCCAACATTCCGAATCCATTTAACCTAAGAGCCGGTTATGGACCGTCCGATTTCGATCGCAGAGATTCTTTCGTGGCTTCATGGCTTTACCCACTTCCAATCCACTTCGATAATCCAATAGCGAATAGTTTATTGGCGGGTTGGACATTGACAGCGATCCATACGGTCGAGAGCGGACTCCCTATAACCTTCTTTGCCGGGCAGGATGTGGCACTCGATGGAACAGGCGAGAGACAATATGCACAACTCCAGCCAGGTGCAACCGCCAGCACTGTCCGGATCAGTCACCCGAATCGCCGGTCTGAGGTGAACATGTTCTTTAACAAGCAAGCCTTTGTACCGACGAGCAACGAAACACTCGGGACCTACGGCAATGTCAGCAGAGGGTTTATCTACGGACCCGCTTATGCGAATACGGACGCTTCATTATTGAAAGACTTTACATTACCGAAAACCTTCAAACTTCAATTTAGAGCGGAGTCATTCAATACTTTTAATCAGGTAAACTTTGCGAATCCAAATGCTAACGCAAGCTCAGGCTCATTTGGAAAAATCCAATCCACTGCTTCCTCAACCGGGCGGCAACTTCAGTTCGCATTGAAGCTTCTCTGGTAGCTGGATACTTGGGGTGGAGAATTATTCTAGTTCTCCACCCGCATTTAAAGATCGGCATATGATTTGTTCAGGTACAACAAATCGGCATACTCCACTACAGTTATACTGACAATCCGACTCGTGATGAGATCGGTAATCCATGTTGACGTATTGTTACCCGCCATGCCAGGAACACTCTTAGGCTCGGCAGGCGCTTGGAAGGAGTGCCTTGAATGAAGGATCTAACACGTCGAGAATTCTTACACGCCGCTGCAGGGGCCGCTGCAGGCGGTGCGATTGTGGGCCGCGACGCGCGTCTCTACGGCGAAGCGCAGGCCGCGGCTGACAACGGGAACAATCGTCATGGCGAAGGGCCGTTGTCGCTACAATCTTTAATCTTTCCAAAACCACAAGAAATTTCCGGATCAGGCAGTGACTTCGTCCTGAATGATCAGGTACGCGTTGTCGTGCCGTCGGAACCGTCGGCACAGGATTTGTTCTTAGCGACCTCGTTAGTGAACGAATTAAGCGACAGATTCGGGTTGCACCTGAAAATCGAACGGGTGACAAATTTAAATACCAACAAGCGCGTAATTCTGATGGGGTCGGTCAAAAATCCATTAGTTCAGCGATATTGCGCTGAGACGGAGTTGACGACACGCGCCCAAAGCCTTCGCGCGGAAGGGTACATTCTACGGACCGACAGCAATACCGTTCTGATTGCCGGCATCGACGACCGTGGAGCTTTCTATGGGCTGCAGTCTCTTCGGCAATTGCTTCCGAACCAAACAAGGGATCTGCGATTTCGCGGTGCACTGATTCGCGACTGGCCGGACAAGCCGTATCGCGGCATCAGCCTGTATCTTCCTGGGCGCGACAATATCCCGTTTTTCAAACGCTTTATACGCGATTTTGTAGCCATGTATAAGTTCAACACCATCATTATGGAAATGAACGCATGCATGCGACTAGATAATCATCCCGAACTGAATTACGGATGGGTTCAGTTTGCAAGAGACGTGAACTATAGCTGTCGTAACTATCCTCTACAGCCGTTCCATGATATGGAACAGAACTCCTCGCATCAGGACTGTGCAGATGGAGGTTTCCTGGAAAAGGAGGAGGTCGCCGACCTGGTGCGTTGGATAGCTAGATACCACATTGAACTCGTTCCTCAGATTCCTTCTTTCACGCATAGTTACTATTTACTAACGGAACACAGGGAGCTTGCGGCTGTGCCGCAAAATAAATGGCCAGACATTTACTGTCCATCCAATCCAAAGTCCTACTCCCTGGTGTTTGAGGTTTATGACGAGTACATCGATGTTTTGAAACCAAAGACTGTTCACATTGGTCACGACGAATTATTTTTACCCGTTGGAGTATCGCCCCAATGCGAAGATAAAGATATCGGTGAGCTATATGGCCAGGATGTTAAGAATATCCACGATCACCTGGCATCCAAAGGCATCCAGACCGCCCTTTGGGGTGACATGTTGCTACAGTCGGTTCGTGGCACAGGCCTGCAAAAGAAGGTTGCGCCAGATGGATGGGTTTATTATTCTCCCGGCGGCCTGACTCCTGAACAGGTAGATAGACTCATCCCGAAAGATTGTTTGATCTATAACTGGTTTTGGAAAGACGAACCGAACCAAAAGACTTCTGCGGAACTCAATGAAGCCTATCTCGACAAGATGGGTTTCAAGCAAATTTATGGAAATTTTGAGCCGAATATCGAGCATTATGAAACGCGCAAGACTCGTTCCACACTGCTCGGGGGCGCTTCATCGGCTTGGTATGCGACCAATGAAGTTGGTTTCGGAAAAGATATGATGTCGCTTTTTCTTGGTTGCAGCAGCATTCTCTGGACCGGGCATACGATGGACGCCAATGCCTTGTCGGCAAGGGTTCAATCGATGCTTCCCGCCATTCGCGCCAGGTTCAGCGGAGTTACTCCACCCAGTCAGACAGAAACTACGATCGTGCCAGTGGACATTTCCAGCAAATTCAATATCGGGGAACGCGTCCCAACACTGGCTGTAAACCTTGGTGGAATCGCGACTGGAACCGTTCGATATGGCAACGTTCCTTTCGATCTGAAACGCGTTGGCGACAAGCGCGCAATTATTGTCGGAACGAAAGGAAAAGAAGAGATCGACCTGCCTAGGGCCGTGACCGGAATCCCAGTGGGAGAAGCGCCTACCAGTCTGATTTTTCTCCATGCGTCAGCAAAGCCCGCGAAAAATAGAGACAGCGTTCGATTGATCTGGGACCAGCAGGATACGGCAGATCTCCTGGGATGGTATGAGGTCGTCTATGAAGATGATTTCGTTATGACGATTCCAATCCGCTATGGCGTGAATATTCTCGAATGGAACTGGGGCGAACGGGTCTCCGCAGATGATTATTGCTACGGCGCCGATGCGTTGTCCGTTGGAGCGAATGGAAAAAATAGCGTTATATTCTTCGCTTACGAGTGGATGAATCCTCGGCTCGGTAAAGTCATTCGAGAGGTCCGGTTGCAGGGCACAACCGGTTTCCGGGGTGGCACGGACGACTTTAATAATGACGTTGGGCCTGTGATTGCCAGCAATGCTGTGATCTTGACGGCGCTTAGCATGGTAAAGAAACGGGGCTGACGTCCTCCGAATTCGGGAGGCACGACGACAATTTGCGGCTTGTTTACTCTCTCGTACCACGGTATTTTCAAACCGCAGCGGCAGCGCGGATCAGATTGAGATAATGCTCTGGAGTATCGAGGTCTTTGCCTTGGGACTCAATCTGGAAAAGGCTTCCCTGTCCTGCGGCTTCATAGACGGCCCGCGTCCAACTGTAAGCCTGCTCTGCCTGACTTGCGCCCGCCGCGCTTTTCATGGCGTCCATGGGTTGGATTAGAGTCAGCGGCCGTCCGGCGATGGCCGCGGCGACTTGTGGAAGATCAAAATGCAAAAGGACATCGGGAATAAAAACATCTGCACCGTAGAGATAGCGATCCACCTGAGTCAGTGACCGGTAGGAAAGCAGGCTTTGTACGGAGATTAGATTCCGAATGCGCGGATCGAGTGCCGCGGCATATAAACACCACAAGCCGCCTGTTCCCTTTCCTATTACATGCAGATGGTTCCCGTCAGCATCATGCCGGCTCGCGACATAATCGACGCTTCGTATAACATCCTGGATTCGCATTCCGAGCAGCGACTGGTCCATAAACCATGCCATGTATGCCATGCCAGTCTCCAGGTCAAATAGCTGCCCGAATTCATTGCAGGAGGAGGATGCGGGATGCAGCGGCTGGGTTTCGCCGATCCCACGGACATCTACAGCCACAACCAGATTCCCCGCGCGAACCAATGTATCAAGCACGCTATGCGTCAGTCCCGATCCCTCCTCTCCTTCGAATTCCATCCCGTCTGCTTCTATGCCTTCATCGCTGACATAAAGAATGGTCGGCAGAACGCCGGCCCGCTCCGGCACGTAGACCCATGCGGGAATGTAAATGCCCGGCTCGGAAAGAAACTGAATTTTTTCTATCCGATAGTCTTCACGCGGTGTCGTGACGATATGGCGCACATTCAGGAGTTGATCCGATTTTCGATAGTGCAACAAGCTGCGAATTTCAGTACGGGTTTTCTCCTTATAGGAATTCCGCTCCCTCGCAGTCTGCGGTACAGGGCGCTCGGGCGGCGGTAGGTCCGACTGCTCTTTGGAGATGAGGGAAAAGATAGTCTCGCCCTTGCGCGAGTAGCGGATCGAGCCATTCGTTGTGCAATATAAATCCTCGGGAGGCACGATTTCATAGCTGGGCTCGTTCAACGGCCCTTTGCGGTCATAAAACCAGCGGCAGAACCAATCCGTTGTCGCGAGTCTCAACTTGGGGGTCCAGGCGTGCGGATCATCCGAAGCAACGGTAGCAAATTTCTTCTGCGCGCCGAGTCGCCGATAGCGGGCTTGGATCTTCTGTACCGCTTCATCGAAAGCTGGTTCGTAATGTTCAACCGCCGCTAATAATGGTCTGGGAGCAATGGCGGTCTGCAAATCGACGTTATCAACTCCGTAGAGCGCAGCTGGAAAAAGATTCTGCTCTACGTCTCCCGGGCCAACCGGTTGCCACGGCACAATCTTCAGCGGCCAACGGTTGGCAGTTCCTCCTTCAATAATGGCTACGCATTGAACCCGCTCATCGACCACACTGATGAATTTCGTCATGGTTCCCCCTCCAGAGTGGCCTGCACAGCCAATCCGTTTGGGATCCACTTCGGGCCTGGTCAAAAGGTAATCGATCGCCCTCATGCCGTCCCACACCAGATACTCGGTCAGGTTTTCTCCCAACAGCAATAAGAGTTGGCCCGGCATGGAATGCTCATATGTCGGGCTGGGGCCCACATCTGTGACGTTTGTTTCCGGACTCCAATATTGACGACGCTCTCCCTGCCCGATCGGGTCATAACCCAAAACCACAAAGCCGCTCTTCACCAGATTGATGTAGACGCTTTGATATTGAGGCAGCATCCTCGCCAACGGATAGTGTCCGCATGGCGAGATGATTCCTGGAAAAGGGCCGCCGCCGGAGATTGGGACATAGAGATTTCCTGTCACCCAGAAATCGGGGCGACTCTGAAACATGACGTTCTCTATTCTGTATCCATCCTTCTGTATGACTTTGACCGTGACGGGTTCCAGAGGATTCTTTGCGGGAAAACCACGAAGCATCTCGACAACTTTCGCCCGCACGAATGCGTTGCGCGTTTCAACGTCCGCAGCGGTATTGAGAAGAGCGCGCTTTCGGTCCCAGGCAGAAGAAAGATAGTTCTGCTTTTTCGCCAGATACGAGACCAACATATCCGGCATTTCTTCGCCGTACGAGCGGGCAACCCCCGAGCCGGACTTCGACCCCGCGATTCCGCGCATCGGAAGAAATGCCGAGGTAAGCAGGGCCGCGCTGCTTCCGATCACGAACTTTCTTCTATTCATGGGATTGCCTTCTAGGTTGAAGAATGACTCGGGTTTTGGTTCCTATGCTGTTTGACGGCACAAAGTTACCAACTCACCACCACCATGCAGTATGCGTTCAGCTTGGGAACGGTAAACACCGCCTGCGGGCCTTGCATGCGGAAATTCAGGGCGCCGCCGATATCCGAGTCAACGGAATAGAGCCGTACCGAACTGGCCGATTTCCCCTCCGGCAGAGTGCACTTCACTTCAATGTTCGCAATCGATGGCGCCTGCCTGGTGTTGTAGTTCACCAGATGAATGAGTCTGCGCCGTTTGTCGGACTGTTCGACCAGATTCGCCACCAGAAAATCGGGACCAACAACCTGGAATGGAATGTCGCCCTGGGAAGTCCACTCGATAGCGTCCATCAATTGCTTCCAGTTCTTCGGGCGTTTCCAAAACGCGGTGCCGATGTGGAAATACGGCTCCGACGGCGGCAGAGGGCCATCGAACTCGATTCCCGGCAGGTAGACCACCCGCCCTTGGCCAACCTGCTTCCGGGCAGCGATGCCCGCAACGACGGACACCATTGCCACCTCTTCCTGATACGGGGCGGCCGCCGGTTGATTGTCGACAAGCCCCTCTAATCCTGGTTTAACCCGCAGGCGACGCCAGGAGTCGTAGAGGCCCGTCTCCTCCGTCGCGATCAGTCCGCCGCCAGCCTCGACAAATCTGCGAATCGAGGCGAGTTGCTCATCGGAGAGGCATTCTGAATTCGGAAGAATGAGGACCTTGCACAGGGCCGGAGAGAGATCGCTGAGGTGCTCATCGAAGATAAGATGAAACGGAACCTTCGCCTGAATCAACGCCTGTTCCACCAGGATCGCGCTCAAACCCGCGTGCGAGTTATGGTAGGTGATGGATGGATGAGAGCGAAACACGGCCACCGTCGCCACATCCTTCGTCCCCACATACAAATCTCGATTCTTCCGATAAAAAGAAATGTACTTCAACATTTCAGCGGGAAGCGGGTCGCCGCCCGCCGAGCCAATCGTCTGATTGAATGCCAGGCTCTCCCCAATGGCCGCCTCGTTGTTGCCCGATTTGCTGGACGGACCGGTCGTAAAAGCGATGTTCCGATATCTCCGCGCCATTTTATAGGTGCGGATTGTCGTGATCAGCCTTCCGTCCGGTAGATATTCTGGGTTGGTGTCCTGTTCATCCCAGAAGACCTGGGTGTATTGCAGAAGCCGGGAGTGGTCGCTGCCAAGCGTCCAGGGATTGTTGTGACCCACGATGCCGCCAAAATTTATTTCCACGGCGACCTCGGGATTTAAAGAGTTGATTAGAGCGGCCATCTGGCCCAGAGCGTCCGCCATCGACTGGCACCGGTACTCGATCCATTCCTGGAATGCAGGATCGAAGATGATATCCAATTTCTCGGGAGGGTTTGATCGATTCCACAAAGGTGGATTCACATAATCGATATTCTCGAATCCAAATCGAGCTTTCCGCTGCGCCGGTGAATACTTCGTTCGCAGATATTTGCGGAAACCGGATTTGCAGCCATTGCAATGGCAGGAGTCGGGTTCCGGGCTCAAATCGAAGTTATCGAAATGAATGAAATCCGTCTTCACTTCCACGACTGCATAACGCACAATTTTCTTCAGGTAATCGATATATTCCTGGTTTGAAAAGCAGGGACGGTAGCGGAACGACTGCTGAAACCCATACTCGGTCATGATGGGCTGACCCCACTGATCGCACTGTATCCAGCCGGTGGCGCGCGGTTCCTCTGCGAAGAAGGTCTCGTACATCATCGTGTCCCATTGGACGTAGGTGTCTATCTTCATTCCCAGACGGTGAACAATGGCCGCGGTCCGTATAGTGGCTTCCATATCGGGCTTTTCGGCCGCCATGCCGAATCCCTTATACAAATGGGTATGGAAGACTTCCACCCCTTGATCCTTGAGCTTCCGAATCAGTTTTTCACTCTGCTCATATTCGTAGTATTCATGGGCATCGAGCCTTTGACCGCCGCGACGCACTACGAAGATGTATGGCTCATGGTCGCCGCCCGCGTCGATTACTCCGCCTTTGGTCCACGCCCCCTGCGACTCTGGTCCTCTGTCGGCAGATGCCGCGGCTGTTATCGCAGGCTCTGCGCCATACCCATACAGATTCGCTGCTCCCAGCTTGGCCACAGCAATTCCTCCGACTACGGTGCCCATAAAATCTCTGCGGTTCATAATTCTGTTGTTCTCCTTGTCTTTGCCACGGCGTATAGCTGCTTGCATGTTTCGTGAAATAAATATCCTATACGGTTGCCTCTATGTCCGGAGTGAGACTCTCTGCATTCTTTACTCTCAACATGTCGAGAATCGGAGTTGTAATCATTGTCGTCACAAGCGCCATGACCACCAGCATGGTGAAAAGCGTGGGCGTGAATGCGCCTACGTTGTAAGCGATGTTCAGGACAATCAACTCGACCAAACCTCTTGTGTTCAAGAGTGCTCCCAAGGCCGCAGCGTCCTTCCACGACTGCCCGTTCCATCTTGCAGCCAGGGCAGCTCCACCCATTTTCCCAAATATAGCCGCTATCAATACGATCCCAGCCCATAACCACACTGAACTGCCGGTAAGCAGGTCGAGTCGCGTGCGCATTCCAGTAAGAGCGAAAAAGAGAGGTAGCAGCAGAACGGAAACCAGCATATCCAATTTGGCACGCATTGCCATTTGCCAGCGTTCAACTCTTGGGAAGCATACCCCGGCCATAAATGCTCCGAACAGCGGATGCACGCCGATTGCCTCCGTAACCGCCGCCGAAGCCAGCGTGAAGGCCACCACTACGCCCAGCATTTCCAGCGTAAGCTCTGTTACTCGCAGATGTTTGATAAGTCGCGCAGCCAGTGGTCGGACCACAACGATCATCAAAAATAGATAAACTGCCAGCCCCACTAAGCGCAGAGGCAGGGAAGCGGAGCCGCCATCGTGTCCGAGGAGTGCCAGGGCTACGGCAAGCAGGGTCCACGCCACAACGTCATCCACTGCGGCGCAGAGTATTGCCGTGGTCCCGAGCGCTGTACCCTGCATATGGCGTTCCTCGATGATGCGAGCCAATACAGGGAAAGCCGTGATGCTCATGGAAATTCCCAGGAAAAGAACGAAGGGTATGCTGCCAATCCCATGCGGCGCAAAACGTATGCGCAAGGAGTGCGCCAGAATCGCCCCCATAGCGAATGGGAACAGAATACTCATTCCACTTGCCATTACAGCGGTTGCACGCTGCTTATATAGATGGCCGTAATCCAGTTCCATCCCGATCAGAAATAGAAACAAGATCAGACCGACGGTGCTCAGGATATCGAAGGCATTGAAGGATGCGGCGGGAAACAGCACCGCCGACCAGTGCGGCGTCAATCGGCCAAACACAGAAGGTCCCAGCAGAATGCCACCGATGATTTCTCCGATCACGCGTGACTGTCCCAGCTTGCGCGCAAGCCAGCCGCAGAAAACGGTTATGAGCAACACGACGGTCATCTGTAACAGCAAGAGAGTCATATGGAATTTCCTTTTCCCAAATCCATTGTGCCGTTCTAAGCTTCTTCTTTCCTACTCCGCGCTGAAAAAGCGGTCATAAGCCCAATCTCGATCATTTGCAGGGGTCCGTCGGCTAGTTATTTTGAACTTCCTTCGCTGAGGACCCTCAGCGGTCCTTCAATGACGGGGGCTGCCAGGCCCGTGAACAGCGGACCGGGCGAGATACTTCGCCCCGGATCGCCTTTGCGACGGCAGAACACCAGCCTCAATCATTTTGTCCAAAGCCGATGCATGCCGTTGGAATGGGTTGATGCCGTTCGTACATTTTATTTGATAGCTTATTGTGGAAGGCGTGCACATGCGGCGACCGAGGCAGATTTATGGGCAGACCAATCCGTTTCTAATTCGCGCCGTCTCGATGCCTTGCCCAACCCAGGAGACGCTCCGGTCCCGAAGGGCAGCGTGCTGACCATCGCCTTCGAGCTCGACGGGCAGAAATTCACAGCGCTTAACGGTGGCCCGGCCTTCAAATTCACCGAAGCAAGCTCGTTCACCGTGCGGTGCGATTCGCAACAGGAAGTAGATGAATACTGGACAAAATTATCCGCAGGCGGCAGCGAGGGCTCGAACGCGCCGCTCAGCAATGAGGATGTTTAAAAGAGAAGGCTCGTGGTAGTTCATCAGGAAACTCCGGGCAACACGGCACAATCATCAATGGGAGCTGTGGTGAGACTCGCATGTATTGGTACTTTTTGTGGCCATCAGACCCTCCGTTCTTGTTCAGATGCAAAGCAGTTTGAACAAGCTCATCGCTGATTGGATCCTCCTGCGAAATGGAATCCGTGATTCGATAGGTTCTCCATGTCTATTGCAACAGTCTTCCTTTCTCAAGTGTGGAAACGATTGAATCCACATCGTAAACACACCCGCCCCAAACACCTCCGCTGACGTGGATCAAAGCTGCCCAAAGCCGCGTGTCGTCCGGAAGGAAAGGATTGACGCGCAGGTCTTCCCGCAAGGGGCGCAATGCCAGTCGACGCGCTCCCTCTTCCGCGCCAAACGTATCGCCGGCCTCGCCGACAAAGTTGACAGAGCCTTCGAGGTTCACCCGGTCAATCACAATCTCAATCAGATCGCCATCCCGAACCTTTCCGATCGGGCCGCCAGCAAGCGCTTCCGGCGAAACGTGGCCAATACATGCCCCGGTTGAAACGCCGCTGAAGCGAGCATCGGTCACTACTGCGACATGCTTTCCAAACGGAAGATGTTTGAGGGCGGAAGTGATCTGGTAGATTTCCTGCATGCCCGAACCCATCGGGCCATTGCAGATCAGGACCATCACATCTCCCTCCTGAATGTGATCATCCTTGATCGCCTGGATGGCTGCCTCCTCAGAGACAAATACCCTGGCAGGACCTAGCTTTCGATACACACCATCTCCGCCGATCAGATCAGGATCAATCGCTGTACTCTTGATAACCGAGCCTTCTATCGCAATGTTCCCTACAGGGAAGCAGACGGTTGGGGTAAGGCCGCGCGACTTAGCACGCTCAGGGCTCAACACCACATCCTCGGGGTCAATTCCATCCAACTTCTTCAGTCTGGATTTCATTTCGTGCCGCCGTTGGCTTTCCTGCCACCAGTCCAGACAGGCATCCAGTTTCTCTCCAGTAACCGTTCGCACGCTTGTATCCAGCAGGCCGGCGCGCCTCAGATGCAACATCACTTCAGGAACGCCGCCCGCCAGAAAAACCTGAACAGTGGCATAGTTTCCAGGGCCATTGGGCAACGCATCCACCAGACGCGGGATCTCTCTGTTTACTCTCGTCCAATCCGATGCCCCGGGTCTCTTTAAGCCGGCGGAATGCGCAATAGCGGGCAGATGCAGTAACAGGTTGGTGGAGCCGCCAAACGCGGCGTGCACTACCATCGCATTTTCAACGGACGCCTGCGTCAGGATGTCCCGTGTTCCGAGGCCGAGATTGTTGAGCCTCATTATTGCTTTCGCTGAACGCCTGGCGCCATCGAGCCAGATGGGTTGTCCGGAAGGAGCCAGGGCGGTATGCGGCAGTGCAAGGCCCAGGGCCTCTCCGACAACCTGCGCTGTCGCCGCCGTTCCCAGAAACTGACAGCCTCCGCCAGGGGTAGCGCATGTACGGCAACCAACTTCCGCGGCGTACTCCAGCGTAATTTTGTGATGGCTAAAGCGCGCGCCGATTGTTTGGACGATGCCCGCGTCCTCGCCCGCTTCGGGAAGCAGCGTTACGCCGCCCGGCACAAGGACGGATGGTATTGCGCCAGCCGAAGCCAATGCCATCATCATCGCCGGCAATCCCTTGTCGCAGGTGGCGACGCCGATCACACCTTTTCGCTGAGGCAGCGACCGCATCAGCCTTCGCAAAACAATCGCGGCATCATTGCGGAACGGCAGGGAATCGAGCATGCCGCTAGTGCCCTGTGTTCGACCATCGCAAGGATCGGTGCAGTAGCCGGCGAACGGAACGGCGTCAAGCGACTTCAGTTCACGAGCTGCTTCCGCGACCAGCAATCCCACTTCCCAATGCCCGGTGTGGAAGCCGAGTGCAATCGGCTTTCCGTCCTCCGCGCGAATGCCGCCGTGTGTGCTTAGGAGCAGGATCTCAGGGCCCAGCAGTTTGGATGGTTCCCATCCCATCCCCGCATTTTGGCTTAGCCCAAAGAGATTTCCAGAGGGCCACTTCTCCAGCATTTCAGGCGTGAGCGGCAGACTTCCGCGTGGGCCGGGCGCATGTGTCGCAACTTCAAAGAGCGGCAAATCGGCTGTTTCGAGGACGGAGGCGAACGGTATTTCCATCATTTTCATCTACTTTCGCAGCATCGCTCAAATGGAAACTGCTTACAGACGATAGTCTTCATGCGGCCAACGGGGCTGAGTGAATGCCGCGCCGTCGACCCAAATCGTTTGTCCGGTGATAAACGACGCTTCACGGCTTGCGAGGAATACCACCAATCCCGCGACATCTTCAGGCATGCCGATACGTCGAAGAGGAGTAATCTTAGCCCACGCGTCGCTAAAGCCAGCCGCCTCCAGCTTGGTGCGCTCAATCTCAATCGCTCCGGGCGCGACGCAATTCACGCGAATGCCATACGGCCCAAGCTCTACCGCTGCGGCTTTTGTAAACATTTCAATCCCACCTTTGCTCGCAGTGTAGGAGGAGAGATTCGGGAAAGGCACCTTATTGCTGCCGGACCCGATATTTATGATGGAGCCGAAAGAACCCTCCTTCATGGCGCGGGCAGCATGTTGCGTGCACAGAAAGCATCCTTTCAGATTGGTCGCAATGACGCTGTCCCACTCCGCTTCTTCCAATTCCAACAAAGGCTTCCAAGTCTGTATGCCCGCATTGTTGACAAGAATGTCCAGACGCTGAAAGCGACTGAGTGTCGCATCAAACATTGTCTTCACATCGGAAGCGACACCCACGTCCGCACGCACGCTGAACGCTTCTGCACCCAGGTCGCGCAACTCCGCCACTGTCTGCTCTGCGCCATCCGCATCGGAGTTGTAATTCACTGCTACTCGGCAACCAGCCTGCGCAAGACCGCGGGCAATTCCTTTGCCTACGCCCTTACTCGCGCCCGTCACGAGCGCCGTGAGTTCATCCAGCATTAGAGCCATATTTTTCCTGTACAGCCTGGGGTCTCAAACATTGTCGAGCTCGACGTCTCCGCTGACTCTAACTTCAAAAAACGCCCTCGATTGCTCGGGCGTTTGCTGGCAACGTTGGTCATCATAAGACACTACCGATCGTTCTCCTTACTTCGCTTCCGTCGCGTTCTCCTTACTTTACTTCCGTCGCGCAAACGAAATTATTTGTCTGGTTCGTGCTGCCTTTGCCGCTATATTTTGCCGCAAGAGGATCGATCCTCCGGCCAAGACCTGCTCAGCCAGCGTCACCTTGGCGTTCGGCAGCGCGAGGTTGGCTAGGCTCGCACATTTTTCTCCAGCAGATGGACTGATCTGCCCGCACGCCGGTAAGCACGTTACGAAACTTAGCGCTGCGATCATCCAGAACCTGCGCACCATGTCCACTTCCCGCCACTTCAAAAATTTATTTCCTGTTGGCTCCGCAAGCTCAAATTTTGATAACCGGAGAAACTATGTTTCTCCGGTTACCAAAAAGCTCAATTTTTTCGGACTGCAAAACTCTATTTCTCCTCAAATCTGCCGCGAGAACGGTGCAATGTGGTATCCGGATTCCACTTTTTGGGAGTCGGGATAAAAATGTGGGTAGCTGGGTACCACTTTTGAGTACCTAGATACCACTTTTTCGGCATTTTTGGGAAATGCAAAAAATGCTAAAAAACGGTTTTCAACCTGTACAAATCCAAAAAAGAGGCCGGAAATTCATTTTCAGATGGAGTGTCTCCATCTCCATTTTACTGATCCGCAACCAGGAATGCGCCACGGGAGATGAATGTGAGCATGACCCGTGACTATGGACGGTCGCAAATTACGTGTCTCAATAACCGAAAACGAGGACTTCTGTTGCGCCGGCAAACCGCGAGGTTCCTCGACTTCGCTGCTGGTTAGTCATGCTTTCGTCGCGCTCCTCGTGAGCTTTGGCATCTGTTCCTTGCCCGGGAGCCACCGGGTTGATGCCGCCGTGGCGGGGGGGACGCGCCTTTGTCGAAAGTCGAGTCGCCTGGGAGCATCGCGTGGCATAGCTTCGAGGAGAATCCTACGACTCTTGATTGTGCACAGGTGCAAGTGCCGTTGGATTGGAATCGTCCGGACGGGCCGGAGATCTCATTGTCAGTAGCTCGTCATCGCGCCAGCAAGCCGAACGCACGGATGTCAGCCTGTCTCTT